>CAZYRP010000017.1:0-45943 GCA_964649465.1 uncultured Granulosicoccaceae bacterium | reverse complement strand
CTGAGTCAAAGATATATTAGTGATGTTAGTGACTGACCTTTTTACAGGTTGATGTTTATGCCAGCCCACAGATAACGTAAAAATTTGATTAAAACGCTTTCTATTGTCACCGGGGATCAAAATCCGTACCAAGCGTAGTCCGGTTAGTCAATCTAATAGTATGCTTGCTTGCAATCACATTAAAGAAAAATAGAATGCCGGCAGACACTAGTTCTCTATTTGTAGATCGGTAGTTTGCACTGGTGTTCCGGGTTCGAGCCAACACTGTTTCTCATTATCCCAACGGGCGTCCTGTCCGCTCCAGCGGCACGGTGATCTTGCCAGTACAACGTTTCTTCTTGCTATCCGGACTTCCAAAGAAAAATCTGTTATTCCTTTTTCGATAAAGAAGTTGATCGGCAATGGAAAATCGAAACCAAAGCCTGGTCGCTCCTCACAAGTGATGATAGCTCCACCGTCGCGTTTAATACGTTCGAAGGATAAATCTTTCCGGGAATAGGTGTATGTAGTTTCACCGACATACCAGTCGTTTAGGTAAATACTTACTGGAATATCCCAGTTAAACATCACAAACGGATTTGAAGGAAGCTTTTGTACTGCCCAACCGCGTAAGGTACCGTCATTTACGCTCTCCAATACGCCGTCGAAAAACTGGTTGTTGTCTCGCACGGAAGACGACTGGCTGGATAGGTGATTTACCTTACCTCTTTTAATAGATTTAGTTGGTGGTAGATCTTTAACCGGATTTCCTATATAACCGGCGCATTCTGTAACTTCTTCGCCTGACTCAGCCATTAGTAAGAAGTTGAGTCTTGGTGTGGTATCGGAAAATTTATTTATATAAGCGTGAATTTTAGTTTCTTCTCCAATATCGAATTCATAGATTGAAGCGTCAAAACTATTTGTAAGAATATTCTCACCGCACGATTGCTTGCTAATATCCAGACAGTCGATAACGATTCCGTTACTAGCAATCATGACCGTGAATCGATAGCGGTGATGTGTCCAAACGAGTGGCTCTATTTTAAGAAGTAGTTTATTATTTTTTATATCTATGAGAGTGACATTCGAGGCATGCCGTTCTACTGCCTTTGTTATATCCTGCACAGGCAACGGTTTAATATTGCCAGTTTGAACTTCAGTTTTCGCTTCGTTGTTTATGTGTGGCCAAAGAAATGCCAGTGAACCCAGCCCCATACCTGAATCGTTCAGATTTAATACGCTGTTTTCATTTGGTCTGGCGATAGTTTTTTGGATTACAAGTGATGTTAGATTATCAGCTTCATTTTTCGTAGTGTTTTTCCATTTCTCTGACACGGACACTATACCAGCACGCACAAAATCAGTTGAATCGGTATAGAGTTTTGATGCCGAACCAAAAAAGCAGGGATTATCAGATGAGAGTTTGCTGGCGTAGTTTTGATAATCTTTTGTTTGTCTGCGATCCCCTCGCTCGGCCTCTTTTTCAGCTAGCTCGGTAAAGAAAGAAAAGAACTTGAAATGCTGTAATACGGCTGTGGTTTGAGAGAGTTTTATCGGGAAGTGTGAATGCGTTGAAAAATTATAGAAAAAGCCTTCCTTCCATTTAATTAATGGAATCTTTTTCATCATTGGACCGGAATTTAGTTTATTGCTATCCCACAGTGATCGCCATCGTGGACCCCCGGTAATGGATATATACGGTGGCAGTGCAGCAGGCGATAAAGAGTAAGTCGTGGTCTCATAGTACGGACATGTTTCGAGGAAATTTGTACCGGGCTCGTATATTGTTTCTGACAGTGGTTTATCCGAATACATATCCAGAAAGACGGACATCATGCCTTCTGACTGCTCTTCTTCCAGGGAATTTATCAGTAGTTCTAAATTGACGGATTCCATGAATGGGTAGACAAAGAGTTCATCCACATCTACGGTAAAACACCAATGCCCTGTGCCGTAATGGTTAGCTAGCTCCTCCATCCACAATCGACCGGCAGCTGATCCCTTATAGCTTCCGTCGGAAAAAAAGCTTGTAATATCCGGCTGGCCTTGAAGAATTTCAGTCGATCCGTCGGATGATTGATTATCTATGATAAAAAAATGGCTTACGCCGAGATTTCTATAATATTCCAGAAAAAAGGGTAGTCTTTTAGCTTCATTACGTAAACATACAAATGCCAATACGGCAGCATCGTCTAGTACAACTGTTGGTTTATGCTCGAAATACATGGAGTCTCAATTGCTGCTGTTCTAAATGTTATGACGTTTGGTGTCTCAGTAAACCTACGGGTCTTTAGGCCGAGATAACGGTTGCTAATTGCAATGCGTGTTCCAAGTCGGGTAAAAGTGCTACTTTTTAGGCAACCTCATCTGAGTTCAGAAGAGAATTTAGTGTATTCAGACGACTTTTTGTTCTTTCCGCGAACACATTTGCCTGATGAAGCTTTCTTTCTAAATGCTGTATCTTTTTGTGCTGTCCCACCATGAGGGACATAATTTCTGTGGTGTAGGCATCGCCGGAGTTCCGGTAGGTTTCTAAAACGCGGTGAGTACCAGCTTCCGGATTAATATGATGATGCCTCATTCGATCTTTAGACAGTCGGTAGTAGAATAGCGGTTCAGGCACAACTGAAAGTTTGTAACCCTGTAGCGCTGCTCTGGCGAATATTTCGTTGTCTTCCTTGCCAATACCTACTAATTCTGTAAAACCATCAATACTTCGCAGTGTGGATTTTTTCCAAAACGAATTAGAATCTCCAAAACAATTAAACAGTACGCCAAGTGACAGGCATGCTCCGATGGGGGTGACTCTTTTGTCGACCACTGGATTAATGCCGTTGAAGTCTGAATCTGTAAATGTGTCGGAGAAACAAGTCAGGATATCGTCATTAGTATATGCTGCTGCAAGTGCAAACGTTTCCAACTCGTTTACTACGGCGATGTTGTCATCATCCATAAAAAGGACATACTGTCCGTTAGAATTAGTCCAGGCTGTATTTCTGGATGCTCCCAGATAAGAATTTTCCTGTCGAATTAACTTTAGATCAAGTTGATCCTTGTACAAGGCTACTACATCGGACAATCGTGACTGGAACTCATCGGGACTTCCATCATCCACCACAATTACTTCAAAACCCTTTATAGATTGGTTAACTAGAGACTGGAGCGCCGTGGTCAGGTATTCAGGTCTGCAATAGTGTGAGATACAAACCGATATATCTGACGGTTTTACAGGCTGTATATTTTTGAATTGGTGTTCTGATTCTTCAACGCTCGATTGGGCGTCAAAATTCTCCGGATGGGAGCAGCGCGATTCTGTATTCGCAGGGGTGTTAGTACTGGAGACTGCTCCAAGTATTGTTTGGTGGATAGAACAAGGGTGTAGAGAGGTAAGAAATAGTGTTTGATTATCTGCAATATAATCGCTTCTATCTTTGTATGTGGTCGTTATAGCGGGAAGTGAATGGCTATAAGCTAAATCTACAGGCCAGGTAGAATTTCCCAGGGTCGGTAATGAAACTACTATTCGGGAAGAATGATTTAGATATTTGTAAAGCTCATGTGACTTATTAGCATAGTCGAGAAATTGACAGATTATTTGAGTGTTGTCGAGGAAATAGTCAAGTTCTGGCTGAATGGAGCGATGGACCTGCCTCTTACCGATAAATGTTAGAGTGAAATCTGCTTCAACCGTTTGATAGTCTGTCAAGGAACGTAGTAGATGAATAAGCCCGTTGCGTCTGGTTAAGCCCCCGGCGAACACTAGTTCCATTGTTTGATCAGAAGCAGGCTGAGTTTTTGGGCCATCGAATTCTTCAAAACGAGGTATTCTGCTTGAATCAAAGCTGGAGATTGCTCTGGCTTGTTCACGGTTTTTTGTAAGCCAGTTTTTAAGCGTATCGTTATGGTAAAAGACGTGATTCGCCAGCTGTATAGTTATTTTTTCCATCCATGACGCCGCCGTCTCCTGAAATGAGTCAGGGAATGTTCCGTCCTGAGCGCTGAGCAGCTCTTTTGGTTCTGAGGCAACGATCTCACATGAAGTATTCAGAAATCCAAGGCCCTGCCTTTGAGCGTTTAAAACATAATAGGGAAGGCCGTCCCGACTGCAGGCCACCAGTTTCGTCGGTTGTGGAAGACATTTTAATGTTTCGTAAACCCTGCGCGCTTGTAGCATGACGGGAGACATGGGACCTTGCGACGCGGGTGGTTCTGCAGGATTTAGCGTGATTACGGGTAGGCCTCTGCCCGCAATTTGTATGTGATTCTCGTGGTCTGAGCGGGAAACGAGAAATTTGACCTCATATCCGTCTTCTATAAGGAACCAGGTGTAAGGTAGTAGTTTATTTCGCAGTAAAGATTGGCGCAGGTCGACACAGTCGCCGGGTACCAGAATAATCGCCGTAAGTTGATCAGTGCTCGGCATCGGTTTAGTTAAAGGTGCTTTCCAAATCGTTTTCTACCAGATTACAAAGGGATCTCGCAATTTCAAGCCGATCGAATCTGATAGGAGAGTTTAAACATTCGAAATGGTTGCAGAGCAGCGACGCGTGTATTTTTTTTGGCGGCATTGATAGTATCGATTTAGGTATATCCCCAAGACGCAGCTCAAAACCGTATCTTCCTTCCAACCCTCGCCAAAGATTTTTCCGGAAGATATCTGCTTTAACAAGAACAGAGTAAGACTCATCAAACCTTAAGACAATTTCCAGATTAGCGTTAAGGTTGTTCAGGTCAATAACCCAACCCCTTATCCCATGGGAAATGAGCGGTTCGAGAACCCCGACATATCTCTGGTTATTCTGTAGGTTGTGGTTTTGCGCCATATTTTTCTTGTGCTTGTGTACGACATAGGAGCGCATGGAAGATTAGTCGGAATGCAAAAGCTGTACCTGTTTGGTCTATGAATGGATCTCATTCATAGAAAACAATCTCCCACTACGCTGAATATAACTTGTGCTTGAAATTTAACCAGCAGCTCCTCTTATTACTACAGATACCCCACTGTATAGAAAATTAGTACTGTTTTAGAACGTTTGTATGCCTGTGATTTATAGCTTGACGCAAATGTATGGCACGTAATTTGGAACTCGTGCCGACAGATCATTTTTAGTGCGTGTGAGAAATAGATTCTTTCATCAATGTAAATGACTCTGGTTTATCTGGGTTTGGATAGCGGATTCTGGCATTTGCTCAGAAATTGTCGCTTAGCGTATCTGAACCCTGACAGGGCGAATTTTCGATTCTATTGATCTTAAACAAAAGTTTTTTTAACAAAATTGGGGAGTGTGGAAGTGAGTAGGGATAGTCAGGTAAATACATCTATACCTCGAACGATGACGTTGGAGGCATTGCGTTATCTTGGACGAATGGCCAGAGCTGTTCCCAGGAACGGTACGATTGTAGAGCTTGGTTCTTTCTATGGAAGTGCCACGTGGGTTCTGTCTAAAAATGCAGACCCTTCAGTGACTATTTATTCAATAGACACGTGGGAGCCGCAACCCTGGATACCGCGAAGACTACCGGATGCTCTGCCTTTTAGCGTGGAGTCTTTTAAGCAATACACCTCTGATTGCTCCAACATCGTCCCGATACAGGGCGCAAGTCCATCCGTTGTTGCAGACTGGGATAGGCCAATCGATATGTTCATCGGAGATATTGCCAGTAGCGATCCTGTATTTAGCGAGAACCTAAATTATTTTTTACCACACATGAAAGACAAAGGGATTATATGTGGTAGCGATTTTTCAGCTAAATCACCTGATGTTGTAAAAGCGGTTAATAACCTGGCTTACGGGTGGGGCGTACGCGCAGAGGTTTGTGGACGTTTATGGTCAATGATGACTAACGGTACGTCAACAATAGCTGATCATATCGGTGAATGGGATGATCATGACCTGACAATTGTTGTAACTGACAGTTCGGGAGCAGTTCACAATGGTTCTCCGCATATGTGGGTTGGCCCGGTACATAGTAACCATGCTTTGTCGAGCATTATGGTCGAGCGTAAATCAAGCAATTCCAAGATAGAAGGTATGTTGCAAGCTCGTCTTAGGGACGGGACTGAAACCGATTGGATTCCCTTTGGAGAAATGATTGAATTTGGTTCAACCATAACCAATATGCGTTTTGTGATTCTAAACGGTCGGAAAACTAATACTGCGATCAACTATCAGCTGTGCGAGTTGGATCCGATATCCTTAAAGACATGTAATTCAAAAGTTGCACGCAATGGCGAATGGGTGAAGAAGGAGGCCCGCACTCTGGTCTGTGGCGTGAAGGCTGTAGTTGAAAGTCTGGAAGACAATTTTGAAGCGCCACAACTTCGTGGTTTAAATTCCAAATTAGCTGTTTGATTATTTAAAAAAATTATTATTTTTATTAATTACGTGACTTGCAGCATTTTGGGCATATTGGTTGCAGCACAGTATTCGCACTATTTTCGAAAGTTGACACTAAGGTTAAAATAAAATGGCAAAAATTATTGTTTTAGGTGGTGATGGATTTTGTGGCTGGCCCACAAGCTTATATCTGTCCAAGCAGGGTCACGACGTAGTCATTGTTGATAATTTATCTCGTCGGGAAATTGATCTTGAGCTTGAAGTAGATTCATTGACACCAATTCAGCCGATCGGGACTCGCCTTGCGACCTGGGAGAATATAACCGGTAAGTCAATCAGGTTTGAAAACATAAATGTTGGTCAGGATTATCAGAAGTTATTAAAACTTTTTTCTGATGAGCAACCGGATACCATCATTCATTTCGCTGAGCAACGTGCTGCGCCTTACAGTATGAAATCTGGAGAGCATAAGCGATATACTGTAAACAACAACCTTAACGCTACCCATGATGTGCTGGCTGCTATGGTTGAGCTCAATCTTGATTCACACCTTGTTCATCTCGGTACCATGGGAGTATACGGGTACGGAACAGCTGGTATGCAAATACCGGAAGGTTACCTTGATGTGAAGGTGGAGGCTAATGGTGAGTTGCATGATCAGCAGATTCTTTACCCGGTTAACCCGGGTTCTGTATACCATCTGACTAAAACCCAGGATCAATTGTTCTTCCAGTTTTATAACAAGAATGACCAGGTGCGTATTACTGATTTGCATCAGGGCATTGTCTGGGGTACGCAGACACCGGAAACTGAGATGGATGCGAATCTAATTAACAGGTTTGACTATGACGGTGATTATGGAACGGTACTAAATCGATTCCTTATGCAGTCTGCTGTTGATCATCCTTTGACGGTTCATGGAACTGGCGGTCAGACCCGAGCGTTTATACATATTACAGATACTTGTAAATGTATTGAGCTCGCGGTCAACAATCCTCCGCCAAAGGGCGAGCGAGTCCACATTTTAAATCAGATGACTGAAACTCATCGGGTTCGGGATTTGGCCAAAATCATTTCGGATCTTACTGGTGCCGAAATCGCATTTGTTCGTAACCCGCGAAATGAAGCCAACGAAAATGACCTGCACGTCTGCAATGATAACTTTCTGGGTCTGGGGCTTGAGCCGGTCACATTGTCACAGGGTCTGCTTAAAGAGGTTACCGAAATCTCGACTAAGTATTCTCACAGAAGTGACAGCAGCAAAATACCTTGTATCTCGCAATGGATACAAAATGTCAGTGACGAAGAAGAACAAGTGGCAGATGCCGCTTAACAACATCTGATTGGATGAAGCAGAGATGCTTCATCCAATCGTGTTGTACCAGCCGGAAAATGACTGGCTGAAAATCTGGTATCGATTCAATACCTGTTTTTATACACTGTTATTGAACAGTGAAATTTCGATTGATAAAACCACTGTTGTTACCATTTCCATCGGTTACAAGCATGTGTAACCTGAGGTTGGTGTTAGTGGGAAGGTTGCCAGGTAATTGTAAAGTCCAGTTGCCGTTTGAAAAGTTGGCAGTAGTTAAGACCCGGTCCTGAAAGGAATTGCCATTGGAGTCAAACCACATGACGTTTTGGCCCAGGGTACGTATCCCAATTTGAACGGTAGCCACACCGGAGCCGCCAGTATTATCTGAAGCGGTACCCATCAAGGTTGCGCCTGGCGCTAAGGAATCACCATTAGCTGCCGGGTTAGCGACGGTGCCAGTGGGATCAATAGTGTCGGGCACAGCAATAGTGAAGTTCCGACTGCTAAAACCACTGTTGTTGCCATTCCCATCCGTTACAAGCATGTGCAATCGAAGGTTGGTGCCTGTGGGAAGGTTGCCAGGCAGAGTGAAAGTCCAGTTGCCGTTGGAAAGGTTAGCAGTGTTTAAAACCCGGTCTTGAAAGGAATTGCCACTGGAGTCAAACCACATGATGTTTTGGCCCAGGGTACGGATACCGATTTGAACGGTAGCCACACCGGAGCCACCGGTATCAGAAGCGGTACCCGTCAAGGTTGTGCCTGGCGCTACGGAGTCACCGTTAGCTGCCGGGTTATCGACGGTGCCAGTGGGATCAATAGTGTCGGGTACAGCAATAGTGAAGTTTCGACTGATAAAACCACTGTTGTTGCCATTTCCATCAGTTACAAGCATGTGTAACCTGAGGTTGGTGTCAGTGGGAAGGTTGCCAGGTAGTGGCAAAGTCCAGTCGCCGTTTGAAAGGTTGGCAGTAGTTAAGACCCGGTCCTGAAAGGAGTTGCCATTGGAGTCAAACCACATAATGTTCTGGCCCAGGGTACGAATTCCAATTTGAACATTAGCCACGCCAGAGCCGCCGGTATCTGAAGCGGTGCCCGTCAAAGTTGTGTTCGGCGCTACGGAGTCACCATTAGCTGCCGGGTTATCGACGGTGCCAGTGGGATCAATAGTATCGGGTTCAGGAACTGTAAAGTCGCGGTCAATCGAGCCACTATTGTTGAAATCCCCGTCGATCACACGCATGTGCAGTCTATAGTCGTCAGGTGGAAGGCTGACTGGCAAAGTCCAGTTGTTGTTTGAAAGGATGGCGTTAACACGGACTCGGTTGGCAGAGAAACCGCCATCGAAATCATACCACTGGCTGTTTTGACCCAGAGTACGGATAGCGATTTGAACCGTAGCAACCCCGGAGCCGCCGATGTCGTCGTCAGCGGTACCCATGAGAATTGTACTTGGAGCTACCGTATCACCGTTAGCTGCCGGGCTGGTGATGGTACCAGTAGGAGCAATTTCGTCTGCTACAACGTTAAAGGGGATACTTACTGGCCACTCGCTTAAACCGCTGCCATGGAATGCATCGTTACCTGCGTTGTCCACCGCTAATGCAAGGAGTCTGTAGCTTCCCGGTTGTATAAAGGTGTTAAAACTCCAGTCTGTAGAACTCAGCGAGGTGTTAGTCAGGTTTGCAGTCGTTATCCCTACTTCCACAGCGCCGATTGAAATTGGACCAAAGCCTCCGTCCACAAAATTTAGCCATCTGCGATCACTGGTTCTTTGTATCGCAATGTTTACACGATCAAAGCCAGACCCACCCAGGTCAGTTGCTGTTCCAGAGAATCTCGCACTTTTGAAAACTGAGCCGCCAGCTACAGGTGTATCGATGAAAGTATCAGGAATGAAGTTATCACTACCAAATTGAGCGCAGATGCCGGTGGTATCAAGGGCAGCTGCAAATGCGTCGGCGATATGGACTTCTCCATCAGCGTTTGGGTGTACTCCGTCAGCCTGCATTAGAGATTGCGTGTAACCGCTCCTCACGTCCGTCAGGATAACGTTAGGGTTACCCATTGCGTCTATGGCAGTCGTTATTTGTGTACCGAGTGTCTGAATCGATCCTGGAATATCAGAATTATCTGAATTGCTGTCACCGAACCACGGAATAACGTTAGCGACGAGGATTTTTGCATTGCCATTTGCGTTTAGGATTCGAGAGACCACATCCTCTATTTCCAATACGGTTTCTTGTATGTTCTGGCCCTGGAACATGTCGTTAGATCCGAGATGCAACAGCACAACGTCGGGAGTATGTTCTGCCATACTAGCGTCTATTCCCGGGTTTGGAGCACGCCCGGTAACAAAGTTATCAGCGGTATGGCCCGAGTAGCCCTCATGGTCGCCGGTAAAAACCAGCGGATTTCTTCTGGCATTTGTGCGCCTGCTTCCTACCATCTCAAAGCTACAATTGCTCTGATTCAGGAGATTCTCAAATTCCTGCCTGTAGCTAGCTGTACCAAGGCCAGTGCCGGCTGGTGGATCGGCGGTGAAACCTTCAGTTATAGAGTCACCAACTGCCATGATTTTCACTTGAGCCTGTGCTGATATTGAAACCAGCGCCAATGAAGCTGCAATTAGAAGCGAGGGTATTTTTAAAGTGTTGGTGGTTGCCATTAGAATATCTTTAATACCTTGTTTTTGAAGCTGAGCTTATGAAAAGCAAGCGTAGGGTTATAAAGTACATTTTACCGTAGCAATTATTCCGGGGCACTCGATCTTTTGTAGAATCTGTCACGTTTCAAACAACTACCTCTGATATGCAGCGTCCCTGATCTTACGGCTGCTGCGTGAATGTTAAGATGCAAATTCAGATGCTAATTGTTAACTATATGGCGCTCTGTTGGGCAGGTTGGTGAATAAGACAACTAACTTTTCATAGCCTCAGTCGACAAGGCTAAGGTGGAAAAACAGTGGGATATTTTTACTAGTGTTGAGGTCATACGTCGAGCCATTGCTCGCCCGAAATGTACAAAGCGGCAATGGCGGCTGCAATGTAGATAACGGGTTACCTTATTTGGTAAGCGGCCCACACTGGCGGATATAAATTCGTTAAGCCAGCTCTTACGGATGAGGACAAGGTTGTGTGATATTTACTGATGAACGAGCGGCATGTTGGTTCAACGTTTTCGTAACCGATAAGTCTCTGCTGATAACTTCTGGTTTTCAGTAAGAACTAATTTTAGGAATGTGTGCCTGCGGTCAGTCGGGTATGTTGAGATGATTCAATGGCTCAAACGAGGAAATCCGGCGGCATTGGAATTTAGTGAACACTCCACTTTATAGTTGTTTTTATTTCGATCGAAGCGACATGGGTATCGTAGTTTATTGTAGTCAGTGGTGAGGAACTCTGGGGATATGTAATCCCCCTGAGACCCATACGTTTTGTTGGAGTTGTTAATACCGGCAGCAATCATGTCGAACCAGGTAAAGGCGACCGAATTTTTTTACCTCAGCTGCGCGCAATGTGCATCATATGAACATTGATAGCTATCAACGTTTACATGGCCGCTGTTGAAAATCAATTGTCGCCAACCTTAGAGTTCGAATTATTGGGTTGAAACACCGGTATGGGTATTCACATATTAGGATAATTAGGCCCGCCACCACCTTCAGGTACGACCCAGGTTATATTCTGACTTGGATCTTTGATATCGCAGGTTTTACAGTGAACGCAGTTTTGCGCATTTATCTGGAATATCTCCTTCTCATCTTTTTCGACCACTTCATAAACGCCGGCAGGGCAGTAGCGCTGTGCGGGCTCATTCCACTTTGGCAGGTTAGTACCAAGTGGGATGGAGTCGTCGATTAATGTTAAGTGCGCCGGTTGATCTTCTTCGTGATTTGTATTGGATAAAAACACGGAGCTTGGTTTGTCGAAACTGATTTTGCCATCGGGGCTCGGGTATTCAATGCTCAGGCTTTCTTCGGCGGTTTTTAATGTAGCGTGATCAGGTGTGTCGTCTTTTAGTGTTATTGGTAATTTGCCGCCAAGAATGTTTTGATCAAGGTAGTTAAATGCACCGCCGATATAGGTGCCGAATTTATGCATTGCCGGGCCGAAGTTTCTCGACTTGTGCAGCTCTTCGTATAACCAGCTATCTTCGAAATTTTTAGTGTAAGCGTCGAGCTCTTTACCACTGCTCTCAGCATTGCTCTGCAGTTCTTCGAAAAGTGTTTCGGCTGCGATCATACCGCTCTTCATTGCGGTGTGGCTGCCTTTGATCTTTGCGAAGTTTAAAGTGCCTGCATCGCAACCGACGACGAGGCCACCGGGGAAGGTCATTTTTGGAAGCGAGTTTAGCCCGCCTTTAACAATTGCTCTGGCGCCGTATGAGATGCGCTCGCCACCTTCCAGCACTTCTTTAATTGACTTGTGATGTTTGAAAACCTGGAATTCGTCAAAAGGACTTAAGTGGGTGTTGCTGTAGTTTAAGTCCACTATTAACCCCACAACTACCTGCTGATCTTCCAGGTGATAAAGGAATGAACCGCCGGTGGCACCACTTTCGCCCAATGGCCATCCTGCACCGTGGACAACGAGTCCCGGCTGATGTTTGTCTTTGTCTACTTTCCAGAGTTCTTTTAAACCGATGCCGTAGTGTTGTGGGCTTTTTCCTTCATCGAGATTGAACTTCGAAATGAGTTGCTTGCCAAGGTGTCCTCGACATCCTTCTGCAAACACCGTGTATTTGGCTCTAAGCTCCATTCCGCGTTCAAAGCTGTCTTTCTTTTCTCCATCTTTACCAATGCCCATGTCACCGGTTGCAACTCCTGCGACACTGCCGTCTTCGTTATAAAGTATTTCTGCAGCCGCGAAGCCCGGGAATACTTCAACGCCAAGTTCCTCCGCCTGCTCTGCCATCCAGCGTGCTACGTTGCCGAGGCTTACAATGTAGTTGCCGTCATTGTGCATCGGTTTGGGGATCATGAAGTTAGGCACTTTCACAGACTTATCCATATTTCTGTAGAAGTGCATTTCGTCGCCAGTCACTTCAGTAGTGAGCGGTGCGCCTTTTTCTTTCCAGTCCGGGAACAATTCGTTCAGTGCTTTGGGCTCCAATATAGCGCCAGACAAAATATGTGCTCCAACCTCTGAACCTTTTTCCAGTACTACCACCGAGATTTCGGTGTCTTTTTCTTTGGCAAGCTGCATAAGCCGGCATGCTGTAGCGAGGCCAGCTGGTCCGCCACCGACGATAACAACGTCAAACTCCATTGATTCGCGTTCTGTATCCAACGTATTGACTCCGAAATGGGTGTGTTTGGGCTGGGGGTGCGCCAGCGTGACGACGATTAGTGTAAGTTTCCTGCATCTTAAGATGCCAGAGTTGTCAGCGCATGATTATAATGCCTGCGACTTCGTTTGGTCATGTTTCATTATCGGCAGTCTATTCACGAACAATTAGCCGGTGAGGCGTATTCTGGACTGCCTTTGGCTGCCGGGTCGGCCGGATACAAGGCATAAGCGCGGTTTATTAATCATTTTTAACCTTGCAGCATATTGGTGATTCAATTCTGGTTTTGATGCGCGACCCAGGCATGAGATTGCAAGTGATACAGGTCAGTCTGCTTTAGAGCTGACGGATAGTTGATCGGCGAGGGTAACTGTTCATGTGATAGATTCTGCTGTTATAAATAGTGGGCTGTTTTTTGGTATGGGTAATGGGTAGAAAAATCGCACTGGTTGAAGACGAGCCGTCGCTTCAGGTGAACTACAGTGGTGCGTTGGAACGCCATGGCTACGACGTATCTGTGTACAGCAGTCGCAAAGATGCCATAGCGGCTTTTGAAGTCAGCTTGCCGGAGCTTGCGATTATTGACGTAGGTTTGGGTGACGAGGCGGAGGGTGGTTTTGAGTTGTGTCGGCAGCTGCGGGGTATGGCCCCACTATTGCCGATTGTGTTTCTAACTGCCCTTGATTCTGAGCTCGATACCATTTCAGGATTAAGGTTGGGTGCTGACGATTACCTGACTAAAGACATCAGTCTGGCTCATCTTGTGGCGCGGGTTGTAGCGCTGCTGCGTAGGGTGGATGCTCACAATCAGCCGGAAGCACCTGAAGACGTTGTTAAAGCGGGCGAGCTACAGCTCGATATGAAAAGAATGCTTGCACTCTGGGGTAGTGAAGCGGTAACGCTATCGGTTACTGAATTGTGGATGGTTTATGCGCTGGCTCAGCACCCGGGGCACGTGAAGTCCCGTCAACAGCTAATGGATGCCGCTAATGTTGTACTGGATGATGCGACGATTACCTCGCATGTAAAAAGAATACGGCGTAAGTTTCTTGCGGTGGATCCGGATTTTGATCGTATTGAAACTGCATACGGTATGGGTTATCGATGGCTTGCATAGTGTGCTTTTTTGTTGTGATATCTGGTGTGAACTCACAGCATAGAACCTGTTAAAACACTGTGAATCTGCGAGCACAACTGGCACTTGTTTGCCTGTCCCTGTTAATTCTGCCATGGGCAGTTTTTTTGTTTGTGGGTGAGCTTGATCGCAATCTTCGTGAAGACCAGTTAAGTCAGCTACGAGAGAATTCAGTTTCTGCAGCGGAGACTCTGACGTTAAGTTTGCGTGAATTGACAGCACCGGTCAGACCGGAGTCAAAAACCTTGTTGGCCGGTATTCTAACTAATGACGTTTTGATAGACGGCTATGCAGATGACTGGTCGACGTTTGAAATGCAGGCGCGGAAGTTTACCTACCCAATGAACAAAATATCCGTGGAGCCTGAGGATCTGGCGCTCGCGAGTTCATTTACTGTTAATGCCGCAGTGAGAGGTACGCATCTGTATCTGTTTGTCAGAGTCACAGACCAAAAGGTTAGCTACCACCGCTCGGTAAACAGTCGAGTGGCAACGGGTGATCAGCTGGTTATAAGAGTGCCTGATTCAAACTCCTCTGCTGCTAAAGCCAAAATCCGTCGCTATATTTTTCGGTGGGAAGCACCCGGCTTTGAGGTTGGACGTTATCTGGATGACGCTGTTGACGGTGTTCGCCCTTTGAGGACTGGTACCGAGTATCAGGCAGCACTGGTTGAGTCATCGAATGGCTACAATATCGAGCTTAGGCTGCCATTGCCGCGCGACGGCAGGTTTGGCCTGAGCGTTATAGATGTAGATGAGCAAGACAATGTACCGCGCTGGACAGGACTATTTGATCCCGATGAGCCAGATGACGTTGGTCAGTTGCAATTGGTAGATTCAGCGCTAAGCACTGAGATGTTGGCCTACATTGAACCCGGTATGCGGATGCGTATTTTTAACGGGCAGGGGTGGTTGCTGGCTGATGCTGATCGGCGTCTGCCAGATGCCGCGGTGCGTGAGTTTGCGCCAGAGGACAGGAGTATTTTTGATGCAGTGTTACATCGCTTTATTGCCTGGTCGTTAGCTAAAAATGTTGATACCCGTAAACTGCCAGAAGTTGATGATGGCAAGCTCGACGTACAGGAATTTGAGCTATTTGCTGAGTTAGGCAAAGAGTCAGAGTTTTTAAAGGACAAATATCAAAGAATATTTCACAGTTCAGTGATCAATTTAGAGAATAACGATGATCTGCTTGGCTATTTATTGGTGCAGCAACCAAGAGCGTCACTAACTGCATTTACTGAAACCGCCATGTTGCGGTTGGTTAAAATATTCGGGCTTGCTGTGGCGCTTATCGCTTTGGCGCTAATCGGGTTTGCATCGCTACTGTCATGGCGTGTGAAAAAGTTACGTGATGATGTAGAGCGAACGGTGTCTGGCGACGGGGTGATTGTACGTGCAGTGAGTAAGTCTGCAGCACCAGATGAAATAGGCGACTTGTCACGCAGCTTTCATGCAATTATCAGACGTCTGGACGGTTACACACGATATTTGCAATCTCTCGGCTCACGTCTTTCTCATGAGTTGAGGACTCCGCTTAGTGTTGTATCCACTTCGTTGGAGGGTATCGACAGGACAAAACTCGACGCAGAGACGGGTGCCGCCATTGAACGTGCCGAGCTTGGTGCTGCACGCCTGCAGCGTTTAATTCGAAATCTTTCGGAGGCCAGTAGTGTTGAACAGACTATTGATCGTTCAGATAAAGCTGCTGTTGATCTGGCTGACTGGGTGCGGGTTGCAGCGGAAGTTTATGACAATCTCTACCAGGACCGTTATGTGGTGCTACAGATTAACGGGCAATTACCTGATGCGCGAGTTATGGCCTCAGTGGAATTGCTGCACCAGATGCTCGACAAGCTAATGGCCAACGCTGTTGATTTCAGCCAGCCTGAAAGTGAAATAGTGTTATTGCTATCAGTCACAGAGAAGCATGTTGTCATCGGGGTAGAAAACACGGGTGCTCAATTGCCGCTGGCGTCAGATGAGTTGTTTGAACCGATGGTCAGTGTTCGCGACTCACGTGATGATCAGCCTCACATGGGTTTTGGTTTGCACATCGTGAAATTGATAGCAGATTTCCACAATGCACAATGTAGCGCAAGGAATGTTACTGACCGCAATGCGGTCAGGTTTACGATTGCGTTTCCACGCATGAAATATGGCTTAGCAAATTAATGCTACCGCAGCTGATCATCAATTGCGGTAGCGTTTATCTCCAGGCATCGTTGGCGGATACCAGGCTTGGCTCGGGCTTAGGAGAAACTGGCCAGGTGCTTGTTTAGTGTTTCACTGGGCCGCATTGCTATAGAAGATTTTTCCACGTCGGGAAAGTAGTAGCCGTCGATATCCATAGCTTGTCCCTGAACGTTGTTTAGCTCGTCGATAATCGCTTTTTCATCGCTGTTAAACGCTTTGGCAAGTGGTGCAAATCTTTTTGCGAGATCACCGTCTTCGGTTTGACTTGCCAGTGCATCAGCCCAATACATGGTCAGGTAGAAATGACTACCGCGAGTATCCAGTTCGCCAACTTTTCGTGATGGTGACTTACGGTTGACGAGCAGTTTCTCTGTCGCATCATTTAGTGCGTCACCGAGAATAGCTGCTGTCTTGTTACCGGTTTTCTCAGACATATGTTCGAGTGATACTGCCAGCGCCAAAAACTCACCGAGTGAATCCCATCGCAAATGGTTTTCTTCTTCAAATTGCTGTACGTGCTTGGGTGCTGAGCCGCCAGCCCCTGTTTCAAATAGGCCACCGCCGTTCATTAACGGCACTATGGATAGCATCTTGGCACTGGTTCCGAGTTCCAGTATCGGGAAAAGATCAGTGAGGTAGTCGCGTAGCACGTTACCGGTGACAGATATTGTATTTTCACCGCGCTTGATGCGGTCGAGTGTGTAGTCTGTAGCTTCCGCAACCGACATGATTTTTATGTCGAGAGAATCAGTATCGTGGTCTTTTAAATACAATTCTACTTTGGTAATTAGTTCTGCATCGTGAGCGCGATTCTTATCTAGCCAGAAGACTGCAGGCCAGCCGGTAGCTTTTGCGCGCGATACGGCCAGCTGAACCCAGTCTTTAATTGGTGCGTCCTTAACCTGGCAGCTGCGCCAGATATCGCCGGTTTCTACAGCGTGCTCGGTAAGTACTTCACCTTTAGAGTTTCTGAGTTGCATGTGACCATCTGAATCAATTTCAAATGTTTTGTCATGCGAGCCGTATTCTTCTGCTTTCTGAGCCATAAGCCCGACGTTTGGACAGGTGCCCATGGTCGTTGGATCAAAGGCGCCGTTGTCTTTATGAAATTGAATTGATCGTGAGTATAGATCGGCGTAGCTGCTGTCGGGGATAACTGCAAGTGCGTCCTGTAGTTTGCCTTCACCGTTCCACATTTGACCTGAGCTTCGTATCATTGCCGGCATCGAAGCGTCGATGATGACATCACTGGGTACATGCAAGTTAGTGATGCCTTTATCGGAGTTAACCATTGCAAGATCAGGTTGTGATGCATAGATTGCTTCAATGTCTTTTTCAATTTCCGCACGAACGTCAGCGGGCAATGATTCGAGGCTGTTCAGCAGATTGCCAAAACCATTTCTTACATTAGCTCCAGCCTTGTTAAGTGTGTCTCCATGTTTTTTAAATAAATCTGCAAAGAATACTTCTACGCCTGCACCAAAAATAATCGGGTCGGAGATTTTCATCATGGTGGCTTTTAAGTGCAGGGAGAAAAGCACGTTATCTTGTTTAGCGTTTTTCACCTGTGCCGCGAGAAAAGTCATCAGTGCTTTTCTACTCATGCAGGTGGCATCGACGATCTCTCCGTCCTGTACCGGGATGTCATTTTTTAGGGTGGTTTCCTTACCATCGGAGCCAACGTGCACAATAGAAAGAGTGTCTGCGGATTGAATGGTTAATGACTTTTCGTTAGAGCGGAAGTCACCATCACCCATGGTGGCAACAGATGTTTTTGAATCTTTGGACCATTCGCCCATTGAATGGGGATTTTGCCTGGCATAGTTCTTTACCGCCGCCGGGGCGCGACGATCTGAGTTACCCTCTCTCAAAACCGGGTTAACCGCGCTGCCTTTTACTTTGTCGAATCTGGCGCGAGCATCTTTCTCAACATCGGTAGATGGATCATCCGGGTAGTCCGGGATTTCAAAGCCCTTTGCCTGTAGCTCTTTAATCGCCGATTTCAGCTGCGGCACAGACGCGCTGATATTGGGTAATTTAATAATGTTTGCTTCGGGTGTTTTTGCCAGATCGCCGAGCTGCTGCAAAGAGTCGTCAACGCGTTGCTGCTCTGGTAGCAGATCGTTAAAGACACTCAATACTCTTGCTGCGAGTGAGATGTCTGCTGTTTCTACGGTTATGTTGGCCGGGTTTAGAAATGTTCGGACAATTGGCAGGAACGATTGCGTTGCAAGTGCCGGTGCTTCGTCCGTGATGGTATAAAAAATTTTGGCAGAATCAGACATTGCGTGCTCACTGGTCAGGGTATTTGTGCAGGTTTTTTCTGCACAGGAAAAGTTTCTATCGGTTCAATTATAAACTATTTTGATCCGGATGATGTATTCCGTCAGCAAAGCACTCTGGTTATTCGGTCGTCAAAAGTTGCTGAAAGTGAGTGAAACGGCCGGCGTCTATTTTGCCGCTGGCAACGGCCGCGAGCACCGAGCATTCCGGTTCGTGCTGATGAGTACAGTCATTGAACTTGCAGGATATCGCCTGTTCGGCAATCTCTCTGAAGCCCGCTTGAATGTCCACCGAGTCCAGGTGTTCAAGCGAAAATTGCCTTACCCCGGGGGAATCGATAATCGCGCCATTGTCTGGCAGGTCGTACCAGTTAGTCACTGTTGTGGTGTGGCGACCGAGGCCGGAGTTATCAGAGAGGCCGCCTGTTTTAATGTTGTGCTGTGGCAGCAGCGAGTTGAGAATGGACGATTTGCCGACACCTGACTGGCCAACCAGTATGGAAATTTCGTTGCTTAAGAGATTTTGAATTCCATTAAGACCTTGCTCCTGCTTTACGCAGCAACGCGCGACCCGATAGCCTAAACCGGTATAAAGCTGTTCAATGTTTTCCGCCACCGGTGAGGTGGTTTCATCCAATAAATCTGTCTTGTTTAAGATGACAGCGATTTCCACCCCGATATTTGCCGCTGCAACGCAGTAGCGATCAAGCAACAGGAGATCGAATGGTGGTTTTGGTGCAGTGACTACAAGTAGCTGGCTGATGTTGGTGGCAATCGGCTTAGCGTTGCCCAGCCGGTCGGTTCTTGCCAGTGTTCCTGTGCGCGTCATTACTTCAGTGACGCTGGCATTGCCGTGGGTTTCCGCCTTCCAGCGCACCAGATCACCGGTGACGACCAGGCCCAGTTTTTTTCTGGGCGTTGCTGTTATTTTTTCGGTTGATGGCGTGCGGAGGGTGAGCTCGGAACCGTGATTGGCGACAACGCGCGCGATGTCATTCTGATCAGCTTTATCTGTCACTCAATCTTGCTCTTAATTAAACAAAGGCCGGGAAACGCTGGATTCGTGGTTTGGAACGGTCATAGCAGTCGGTAAACAGTGTCAATACACTTGTGTGTAATTGATGCTGCAAGACCACCATTGTACTCTGGGGCCGTTTTCGATGGCAGAGAGGTTTTCCAGTGGCGAATTTGAGAAGTGATAATCTGATCTGGATAGATCTGGAGATGACCGGGCTTGATCCCGATCAGGACCGAATAATCGAGATCGCAACAATTGTTACTGACTCAAATCTGGAAATACTGGCAGAAGGGCCGGTTGTGGCTATTCATCAATCTGGTGGCCTGCTTGACGGGATGGACGAATGGAATACCTCGCACCATACCTCTTCGGGACTGGTAGATCGGGTGAGAAACAGCGACAGCAGCGAGGCAGATGCTGAGATCGCGACGATAGAATTTCTATCGGAGTGGGTGCCTGCCGGACGCAGCCCGATGTGCGGCAATAGTATTTGCCAGGATCGACGATTTATGGCCAGGCACATGAAGGATCTGGAGGCGTATTTTCACTATCGAAACCTTGATGTCAGTACGCTTAAAATCCTGGCTCAGCGCTGGGCCCCGGAAGTACTGGATGGATTCGTTAAGGAGTCAAAACACCTTGCTTTGAGTGATATCCGCGATTCTATTGATGAAATGGTCCATTATCGCCGGCATTTTATCCGGGATTTCACCTGAGTAATTTTGCTGGCGGCGATGGGTGCTTATTAGGCATAATTGGCGCTCAATCCGAAGTCGAAGCGAAATACAGCGAAAAAATGGTAATTTCCACGAACTTATCCGGTAATGGCCCGTCTTACCGGTGGCTGAAGTCGCTTTGGGCCGTTTGCTCGTGAGTGAAAAAAGTAACGATCTGATCCTGGTTCGTAAGGTTCAGGCCGGGGACAAAAAGGCGTTTGATCTGTTGGTGCTGAAATACCAGCACAAGATTGGCAATTTGGTGTCCCGGTTCATTCACGATCATCACGAAGTTCAGGATGTGACACAGGAAGCATTTATCAAGGCTTATCGGGGGTTGAAAAACTTCCGTGGGGAGAGTGCTTTTTATACCTGGCTTTACCGCATAGCGATCAATACAGCCAAGAATCATCTGGTGTCTGCCTCAAGGCGGCCGACAGATGGAAGTGTAGACGCCGACGATGCCGAATATTTCGACAGCGCCTCAGGATTGAGAGATATCGCCGATCCATACAGCGAACTGATGACAGATCAAATAGCTGCAACGGTGCGGGTTGCAATAAACGGCTTGCCTGCGGAACTACAGGCAGCGATTACACTCAGAGAACTGAAGGGCATGTCGTACGAAGAGATCGCAGAGATAATGGAGTGCCCGATTGGCACGGTTCGTTCCAGAATCTTTAGAGCGAGAGATGCAATAGACAAGCAACTCCGCCCGCTGATCGACAACACCGGCAAGCATGACGCGGACAGGGTAGAGGCAAAAGGTGAACGGGAAATATGAATCGAAATGACACGCAATTGTTAAAAGAGTCTTTGTCAGCACTGGCCGACAATGAACTTGATACAAACGAACAGATCACAGAAGCCGAACTAATCGAGCTTGCCTGCAAAGACCAGGACGCAATGCTCTCGTGGCAGTGTGCACATCTTACCCGGGATGTATTGCAGGCCGACTACACTGCCGCACTTGGGTCCGATTTTGCCGCGCGAGTTAGTGATCAGATTGCAGCTGAAGCGCCGCTACAGATGGATATGGATGACTCCTACAGAGACGCGGGGCAGGTGGTGTCAATTGCTGATGCTCGCGATCGTACTGCACGAGGAAACTATGCCCGTGAGCGTTCTGCCCGTAGCGCATATGCGGTGCGCGGTGCTGCCAGCGCCGGATCCACGTCAATGCAGGATGAGCCTTTCAAACTTTGGAAGCCAGTTGCCGGCCTGGGGCTCGCTGCCAGTCTTGCCGGAGCAACGTTACTGTTCTCGCAGATCTGGCAGACAGAACAACCAGACGGAGCTTTGGTGGCTGATGTATCGAGCAGCGCAGTACAGGCGCAACCTGTTGCCGTTCAGGACGACACGAATGAGAGCAGTGATTTACAAACTTTACAGGCATCAGTGCGGATGGAGAACCGTGGAACACGATGGCGTATGGACAGCGACTTGCCGCGTAACAAGCAAATAGAACAACGACTTAACACCCTGTTGACCAATCATTTGGAAGATGCGCGGATGGGACGGGTTACCGGCATGATGTCGCATTCCCGGGTTGTTGGTTACGATTCCGTACCGGGTGATCAATAAGGACTCCAGTGGCAACCTATTCTCCTGATCTAAGGCGTGCGAAAGTACTGCTAACAAGTGTTTGCTTGCTTGTCTCTTCGGTGTCATTTGCGGACTCCATGGAGACCGGCCGTGACCTCATAGAAAAAATGTCAAAGGCATCTCAAGGGCTGAACTACTCCGGTGCTTTTGTATTTGCGCACGATGGTGAGCTTGAAACCATGCGTATTTACCATAGTTACGAGCAAGGCGTGGAGCGGGAAAGACTGGTGTCGTTAAGCGGTGAAGCACGTGAAATTATTCGCGATGCGGAGAACGTGGTTTGTATCTGGCCCGGGACCAAATCAGTCTCCGTCAGCAGATCAACTCCGAAAACACCTTTTCCTGAGTTTGATGCCGATCAGCTCGGCCAATTGGCCAGGCTTTATGCGTTTAAGCGCAATGGAATGGACCGAGTTGCCGGAAGAGAAGCGGAGGTCGTAGACATCAGGCCACTCGATAATTATCGATACGGCTATAAGCTCTGGATAGACGCAGAAACTTTTTTAATGTTGCGCTCCGTGATGAGTGATAACCGCGGTGCGGTTATTGAACAGGTGATGTTCACGGAGATTGAGTATCCCGACAGCATTGCAGCTGAATTGCTTAGCGCATCAGTTGAAGGCGAGAGGCAGGAGTGGGCCCTTGATCTGGATCAGCATGCCGAACCGGAAGCGCCGGATACAGACATTCCGGGTATCGGCAATTTTGCGGCCCCTGAAGGCTTTTCGCTGATGTCAGACAAAGTATTGATGTTGCCGCAGGACTCAGTCGTTCGCCGGCTGATGTACACTGACGGGCTGGCATCAATGTCAGTCTACATTGCTTCCTCTCCCAACAATGGCGAGAGCGAGCTTCAGGGTATATCGGGTATGGGCGCTGTACACGCCTATGGTGTCATGCAGGGTGACTGGCATGTGACCGTTGTAGGTGAGGTACCAAAGTCGACAGTAAAAATGATGGGCAAATCACTCTCTTTGGCCTCCCGGTAAGCCTGCTGGATGGATGGGCCGCATCGCCGCATCTTACGCGTAGTGCGGCGGTCTGCGACGTCGGTTATCTGTGAACTTCCTGTCGGTAACGGTACTTGCGGCGCTGGCGGGTGCCACGGTTGTTCTTTGTTGACAGGCATAACCGGGTTGAAAAATACCGCTGCAACGACGAGCATCACCGGTACAGCGGATAGTAATTTATTAGCCCGGGTCCGCAATCGCGAAAAGCAACCCACTGAATCAACTGTAAAAATTGATTTGCCGTCCGAGTTGTTTCCGGCTTCCAGTCCATCTGTGGAATCAGTCAGGGTTGGCGACACCGTCGAGATACACGCGCCGGGAAGTATGCTTTTAGCCTTGTCATTGGTCTTCTACCTCGTACCAGCTATTCTTATGCTATTGTTTGCGGTTAGTTGTAGCTATTTGTACCCGAACTCAGAAGCTCTGGTGGCTATTTCAGCTGCTGGCGGTCTTGGCCTCGGACTTGGGGCAATCACCTTCTTCGGACCTGCTTTGCGATCACTGGTCACAAAGCAACTCATAGTGCGCAGCAATAGTTAGACAAACCTTCGCAGCGTCTCATGCGGTTTTTTATGTTGTCACCGATGGTTTTATGCGGGAGTTTTCGGCCGCAACTTTATGGTCAACCAAATCTGAATAGTCTCGCGCTAATGGAGCGTCGGGAATCAGGAGAAAAGAAAATGAATGCGATGGCTCGGGTAGGTCGTTTAATTCGAATTGCAGGTTTTCTGGCAGCGCTTGGACTGCCTTTGACAAGCGCTGCTGACCTCCCGGATTTTACCGAGCTGGTTGAACAAAACCACATGTCGGTCGTAAACATCAGCACCTCGAGCGATGTGGAGCGCTCGCAAGAGGGGCCGGGACCGATGATTGATGACGATTCCCCGTTTGGCGAGTTTTTCCGCAAGTTTCTGGAAGAACAGCAGAATGCACCTGGCTCCCGGGAGCAGAGTTTTGATGCGCCCCCAATCGAACGCTTAAGAAATGTGCAGTTTGATTCCTCCTCGCTTGGCTCCGGGTTTATTGTTTCCTCCGATGGTTTCATTCTCACCAACAATCATGTTGTTGATGGCGCTACAGAAATCATTGTGCGTTTGCACGACCGGCGTCAGTTTGTAGCTGAGTTGATCGGCAGAGACCCGCGCAGCGATGTGGCAGTGCTTAAAATTGATGCGACAGATTTGCCAGCTGCGCGTATTGGCAAGTCCAGCGAGCTTGCTGTTGGTGAATGGGTACTCGCCATCGGGTCGCCATTCGGTTTTGATTTTTCTGTTACCGCCGGCATTGTCAGTGCCACCGGCCGCTCTTTGCCGCGCGAAAACTATGTCCCTTTTATTCAAACAGACGTAGCGATAAACCCGGGTAACTCGGGCGGCCCTTTGTTCAATCTTGATGGCGAGGTGGTTGGTATCAACTCGCAGATTTACAGTCGTACCGGCGGCTTCATGGGCTTGTCTTTCTCTATACCGATTGAGATGGCCATTGATATTTCTGATCAGCTGAAAGAGTCTGGCAGGGTGTCGCGTGGATGGCTGGGGGTAATTATTCAGGAAGTCACACGCGATCTTGCAGAGTCGTTCTCAATGGATGTCGCTCATGGAGCGCTGGTTACCCGAATTCTGCCAGATAGCCCGGCCGCGTCTTCTGACATTAAGGTAGGCGATATTATTGTCGGATTTAACGGTGGTTACGTCGATAAATCCAGTGCGTTGCCTCCGCTTGTGGGGCAAGTGCGTGCTAACACCGAGGCAGCGGTAGAGGTAATCAGAGAAGGCCGAAAACTTAACCTGAGTGTGCTGATCGGTGAATTACCGGGTTCAGATGAGCTTACCGAGGCGCGCAAGCCTCAAGGGCCGGCAATCACTAACAAGCTTGGCCTGAATGTCACTGACGTCGATGAAGATATTGCTGAAGCGCTTGGTTTAGATGACGAAGGTGTTGTGGTCACTAAAGTCGGGGAAGGGCCGGGAGCGCTGGCCGGTGTGCGTGAGGGTGATGTCATCACCATGATCGATAGTTCGACAATAAAATCACCGGAAGATTTTGACAAAGCAGTTGAAAGTATTGAATCAGGGTCGAGTATTGCCATACTTGTACAGCGAGCGCAGGGACCGATTTTTCTTGCTATGACAGTTGAATAGCCTGATTTTGTTGTCTGCAAAATCACAATTATCGAAGTTTGAACCTATAAAGTGCACAACAAATGACGGGCAAGTGCACATTTAGAAGTCGGGAAGGCACAAATAGCGATAGGAATGACCAAATATCGATGAAACCTGTCGTGTTGACTCTCTACACAAGGCATAATTGCTCTTTGTGTGAAGACATGTTGTATACCCTGAATGACTTCTCGGATGATCTGAGCTACTCGGTCACTCTTATCGACATTGACGTCGATTCGGATTCGGCCACAAGAGAGCTGTATAATGATCTGGTGCCAGTGTTGAAGCTTGGCAATGAAGAAATTTGCCACCACTTTTTTGACCGCAAAGCACTTGTTCAGTCGCTTGCTGCGGAGCGTACCCGACACTGATGCAGCAATCTCATATTAGAAATTTTTCGATTATTGCCCATATAGATCACGGCAAATCGACGCTTGCAGATCGCTTCATCCAGCGTTGCGGAGGATTGGATGATCGCGAGATGTCCGCTCAGGTTCTTGACTCCATGGATCTCGAGCGCGAACGAGGCATCACAATCAAAGCGCAATCGGTATCACTTGAGTACACCGCGAAGGATGAACAGGTGTATCTGCTGAACTTTATTGATACTCCGGGTCACGTCGACTTCTCTTATGAAGTTTCACGTTCGCTGGCGGCATGCGAAGGAGCGCTGCTTGTTGTTGATGCGTCACAAGGTGTCGAAGCGCAGAGTGTTGCCAACTGCTACACCGCTATCGAACAGGACCTTGAAGTTATACCGGTGCTCAACAAAATAGATTTGCCAGCCGCAGAACCTGAACGTGTAGTTGATGAAATAGAAGAGATCATTGGCCTTGAAGCTCATGATGCCGTTTTGTGCAGTGCCAAGACCGGTGTAGGTATTGATGAGTTGCTTGAGATGCTGGTTGAACGTGTGCCGCCACCTGAAGGCAGTTCAGACGACCCGCTGCAAGCGCTGATTATTGATTCCTGGTTTGATAACTTCGTGGGCGTTATCTCATTGATAAGAATTGTCAGTGGCAGCATAAAAAAGCGCGACAAGATAAAAATTGTGTCGACCGGCCGCACGTTTCAAACTGATTCAGTCGGTGTGTTTACGCCAAAAAGAACAGAGACCGCAGAGCTTAAAACCGGACAGGTTGGCTACATCATTGCCGGTATAAAAGAAATTGATGCAGCCCGTGTGGGTGATACGATCACTATGGAAAATCGACCGTGTGAAATACCACTGGACGGTTTTAAAGAGGTGCAGCCACGCGTTTTCGCAGGCTTATATCCATCCAGCTCGGATGACTACGAATCATTTCGTGATGCACTGCAGAAGTTGCGCTTAAACGATGCGGCATTAGCTTATGAGCCGGAAACTTCAGAAGCTCTGGGTTTCGGCTTTCGCTGCGGCTTTCTGGGTATGCTGCATATGGAGATTGTGCAGGAGCGCCTTGAACGTGAGTACAATCTTGACCTGATCACTACCGCACCAACGGTTATCTACGAGCTGCTTGATACTTCGGATAACATTAGTTACATCCACAATCCATCGCAGCTTCTGCCGCCCAACGAACTGGAGGAGGTCAGAGAACCGATTATCCAGGCCAATATTCTGGTGCCAAACGACTACCTCGGCGACGTTATTACTTTGTGCGTAGAAAAGCGTGGTGTGCAGAAGAATATGATGTATGTTGGCCGACAGGTATCACTTACTTACGAACTGCCTTTGAGTGAAGTTGTGCTCGACTTCTTTGACCGTCTTAAATCATGCAGTCGGGGCTTTGCATCTTTCGACTACGCGTTTCTAAGGTTTCAATCGGCAGATCTGGTTAAGGTAGATATTCTTATCAACGGTGATCAGGTTGATGCGCTGGCGGTTATTGTGCACCGAGATCGTGCGCAGTCACGTGGTCGCGAGTTAGCCGAAAAAATGAAAGAATTGATACCGCGACAAATGTTCGATGTTGCGGTACAGGCAGCAATTGGTAATCACATTATCGCGCGCAGTAACGTCAAGGCATTGCGTAAAAATGTGACTGCAAAGTGCTATGGCGGTGATATCACTCGCAAAAAGAAATTGTTAGAAAAACAAAAAGCGGGCAAGCGAAGAATGAAACAAATCGGGCGGGTTGAAATTCCGCAAGAGGCGTTTCTCGCTGTGCTGCAAGTCGACACTAAATCATAGGTGGGCCATAGAGGCCTGTAACGAATATGAATGTAGATTTTTCACTAATACTAGTGCTGCTCGTTGTGCTGTGCGGAATTGTCTGGGCGCTCGGTGCAATTTTCAGGCAGGGCAACTCCTGGCCTGTTGAGTACGCAAAATCTTTTTTTCCGCTGCTGCTGCTCGTACTGGTACTTCGGTCGTTTATCTTTGAACCGTTTCGCATCCCGTCAGGCTCGATGAAACCAACGTTGTTGATTGGCGATTTTATTCTGGTTAACAAGTTTGCCTACGGTGTCCGGCTGCCGGTAATACACAAGAAGATTCTGGATTTGGGCGAACCCGATCGCGGAGATGTTGCAGTATTCAGGTTTCCGCGGGATCCACGGCTTGACTACATAAAGCGCATCGTCGGTGTACCTGGTGATCGGATTCAGTATCGCGACAAAACGCTGACAGTAAATGGTGTGGTGGCAGTGCAAACGCTGATAGGTGTCTACGATGATCCCGACGGCAACAGAAGCCAGACGCAGGAAAAAACAGAAACGCTGGGTGATGTTGAGCATCAGATTCTTATCGCGACTGCCAGTCGCAACAATCTGGACATTGATTTGACGGTTCCGGAAGGAATGTATTTTGCTGTAGGAGACAATAGAGATAACAGCAACGATAGCCGCTACTGGGGCACGGTGCCCGAAGAAAATCTGGTTGGCAAGGCATTCATGGTCTGGATGCACTGGAACTGGGATAACGGAGGGGTAAAGTGGAGCCGGATCGGAGATCGCATTAACTGAGGCAGAGAAATGTTCAAATGGTTGGGTGTGATAGCAATTGGCGGAATACTGACAATAATGGGGGTTCAGCTGATTCCTGTTTATATCCAGAACCATATGGTAAGCAAGGTTGCGCAGCAGGTTGTATCGGATGTGGAGTTACAGCAGGGTCCTAAGCGTGATGTAGTTAAACGTGTGGCACAGCTGTTTAACAATAACGACATCAATAGCCTTGACCCGAAGGAAGTTGTGACTGTAGCTCGTGACAATGCTGGTCAGTGGGTGCTTGATGTGAAATACGAGGAGCGCCGCAAATTGGTGTACAATCTGGAGATCGTCGCAGCTTTTGATGATCAGTTTACCAACTAGTATTGCCGGGTAAGATTGGTCAACACATATAGATTTGAATCCCGGGAAGCAGCTACACGCCAGTCTAAAATACCAGTTCAATGATCCTGAGCTGTTGCATGCTGCCCTGACACATCGTAGTGCAGGTGCTCATAACAATGAGCGCCTGGAATTCCTTGGCGACAGTATTCTAAACTTCGTCGTCGCATCCAGAATTTTCCATCTGCGCCCGGACTACCACGAAGGCCAGCTCACAAGGCTTCGCGCTAATCTGGTTAGGGGCGAGACGCTGGCAGAAATTGCACGTGATCTTGATCTCGGCTCGCTGCTTAAGCTTGGCTCTGGTGAGTTAAAGAGTGGCGGCTTTAAACGCGCATCCATTCTTGCTGATGCACTGGAAGCCGTTATTGGTGCGGTTTATCTCGACGGCGGGTTTACTGCCGCTGAAACAACCATTAATCACCTCTACAATGATCGCTTCAATAATTTGCCCGCTAGCGAGCCTTTAAAAGATTCTAAAACTAATCTTCAGGAGTTCCTGCAGGGACGAGGTCTTGGATTACCTGAATATCATCTGCTGGATTCTTACGGTGAGGCGCATGCTAAAACCTTTGTTATCGGTTGCGAGATTGAAGCGCTGGGGCTGAAAGTTAAAGCGCAGGGCAGTAGCCGGCGTAAAGCAGAGCAATCCGCGGCTGCCGATATTCTGGAGCGGATCGAGAAGTCACCCGCTAATTAGCGTAAGCTATTGCTCAGTTCAAACCCGAATACTCGATTGAAAACCAAGTGCGGCACCATTGCGATTACCGGCCGACCTAACGTCGGTAAATCAACACTGTTAAATCGGCTTATCGGACAGAAGCTGAGTATCACAGCGCACAAACCACAAACCACTCGTCACGCGCTGCTTGGTATCAATACAACACCAACCGCTCAGTTTATTTATATAGACACACCTGGTATCCATCGCGGTGGTAAGCGCACACTAAATCGAGTGCTTAATAAAACCGCATCAACAGCGGCGACCGGTGCCGATGTGCTGGTATTGGTAGTGCAGGCGCTTGTGTGGAATGAGCACGATGAAATGGCATTTGAAACCCTGCAAAAGCAGGAGGTACCCTGGCTTCTGGTGGTAAACAAAACGGATCGGGTTAACCCGAAAGAAAGACTGTTGCCATGGTTATCAGAGCTTGAAGCTGCCGAGCATGCTGATACCGTGATCCCCGTGTCTGCCACTCGCGGCGATAACCTTGATGTGCTGCGTACGGAGCTGGAATCACGTTTACCGTATGCGGACTTCCAGTTCGATGAAGAAGCCCTGACCGACAGATCATCAAAATTTTTGGCTTCCGAACTGGTAAGAGAGCAACTGACCCGCTTTTTGTCTCAGGAACTTCCGTATTCGATAAGTGTAGAGATAGAGAAATTTGAACAGACTGAAAAGATAGCCAAAATATCTGCGGTAATCTGGGTTGAGAAAGCCAGTCAGAAGTCGATTGTCATCGGTAAAGGGGGTGCAAACCTTAAAGAAATTGGCAGCCGGGCGCGTCGTCAAATGCAGAACCTGTTTGATACCAAAGTGCATCTGCAACTTTGGGTGAAAATTAAAGATGGCTGGTCCGACGATGCGGCGATGATCCGCAATTTGGGGTATGGAGACTAGTGGACTTCATAGCGAGTAAGGGGTGAACGCTGGTCGTAAACCGTTAGAACCGGCTTACGTGATTCATCGCAGAGCCTATAGCGATACCAGTATGATCGTAGAGCTGTTAACTCCTGAGCAAGGTCGGGTGTCCGTATTGGCTAAAGGCGTCAAGCGTGGCAAGTCGCAGAAGGCACTGCTGTTGCAGCCGTTCAGAAGTTTGCATGTTTCGTGGGTCGGGCGCGGTGAATTGCCCGTGTTAACAGTTGCAGAAGAAGCAGGCAGGGCAGTGCGCCTGCAGGGTGAGGCACTGGCCTGTGGATACTACGTCAATGAACTGGTGTACCACCTGGTACCGAAGTTTGAACCCGCCCCCGAGCTTTTCACTCTCTATTGGCCAACTATTCAAGGCTGTTGTGAAGCGTCGACCCGTCAGGCCGACTTGCGCCATTTTGAAGTGGCTTTACTTGAACACCTTGGTTTAGCACCAACGCTTGATCACGATATTGTCACCGGGAATGCTACTGAGGCCAATGGCACTTATTTCTACCGGGTGCCTGAGGGGCCGGTGCCAGCGAATGTGGCCAACGGTAATGGCATTGAGATTTCCGGTGCCAGTTTGATTAATATGGCTGCAATGGACTTCTCTGAATCTGTAACCAGAAAAGAAGCTAAGCGACTAACCAGGGCGCTCTTGCACTATCACCTGGATGGCAAGGAGTTGCTGTCTCGTGCTTTGTTTAAGAGTTTCAGCAGTGTCGGGAGTAAAACCAATGACTGATATTTTTTCACTTAGCCTGCAGGCTTTGCGCTGTTGCAGTGCTGCAGAGAAAATACGAAAAATCAGATCGCTGGAGCAGAAGTTATTAGAGACTGAATTCAGCACTGCTTCTGACTTAGCAATTGAAAAAGTATCACAGCCGGGCCGACCGGCACTTCCGGTTCATGTGCATCCATCTGAGGTTAAGCGACGCAGACTGGGATCAATTGAAGGCCGAATTGCGCTGGTGCATGCCATCGCACATATAGAATTCAATGCAATGAATTTAGCACTGGATGCAGTCTATCGATTTCGCGATATGCCTCAACAGTATTATCGCGACTGGATGCGAGTAGCAAGTGAAGAGTCAATACACTTTCAGTTGTTGTCACAGCGTTTGGAAGAATTGGGTTCGTATTATGGTGCGTTACCAGCGCATGGTGGTATGTGGGCCATGGCGGTTGAGACTGACTACGATGTGATGGTCAGGATGGCGTTGGTGCCACGTGTGCTCGAGGCACGTGGCCTCGATGTGACGCCACCTATGTTAGAAAAATTATCTGCGGTCAATGATTCCGCTACGGTTGCCATTTTTGAGCGAATTCTTAACGATGAGGTTGAGCACGTTAAAATTGGCAACCGTTGGTTCGGTGCCCTGTGTGAACAGCGCGGCTTGAGTACAGACGAGACCTTTAAAAGTCTGCTGCACAAGCATGGCAAAGCTGCGTTGCGTGGGCCGTTTAATAAACCTGCTCGACGCAAGGCCGGGTTTAGTGAGGCAGAGCTTCAGGAGCTCGACAAAATAGAGCAGTTGTTTCGTGAAGAAGCTGCACTTGGCTGACCGTTATATTTTTTTGCTACTTTGACCAGATGTGCCGGCGGTCTTATATGGAACCCAGGCTATTGCCATCCCACTTAACCAGCTCGCAGTTGTCATTGTCGCTGACTGCAATGATAGCGTGATCGGAGTGCCAGTCACCCAGTACCAGTCTCTCGCAATTGTTTTCACTGGTTGCTGCATGCAGTGCCGGGCGATGGGTATGACCGTGGATTATTCTTTTAACCTGATATGACTCGACGGTTTGTTGCAGCGTTTCATTATTAATGTCTGCAATTGAACTATTGTGCGCTCGGCTGCCGCTAACCTTACTTGTGTTACGGATCATTCGTGCTGTGGCTTCCCGCTCTGATATGGTTTTGGCGAGAAAGTCTTTTTGCCAATCCTGGTTTCTAACCATGCGGCGGTAGAATTGATACTGTGTGTCGTCTGTGCACAGCGTATCACCATGCATCAGGAGTGTGCTGGTTCCCGCAACATCTATCCGGATAGTATCTTCGGTGGTCAGTGTGCCACCAAAGCCTGAAACATATTCATCCCCCAGAAGGAAATCACGGTTGCCATGCATTACCTGAATATCGGTGCCGCGTTTTTGCAAAGTCTTTAGTTTCTGGCTGATAGCAGTTGCGGTTTTATCGACACTGTCGTCTCCGATCCAGTACTCGAACAGATCGCCAAGAATATAAAGACGCTCGCACTCCACAGTACTAAATAAGGCAAAAGCGAGCTCGGTTAGCTTTGGCTCGCTTGCCTGCAGATGCAAATCAGATATATATAGTGTTGCGCTCATTGAATGCTATCTTTGAAGTTATTTGTTGACGCTCTTGCAGGCCGGTGTATTAATTAACAGCAATGGTAATTAAGCGACCTGTTCAATCTTTTCAATGATTACTGACTCCAGAGGGACATCTCCATGACCGTTCCGGTTTCCGGTCGGAGTCATACTGATTTCCATTACCAGTTCCATTCCAGCTGTTACTTTTGCAAAAACACAGTATCCCCAGGCATCTGGAGATTTTCCGGTATGATTTAGAAAAGTGTTGTCATTTACGTTAATAAAAAACTGAGAGGTTGCGGAGTGCGGGTCACTGGTTCGCGCCATCGCAACGGTTCCGGTTTCGTTCTTCAAACCATTGTCTGCTTCATTTTCTATTTGCGCGGTAGTGGGTTTCTGTTGCATGTTCTCATCCATACCGCCACCCTGAACCATAAAACCCGGGATGCAGCGATGGAACAGGGTGTTGTTGTAGTGACCGCTTTCAATGTAGCTTAAGAAATTAGCGCAGGACTTAGGCGCAAGCTCGGTGTTCAGCTCAATTTCTATCGGTCCTTTATTAGTAGTAATTTTGATCATAGTGATAGCCATGTTTTATTTTGGTTTGGTTTCTTTTGAAATGTGTGGTGTGCGAACCGGGTGATGTTATTGCAATAGCGCGGCTTTCTCAATGACCATCGGAGTGATCGGTACATCTGACTGAAATGGTCCGGCAGGACCGGTGGGAGCTTTGCTCATCCATTCGGCAATTCGCATTCCACCAATCACCCGACCTATTACAGCATAGCCCCAGCCAGAGGGTTCTTTCGCTTTGTGATTCAGGAAGTCGTTGTCTGCTGTATTGATGAAAAATTGCGCCGTCGCAGAATGTGGTGCACCAGTACGTGCCATGGCCACGGAAAATTTATCATTACGCAATCCGTTGTCTGCTTCATTCAATACCGGATCGCGGGTTTTCTTTTTTTCAAGCCTGAGATCAAGGCCGCCGCCCTGAATCATGAATCCTTCGATGACGCGGTGAAAGATAGTTCCGTCGTAGTAATCATCCTCCACATACTTAACGAAGTTCTCGACGCTTTTTGGGGATTTCTCCGGATACAGCTCCAGGTGCAATGTACCAAGGTTTGTGTGCAGCGCGATCACCGGATTGCCGCTTTCTTTTGCCTGCTCTATAGCGCTGGCGGTAGCAGAATCGGTGATTTTCGTATTTGTGGTGTCCTGAGCCTGTGCAGCAGGCGCGAGTGGTAATAGTAGGCTGAACAGCAACGCGCGGGATACACGCCGGAATTTGCGGGCGGGAAATCGATTGTGCAAAGTTTATCTCTGTGAAAATGGCGCAGGCTGTTTATACTATCGTGGATCATTGCTGAAGGCGATAACAGACTGTGAACTCTACCCTGCATTCAACTCACTCTATTGGCCATCCGACTGTGCTGACAACGGCCTTGCGTGCGGGTTACCGTAGCTTGTTTCCAGTGTTTTTACACCGTTTCCAATGGTCTGGAGTTCTGTTGAATAGCTGCCGATATTCAGGTCGAAATTAATGTCTCAGGATAAAACGCGCAAACGCGGCAGCAATGCAAAGCGCAGGCGCAGTGCGAGGCAAAAAGCCATGCAGGCTTTGTATCAGTGGGACTTTGACCAGTCTGCCAATCAGCCCGATCAGGTCATTCTGCAGTTTCGAGAGATGCAAAATATGGAGAAAGTCGATATTGACTACTTCGAGTCTCTATTTAACTATGCGGTAGAAAACATCGCAGAGATCGACTCTGATATCAGCCCACACCTTGACCGAGAATTGCAGCAGCTTGATCCAATTGAGCGCTCGGTTTTGAGGATTTGTTGTACTGAATTAAAAACCGAGCTTGCAACGCCTTACAAAGTGGTCGTTAACGAGGCAGTTGAAATCAGCAAAGATTTTGGAGCGGATTCTGGTTATCGCTACATCAATGGTATTGCTGATAAGTTGGCAGGATCACTTCGAAAAATTGAATATCAGCACGATCATCCTGACGGTAACCCGCTGTCTTCCCGGCAAGCAGAAAGACAGAGCGTGCACAAGAAGCCTTCTGACAATGTAAAAATAAGCGTTAAGGAAAAGACAGCGCAACCGGAACGCCGTTCAGGATCTGCCGTTAAAAGAAAAACTGCCTCTGAAAGTAAACCAGACGCGCGGCGGCAGTCCGCTGACAAAAAGCCTGAATCTGATGCCGACCACTTTAAGAAAAGCTCGTAAAATACGCTTGCAGAGTTTTCCATGAGAGGAAGGTATTAACATTAGCAACGAAGAGCTGCGCTTACTTCGCTCACCAATCAACTTTCTGGCGTTCGGCTTTGGTACCGGGCTGGCACCGGTTGCTCCTGGTACATTCGGCACTTTGCCGGCGCTATTAATGTGGATACCACTGAGTGCACTGCACTGGGCGCCGTATCTCTTAATTGTCGTTGTAATGGCGCTTGCCGGTATCTGGATATGCCAAAAAGCTTCAGATGCTACGGGTAAGCATGATCACGGTGGCATAGTGTGGGATGAGATTGTTGGTTACCTGATTACTGTTTTTATGGTGCCTTTTTCGGTCACCGCATTAGTGATTGGTTTTATATTGTTCCGGCTGTTCGACATTATAAAGCCGTGGCCAATTTCGTGGGCCGACAAAAAAATCAAGGGCGGCCTGGGGATTATGCTCGACGATGTCTTTGCAGGAATAATCGCATGCGTGGTTCTGCATTTGATTTACTGGCAGTTTCCAGCGATTTTCTAGTGCCTGTATCTCTCAGAGTAGTCGGGCTGTCGCTTGTGACTTGCGGGTGTGGGTGAGGGCATAATTCTCTCGGTATCCTGGGCAAGCTCAGGATTCCATGTGGTCGCTTTTTCTGTCGCAGATCAGGGCAGCTGCAGCCCCAGTTGATTTAGAAAATCCGCCACTTTGATAACAGGCAAACCGATAATTGCGGTGGGATCATCGCTCGAAATATTTTCAACAATCGTGCTGCCGTAGCCCTCAGATCTGAAGCTTGCTGCGCAATCATACGGCTGGTCCGCGTTAAGGTAGCGCTCAATCTGCGCACAGTTCAGCTGTTTGAATGTGACATCAGTGGTTACCAGGCAGTTCAAGGCTCTGAGTGATTGTTGCTGCATAACAGATAACCCGGTCAGAAACGATACAGTTTGCCCGCTCAGGAGTTGCAGTTGCGCCGTGGCATCCGCATGGTTGCCTGGTTTGCCGATAATTGTGCCATTGCAGCTTGCCACCTGGTCTGAGCCAATGACTAGATTCTCCGGGTATTGCAGTGCGACTGATCGTGCTTTGTCTACAGCAAGTCTCAATACCAGCTCGGCAGCAGGCTCATTCTGCAGTGGTGTTTCGTCGCAATCGGGGGCAATTTGCTGAAAATCAAGATTGAGGCGCGTTAACAGCTCTGCACGGTAGCGTGAGGTTGAAGCAAGAATGACTGATGGCGGCATGGAAATAATGACTGGATTCGTGAGATTTTAAGGGGTTGAATTTTGACTAATCGGGCAAAGACTATTATTATTGTGGGGTTATGGATCAGCTTCCTGCCAGGTTTAATCCTGCTGAACTAGCCCGCTCTGGTCGCGCCAATCACACAACACTACCAGTATCCCACTTTTCCCGTTTTGCAGCTATCCTCGCTGATGACTCGGGCTCTGTAGAGCTGGAGGTGACGTTCGGTTGGTCTGAGGATAAAAACCTCGTAGCAAATGGCACGCAGACCAGTCAGGTGAAAATGACCTGTCAGCGTTGCCAGCGGGTTCTGTCGGCTGATTTGTCGAGTGAGTTTTCCCTGGTGTTTGTTGCCGGGGATGAGGACGCCGAATTATTACCGGAAGAACTGGATCCGGTGATTATTGGTGACAGTGAAGATATACAAGTGGTGGATTTCATCGAAGATGAACTCATACTGCAGATCCCGTCAAGGGTCGTGCATGAGGACGAAACTGATTGTGACCCGGCAGTGATTGCAGCGCTATCTGGCGGGCAGGAAGTGCCGGCCAAAACCCATAATCCTTTTAAGGGTTTAGACAAACTACTGGATACCTAGGTAACACGTGTTAGCTGGAAGTCCGGGTTAAGAATTCGTGTCTCAGCAGAGACCCGGTGTAAAACAAAGACCAGACTAACTGGCCTGCGAACAGGTTGGCCGGCTGGCTGGTTTAACAGAATTGATAAAATATTGGAGAGCGCCTGATGGCTGTTCAAAAAAGTAAAGTTACACGCTCACGCCGCGGTATGCGTCGTTCGCATGACAGTTTAAAAAATCCAGCGCTGTCGACTGACCCCACTACCGGTGAAGTTCATTTGCGCCATCATGTATCTCCTGAGGGCTACTACCGTGGTCGCAAGGTTATTGATACTGAAGTAATGGTAGACGAAGACGACGACGAATAGGCGCTTGTTAAAGCACCATTCATCAGTGCCGGAAACTTACCCGCCGGGTAATCCAACGTGACCGACAACCCAGCTGTGTCGAGTAACCACAGCCCGGCCAACGGCAAAAACTCCGTGGTTACCGTTGCACTGGATGCAATGAGCGGTGACCTTGGTGCTGAAAGCTCTGTGCAGGCAGCGATTGCTGCCATACAAAAAAGCGATGATGTCAACATTATCCTTGTTGGCGATGAATCTGTTCTGGCACCGCTACTTAAAAAAAAATCACCTGATCGACTAACCGTACACCATGCCTCTGAGGTAGTGACAATGGAGGAATCTGCCGCAGTTGCAATGCGGTCGAAGAAAGACTCCTCAATGCGGGTTGCCATCAACCTTGTTCACCAGGGTCTTGCCCATGCCTGTGTCAGTAGCGGTAATACTGGTGCGTTAATGGGAACCGCCAAGTTCGTTCTAAAAACCCTGCCAGGTGTTGAGCGTCCGGCAATTTGTACCGCAATTCCCAATCTTAACGGCCATGTTCATATGCTTGATCTCGGTGCCAACGTAGACTCAACACCGGAACAGTTATTTCAGTTTGCCGTGATGGGATCAGCGCTCGCGAGTGTAGTGGACTCAATCAGTGCACCACGCGTCGGGTTGTTGAACATTGGATCGGAAGACATTAAGGGCAACGAACTCGTGAAGGAAACCGACAAGCTGCTGCAGCTTGCCAATTTAAATTATATTGGCTTTGTCGAGGGTAATGAAACTTACCTTGGTGATGTCGATGTCGTAGTGACCGATGGTTTCGTTGGTAATGTAGCTTTAAAAACTTCTGAAGGCGTTGCAAAGCTCATTACCAGTTTTTTGCGAGAGGAGTTTACACGTTCACCGCTGACAAAAATCATGGCACTGGCAGCTAAACCTGTACTAAAAAGACTACAAAAGCGCATTGATCCACGTCGATATAACGGTGCAAGTTTGCTTGGCTTGCGTGGTCTGGTAATCAAAAGCCATGGCAGCGCAGATGCATTCGCGTTGGAAAACGCTATTAACGTCGCTAAAGTTGAAGCACAGAAAGACTTAGTGACAACAATCAATAGTGCGACCGAGAGTATTCTTAATGCTCCGGTCCCTTTTGGCAGTACAGCAGAGTGATGTACGCAAAGATTGCAGGTACTGGTAGTTATCTGCCCGAGCAGGTGATGGAAAATGCCGCGCTCGAGAAAATGGTCGACACCTCTGATGAGTGGATTCGTGAACGCACCGGCATTGAACGTCGACACATAGCGCAGGAATCGGAAACAACGTGTGATCTTGCAGAAAAAGCAGCTCGCAATGCGCTGGATATGGCCGGTGTCTCTGGCAACGACATTGATCTCCTGATAGTGGCTACCACAACGGCGGATTGTGTTTTTCCAAGCGTTGCCTGTTTACTGCAGAATCGTCTGCAGATTACCAATGCAACACCCGCCTTTGATGTACAGGCAGTTTGCGCCGGGTTTGTATATGCGCTGGGTATAGCGGATTCGTTTATCAAAGCTGGTAACGCAAAAACTGTTTTGGTGGTAGGGGCTGAAACTTTTTCACGCATACTCAACTGGGAAGATAGAAATACTTGTGTGTTGTTTGGTGATGGCGCGGGTGCTGTCGTTCTGAAAGCTTCGGATGATCCCGGTATTCACTGCACCAGGATGCACTCTGATGGTCGTTATGCCGAGCTGCTGCATGTACCTGAGGGTGTATCGCGTGGCTATTCTGAAATGCAGCAACAGGCTTATGTGCAAATGCGAGGCAGTGAAGTTTTTCGTATGGCTGTATCAAAACTCAGCGAGGTGGCCGACGAGACGCTCCAGGCAAGCGGAATTGATAAATCAGAGCTCGACTGGTTTGTACCGCATCAGGCGAATCTCCGAATTATTAAAGCCACCGCTCGCAAATTATCCATGTCGATGGAAAAAGTCGTTGTGACGGTCCAGGACCATGGCAACACATCGGCGGCATCAATCCCGTTGGCGCTGGATGTAGCAGTGCGGGACGGGCGTATAAAAACCGGTGAAAAATTGTTACTCGAGGGATTCGGTGGTGGATTTACCTGGGGTGCTGCATTGCTCACTTTTTAGCAGTATCAACTTCGTGGTTACTCTCAGCTATGAAATAAGTTGCAAACTCTTACCTGAAGTAAGTGTTCATTCTAATGATATGTTTTAATGTTGAAATCCCCCGAGGCGGTGTTTCCAAATAGCTCTAATGCCTGAAAGCTGGCCCAACATTCTGCTTGTCGATGATCATGATTTATTCAGATCCGGCTTGCGTATGATCATTGAGTCACTTCCACAAACGGACGATACCTTGTATGAGGCCGCGACCGGCGAGGAGAGCATTAAAATTGTCAGCAAGAAACCGGTTGATATTGTATTTATGGATTATGATCTGCCGGGGCTGGATGGTATTGCGACTTCATTGCGCCTGCTGCAAATCAATAAAGCATTGAAAATTATTATTCTTACCGGAATGCAGCAACGACCTATGTCAGCTGTTGTGCTGCAGACAGGTATTCGTGGTTACATGACAAAGTCTTCAGCGACAGAAGAGGTTAGTCTGGCCATAGATTCCGTCATGCAGGGCGCGACCTACATATCACCTGAAATAGCTAACCAATCGGCAATAGCCGGGTTGGACACCAATGCGGAAAATGTAGCAAGTCCACTTGACAGATTGTCTCGACGTGAACTTCAGGTGGCTCTGTTGCTGATGAATGGTCATAAGCCCACTGTAGTCGGTGATCTGTTATTGCTCAGTCCTAAGTCGGTCAGTACGTATAAGCGTCGTGCGTTCGAGAAGCTGGAAGTTGAATCGCTGGTACAGCTGGTTGAAATTGGTATGACTTACGGTTTTCTTGGTGACTAACGCATATGTCCAGGTTTGTTCAGGGCGGTAAGATAAAATCTGTGCAGGGATAAAATCTTATGAATAGCCCCGTCAAACCCGACGATTCGAAATCTACTTTGGATAGTGCATCGCACAGGTCAGGGAACAGGGCCGGCGATCATACTAATGCCTCTCAGTCTTCACTTAGTTCTGAGCCTGACTCAGGTGTTGAAGCCGACCAAACGTGTGAGCCTGATGAGCCTGTGTTTGATCCGCAGCTGTTTTTGAAAACAGTAACTCAGCGGCCCGGTGTCTACCAGATGCTTAATGAGCAGGGTGATACCATTTATGTAGGTAAGGCAGGCAACTTAAAGAAACGGGTATCGAGTTATTTCCAGAAAGACCCCGGCTCAGCAAAGACCCGTATCATGGTAGCGCAAATAGCTAATGTTGAACTCACGGTTACAAGCAATGAAATTGAAGCGCTCATTCTTGAAAACAATCTTATTAAAGAGAAACGACCACGCTATAACATTTTACTGCGTGATGATAAAAGTTATCCTTTTGTGCACATCACAACTGATCAGGACTACCCGCGAGTATCTTACCGACGCGGTGGTAAAAAGGCCAAAGGCAAGACAATAGGCCCATACCCGCATGCCGGAGCTGTTAAAAAATCGCTGCGCTATATTCAAAAACTTTTCAAAGTGCGCCAATGCGAGGATTCTTATTTTAATAATCGCTCACGTCCCTGTTTGCAGTATCAGATTAATCGCTGTACTGCACCGTGTGTCGGGTTGATCGACGAGAAAGACTACCGGCGTGATGTCGATATGACAATAAAAGTTCTTGAAGGTCGTACTAATGAAGTGATCAGCGGTCTGGTTGTGGACATGGAGCGTGCCTCGGCTGGGCTGCAATTTGAAACAGCGGCCCGGTTGCGGGATCAAATTAAAAATCTGAAATCGGTAAATCAATCTCAATATGTAGAAAGTGCAAAAGGCAACATCGATGTAGTTGCCTGTTATCAGCACGCCGGTAAGGCGTGTGTGCAAATATTCTTTATTCGCAACGGTGTGAGTCTGGGTAACAAAGCGTTTTTTCCAGCGACGCCTGCGGATGCAAGCGTAGAGGAGGTTGTCAGTAGTTTTGTGTCACAGTTTTATATGCAACACGATGTACCTCAGCGAATCATTACGCAGTGCAAAATTGAGGGAGCGGACCTGGTCCAGCAGGCATTGCATTTACGCATGGGGTCGTCTGTGGAGTTTGTTCATAATGTCAGAGGCGAGCAGCGTCGATGGCTTGAAAATGCCTATGAAAATGGCAAGATTGCTTTGGAAGCACGGCTGGCATCACGCAGTGGTATGGCCGAACGACAGGATCAGCTCCGGCAGTTGCTGGAGATGGATGAACTGCCAACCCGAATGGAGTGCTTTGATATCAGCCACCTTTCGGGTGAGTCTACTGTTGCATCTTGTGTCGTTTTCGGGGTGGAGGGTGCGATCAAAGCCGAGTATCGTCGGTTCAAGATTAGTGATATTACAGCAGGTGATGACTACGCTGCGATGCGACAAGCGCTTACCCGGCGCTACACGCGTCTTTTAAAGGAACAACAAAGGATACCGGAAGTATTATTTATCGATGGTGGCAAAGGACAGGTTAATATAGCCTCTGAGGTGATAACTGATCTTCAGCTGGACGCAGAAATGCAGATTGTAGGTGTAGCAAAAGGCCCTGCCAGGCGACCCGGTGAGGAATCACTTTTGCTGTGTCGGCAGGGCCGGGAAGTGCACATGAATCATGACTCACCGGCACTGCATCTGATTCAGCAGATCCGTGATGAGGCGCACCGCTACGCTGTGGCTGGTCATCGCGCATCACGATCAAAGGTTAGAAAAAAATCGGTGTTAGAAGATATTGCGGGCCTGGGTCCAAAGCGAAGAAAGGCGTTGTTGACGCACTTTGGTGGTATCAGGGAATTGAAGTTGGCAAGTGAAGAAGATATTTCGAGTGTGCCCGGTATAAGTAAAAATCTGGCGCAACAGGTGTATGATTTTTTTCACGAAAGCAATACCTGAAGCGCCACGGGTGAGTGATCTGCAGGCCTGAACAAAATCAGATACTCAACTGGTCTGATATTGGATAATCTGGCGGTAGTTAACAGCAGCCGTGTGGCGAATTGGTATTTAGTTGTCTGGCAGGTTGTTAGCAGGTCTGGAACTAAAGAAACAAAAAACATGGAACAAAGTAACAGAGATATTAGTAAGTTCGGAATATGACTCTTAATACCCCAACACTTCTGACTATCGCCCGTATTGTATTGTTGCCGGTGATACTGATAGTTTTTTATATTAATGCCTCATGGGCGCGGCCGCTGTGCTGTGCGATTTTTCTGATTGCGGCCATCACGGATTGGTTAGATGGCTACCTTGCACGCAAGTGGAATATCGAATCTGAGTTCGGTGCTTTTCTCGACCCCGTCGCCGACAAGCTGATGGTTGCAACAGTACTTATATTAATTGTTGAGGATGCTTCCAGCTGGTGGATTACGGTGCCCGCCATTATTATTATCAGCCGCGAGATCACAATTTCAGCACTGCGGGAGTGGATGGCAAGTGTTGGCTCACGCGCCAAGGTTGCAGTCAGCTACCTTGGGAAATTAAAAACCACCATGCAAATAACAGCTCTTGCCATGTTATTGCACAAAGTTGATTTATTTGGTTTACCCATTTACAGCATGGGAATATTCTTTCTGTATGCGGCAGCGGCATTAACTATCTGGTCGATGATTGATTACCTGATGGCCGCATTCAGTTCTGATCCATCGTGATTCATCCAGTTGCGCCGATACAGGTCCGATAACTTGCAGAGGCTTCATCTATATGCCCAATAGTTTCGAAGCGTATCGAGAGTTATTGCCCCTGGCACTTAGCTGGTTGCTCAGCGTTGAAGAAGCCACTCTTACGCAGGGCAGATCGCTTTCACCTGTTGAATTGCAGGATGCACAAGTGGTGGGGGTACAACAACCCGAAAAAATTAGAATTCTCTCAGTCGAGAGTATTGCGCAACCGGAAAACCCGTTGTTGCTGCAGGCAATGACAGAAATAGGAATGCCCCTTGAAGGGGTGGCTGGCCGTGCGACTGGCTATGGTGTTGAAGTGGTATATGGAACAGAGAGCAGAGCCTTGCTGCGACATGAGTTCAGACATGTTTATCAGTTTGAGCAAGCAGGCTCTATGGCTAACTTCGTAGAAAACTACGTCAAATCTGTACTTGCAGACGGTTATCAGAATAGTGAATTTGAGCGGGACGCAAGGTCTTTTGAAGTGATCATAGACGCGGCGGATGATGACAAACCAAAACCACTCAACGAGTAGCAGTATTTATAAAAATACCTGAATTTGGTGCATGCAATAACAGCGGGTCAAGAGTAAAAGCGATCCTGCAACAGTGCTGTGCTACCCAGCCTCAGGTGTGCACGCGTCGAGTCAGCTATAGCTTTATATCTTAGTCGGCAGGGTTCTCTACCGATAAATAGTCTCTGGCGTTAATTTTAACCAGTCCGTAAATGCCGAGCTGTTTGCGTGTACTGGAGGGTAGCTCGTCAATAGCCGTACTTATCGCGTCGTACATCGCAGCTGCGTTATTGTTAATTGAAGTGATGTAGGGTAACCCGGGCGTTGGTTCGGTCCAGCCTATTACTGCAAGTTTATCTGCATGAGTGTCGTAGGTTTGTATCAGCCGCCAGGTCATACCATCGATGGCAGCAATGTCTGCACGCCCGTTGACAACCGCAAGGGTAGACTGCTGATGCCCACCGGTAGCAATTTTGTTTTGAAACCAGAAACCGTGTGATTTGCAAAGCAGCCAGGCAGACCCGTAACCGGACTGTGAATCATCGGAGTTGTAGGCAAAAACAGAATCTATAAAATCGGTGAGTGATTTGTCTCTGTCTTCGCGTCTTACCACTATTGCGCTTCGGTAGTACCCTGGAGGCGCACCCGCCAGGCGAAAATCGGGGGTGCCTATTATCTGCACTTTACCGTGTAGCGTATTGCGGTACGGCATGCCGCACGTCTGGCTTAATAAAAGGTTTGAATCCTGCCATGCGGTATATAGTTCGTCAGGCTCGTTAATCTCTTCAGGGCACTGTATACCTTTTGCAGTTAAGTGTTTGCGAATTAAAGACCAGTAGAGAGTGTGTGCAGCGGCCATTTCAGGCCGCGCATACATAGGGAAGCTGACTGTCATCGAGGGTGCCGGTGTCTGACTGGAGGCGATCAGGTTAGCACCTTAATGCGTGCTCTATTCCCAAAAGCAGTCTGAGGTGCGGGCCTGTCCGTTATCGCGCGAGCTGACAGAGTTAGGCGTAATTAGCAGCCATCTTATGGGCAGGCCGTTCATATGAAGAAATCCATCGCTGTCTTCGAAACCGGTAGACCATAGCCCTCGCGTGGTGCTACCACCATTAACCTGTGTTTCTGCAGCGCCATTGGCCAGTAGTCGAACCCTGATAATGGAATCTTCGACATTGCAAATCGCAATAGTCTCTGGAATTTCCACGCCAAATCGAATGCCGGGGCGGCTCAAACCTTTCAGAATCTGAAGCTCGCTGAACGGTGCATCGTAGGATGCAATTTCGCATGAGTTAGAACCGTCCCATCCCCAGCCGTCGCCAATTGGAGCAGTGTCGTAGCACATGACATCAACGCGACAGACTTGTGATCCGTCCCAGCCATAGCCGTCACCGTCATCATCTACGCACATTGCCGCGGCGGGTTCGGTGCTGGTTGCGTCGGTAATTACACAGGGCGTGCGGTTTTCCCAGCCAAAGCCGTCACCATCAGTATCACTGGATGCACTCTGGCAAACCGGATGACGTTGGGTTTGTGCCTGTACCGGCACGCTGAGTAGACTGCCTAAAAGGCCGGCCAGTGTGACCGCGTATATTGCAACTCGTTTTGACATAAAAGCATCCCCTGATTCAACAAACAGGCGCAGATTAGCACAGTTGAATTAAAATGTCATGACATTTAAGTGTCAACGGTAACATTTGAGGTATCTCTGCGGATGTGCTGTATTTTGCTGAAATTGCGCTTAGCTGCGTATGTTCCAGTGTTACTGCAAGAGTGTTGCATGAAATTTTGCTGGGATTTGAGTGGCAGATTCTTTGGTGTATATGATCACTGTAGGAACGCCAGAGGAACGCGTTGAAGAATTTAATCCTGCCAGTACGGGAGGCAGATTAGCAGTGCAGTCGCCGGGGATGGCGAGTCATTTAGTTCTAGTCGATTCGGGCAACTTTTCAACGACAAAGATACCGGAGAGTTTGAGGTGAGTGCGTGGCCGGGGTGAATACTGTTCTCGTCGCGTACTGATCTTGCCAGCGTGACTGGTATTTTCTACCAGCCAATCAAAATCCTGATGTATTGATTTACTATCGCTGTAGGGGGTTGCGATGTTAGCCCCGTAATTCCGGAACTATATTTTCGTTCGATCGCTTTGTTAATGCGAATGTGCTGGACTATTTTCAACTCGCCAGTGGAGTTGAACTGGATTCGAGTGCTTCAGTGATTTGCATTGTCGAATGCTGTTCATCATTAGTCGGGTGGTGCTTAATACCGATTATTGAACTATCTGTCAGTGATACCTGAAACAACTCAGAGTTACACTTAATGCAGCTGTAGCGATTTACACCCTGTTCTAAATCTGTATCGCATCGGGATTCACCTTTTGTTCCGATAACATCGTTGTTATCGAGAAAGGTGAATTTGGTTGATTCGAAAAATGAATCAGTGGCTTTTGTGCTGGTGCAAGTATCTTGCGAAGAAGTGTTTTTGTACTCGATAGATAAATGTTTGCAAGCGCAAGTTGCGGTAATGCTCATCAATATATTCCCTGTAAGTTGAAATTTCCTTTGTATCGGAAACAACCAACTGTGGTGATCAGGCGTTTGCCCTAGCGTAAAACCGAATACGGCATAGGTGTTCTACGGATACGAGAATTTTTTCTGCAAGAAGTTAGCCAAAACAGGCTGGAAATATTCTGGCTAGCGCTCAGACTGGCAAGGCCTGGCATAGCAATTAGCTGCTGAATTTTTTACTGGTTTTAGGTGTTGCGAGCGGGCTAATCAGCTAATGCGTGTGAAGATCATCAGAGGCGGGGTAATGCGCAGTGCTACCGGTGGTTTGAGGCGCGCATTCGAGAGGTTCAGCGCCGTGTCTTCTGAAGTGACACGCTTCGACGCAGCTGGTATCAGGTGGCACGCTGCGAATTTAACTTGAGGAGATTGGTGCCCGGGGCCGGAATCGAACCGGCACGGTATTTCTACCGAGGGATTTTA
>CAZYRP010000016.1:0-46059 GCA_964649465.1 uncultured Granulosicoccaceae bacterium | reverse complement strand
CCTCTGACCGTATGCAACAACGGCGAATCGAAATCCTTGTCAATTTTGCTGCGCAGACGACTGATCTGCACATCAATGACATTGGTCTGCGGATCAAAGTGATAATCCCATACGTTCTCAAGCAGCATGCTGCGGGTTACCACCTGGCCGGCATGGCGCATTAAATACTCCAGCAGACGAAACTCTCGCGGCTGCAGATTGATATTGTTGCCAGAGCGCGTGACTTTGTGTTTTAGAAGATCGAGAGTCAGATCAGCAACTCGAAGAGTCGTGACAGCGTTCTCCGGCTGGGCCCGACGTGACAGTGCCTGCAATCGCGCATTCAGTTCTGACAGCGAGTAGGGCTTGGTTAGATAGTCGTCACCACCGGCTCTGAGCCCGGTAACGCGCTCATCTACATCATCCAGCGCGCTGAGAATTAAAACCGGCGTGTTGTCACCGTTACGGCGCAGATCTTCTATCATAGAGATACCGTCTTTACGAGGCATCATTCGGTCGATAACCATGCAGTCATACGCGTTGGTTTTTGCGTAACTTAAGCCCGATTCACCATCGTCTGCATGATCTACTGCGTGGCCGATTTCATTGAGTCCTTTGACGAGGTAACCCGCCGCTTCCATATCATCTTCAACTAATAGTATTCGCATGTATTAAACTCGTACAGATTATTTGCTTCCAATCGCAAAGCGATCAGGAGCAAGGTGCGGATCGGAGGTATCCAAATGTGTCCAAAAAGTCAGCGATACCCAAACGATTAAATTACTGTAACTAGCGAGTCGCAATTCAGTGGCTAAATAGGTACAGCCGGAATGAACGACATTCTTCCTTTAGCTCGCGTACTGAAACTTATGTACTGAAGCGAAGTCAGAAACTGCCAGGAGCCACCTATGACCCGAAGCAATCAAGCATCATGGAAGAAGGGCACATCATCCCACATTGCGTCCGCCTCCGCCAGAATACGGACGCTTTTGAGACTGTTAAATTTGTCTATGAAAGTGGTTTGCGCGATTCTGTTTTTTGGTGTAGCGACAAAAACTTATGCGATAGATTTACCAGATTTTGAAGGTTTGGTCAGAGATCAGGGAAAAGCGGTCGTAAAAGTGACCGTTTCTGCAACACAAACACCTGAAAATGAAACTAATAACTTGCCAAATTTTAATGAAGAGGAATTGCCCGAATTTTTTCAGCGATTCTTTGAAAGCCTTCCGGATACACCTGGTGCACCCCCCGGGGCTGTGCCGCCTGCCGGGTTTGGTTCTGGATTTGTTTTAAGTGAAGATGGTTATGTTGTTACCAATGCCCATGTTGTTCGCAACGCGGCTGAAATAACGCTGGGTCTGCCGGATGGCCGCCAGTTTGATGCCGAAGTGGTCGGTTCCGATGATCGATCAGACGTCGCACTGCTTAAGGTCGATGCAACCGGTTTACCGACACTGGAGCTGGGTGATTCAGATTCTCTTAAGGTCGGTCAGTGGGTGTTAGCGATTGGCTCACCGTTTGGTTTTGAATATACGGCCACGCAGGGAATTGTTTCTGCATTGTCGAGGAGCCTGCCGACGGAAGAAAACTATGTGCCTTTTATTCAGACAGATGTTGCGGTTAATCCGGGTAACTCAGGTGGCCCCTTGTTTGATCTCGATGGCAAAGTTATTGGTGTTAACTCACAGATATTTTCCCGTTCCGGCGGCTACATGGGGCTTTCATTTGCAATACCCATTAACGTTGTGCAGTCAGTTGCCACTCAACTGCGAGATCAGGGTTACGTGAGTCGTGGCTGGCTGGGTGTGTTAATTCAGGATATCGATCGATCACTTGCCGAGTCCTTCGGGCTTGACCGGCCGGCGGGCGCATTGATTGCGCAGGTAACCGATGGCAGTCCCGCAGCAGATGCCGGTTTAATTGTAGGTGACGTGATTTTGTCCTTTGACGGCAATGATATTTCGCAGTCTTCTGATTTGCCTCCGCTGGTGGGTAATACACCAGTAGGTGAGGTGATGAGCCTTGAGCTTATCCGCAACAAAGAGCGGATGACGCTTGAGGTCGTTATCAGAGAATTGATGACGGATCGCAGCCTACCGGGTGATGCATCGGATAATGAGCAACCGGTACTGGGTCTGACGACCATTCCTTTAAATGCGGAACAAAAGGCGGTGCTTGAAGTGGACAATGGTTTACTGGTTGGTGAAGTTGCGTCTGACGGACCAGCAGCACTCGCGGGTGTTGCAAAGGGTGATGTACTGATATCTTTTGATCAGGTTTCAGTCACGTCGAACGCACAGTTGAGAAAGCTGGCCGAGAATGCTGAAAAAGGCAAATCAATAGCAATATTGATTCATCGCAAAAAGAAGCCGGTATTTGCAGCGCTGACCATTCCGCGTTAACACCGTTCGCTGCACAAGTACCTTCTGGATCAAATCTATGCAATCGCAGTTACCGTACAGTGCCGCCGCGGATCGCAATAAAGAAGCGATTGGTGATGCGATGCAAGCCTTGCTTAACCGTGCAACCAACGTACTCGAGATTGGCAGCGGTTCGGGGCAGCACGCTGTGTATCTTTGTCAGCGCTTCGGTCATTTGCAATGGCAGGTAACTGAGCAGGATCAGTATCTTGAGGGTCTGCATGCAGTGGTGTCGGATGCATCCCCTGGTAATATCCTCAGCCCGATTGAGTTACAGGTTGGCTCGTTTGCCAACCAGTCAACGGCAGCTAATGGGTTAGAAAAAAACTACTCGGTTATTTTTTCCGCCAACACCGCGCACATTATGGGATTTGATCAGGTGCCGTCACTGTTTAAAGTGGTCAGCCAGTGTTTGCATCGTGACGGGTGCTTTGCCCTCTATGGACCGTTTAAAGAAAACGGTCAGCATAACAGCGATGGCAATCGAGACTTTGATGCCAGTCTGCGCTCAGAGGATTCCCGGATGGGTATCCGGGACATAGAAGATCTTGAGGAATTCGCTCACCGCTGCGGTATGGCATTGACAGATCAGATTGCGATGCCCGCGAACAACAGGATTTTGTTGTGGCATAAATCGTAAAGCTAGCTTGCCTGATTTGATGCCTGTTCGGTTTGATGAATAACACCAGCGACTGCTGTCTGCCAGCTACGCAATAAACGATCACGATCTTCACTATTCATTGAAGGGGTAAATTCACGGTCTATCTGCCAGTTGGCTTTCAAGTCGTCGGGGTTTTTATAAACACCGCTGTGAAGACCTGCCAGATAGGCGGCACCCAGAGCGGTTGTTTCTGTTTGAACCGGACGCTCAACCGGAATATTAAGAATGTCTGCGAGGAACTGACAGAGCCAGTTGTTTTGTACCATGCCGCCATCCACTCTGACTTTGGTTGGTGTCACACCATCATCGGCCATGGCTTTGAATAAGTCGAAAGTCTGGTATGCCACAGATTCGAGTGTTGCGCGTACGATTTGATCAACGCCGGTATCACGCGTTAAACCAAACAGTGCGCCACGTGCATCGGGGTTCCAGTAGGGCGCACCAAGACCGGTGAACGCGGGTACCAGATAGACGCCGTTGTTGGATGGCAGATTATTCGCCATTGTTTCTGTTTCTTCAGCGGATTTAATTACACCCAGACCGTCTCGCAGCCATTGCACTGCGGCCCCTGCAACGAATATCGATCCTTCAATGGCATAAGTAGTTACACCGTTGAGTTTGTAGGCCACAGTAGTGAGTAGTTTGTTGTCCGAGGGCAGTGCTTCCCTGCCTGAATTTAAAATAACAAAGCAGCCGGTGCCATAGGTGCTTTTGATGGTTCCGGGCTCAAGGCAAACTTGTCCGAATGTTGCGGCTTGCTGATCACCCGCCACGCCACCGATTGTTATTTCACTGTCAGTCATAGCTTCACCAAACAATGATTTAGTTATGCTGCCAAAGTCCGAACTGCTGTCTTGCACTGTCGGCAGCATAGAGATAGGGATATCGAGAATTTTTAGTAGTTCAGAGTCCCACTCACCAGTGTGTATGTTATAGATCAATGTGCGAGAGGCGTTAGTGGCATCAGTAACATGCCTGGTGCCATTGCTGAAGCGCCAAAGTAAAAATGAATCAATAGTGCCGAATGCCAATTCGCCTTTGTCCGCACTGGTTCGTGCGCCTTCGACGTTATCCAGAATCCATTTTATTTTTGTGCCGGAAAAATACGGGTCGAGTAGCAAGCCGGTTTTGGCGGTAAATGTCGGTTCATAACCCGACTCTTTTAGCTCATTGCAAAAACTCGCGGTTCTTCTGTCCTGCCAGACGATGGCGTTGTGAATTGCTTTGCCGGTATTTCTATTCCAGACCACTGTGGTCTCGCGTTGATTGGTAATACCGGCGGCCACGACCGTGTGTCCGCTTTTGGTGGCATAGGCGAGTGCTTCACTGCATACATCCACTATAGTTTGCCAGATCTCCTCGGGATCATGTTCCACCCATCCGGAGTCGGGGAAGTGCTGGGTAAACTCTCTTTGTGCAGTAAATACAGAGGAACCATCTTTGGCAAAAAGAATGGCCCTGGAGCTGGTTGTGCCCTGATCGATGCTAAGTATGAGAGTGTCTGGCATGAATGCATTTCATAAATTAAGTCGATGTCGCTAATCTAACTCGATTCATGGTGCCCCGGCAATTGTAATTCCTCTGTTTATTATGTTCCCGGTTCGAGAAGCCCGGCGGTGTGCCCGGTCCGGCTTTCCTGATTGGGGCTGTGTCAGTGGCCAGCACGGATTATGCATTGCTGGTGTTTGTTTGGGTGTAAAATATCAGGCTTCTGGCGGTCAGCGCTTAAATTGTGTTGCACTGCACTACATCCAGGTGGCAGCTACAGCAATATGACAGACATTAACTACGATCTTGTGATCATTGGCGGTGGTATAAACGGCGCGGGTGTGGCGCGAGATGCGGCTGGTCGCGGTTTGCGGGTGTTGCTTTGCGAACAGGATGATCTGGCGCGTTATACCTCCTCTTCCAGCACCAAGTTAATACACGGTGGCCTGCGCTATCTGGAGCACTATGATTTTAAACTGGTGCGCCATGCGTTGCAGGAACGTGAAGTGTTACTGCGCAGTGCGCCGCACATTATCTGGCCACTGCGTTTTATCCTGCCGCACCATCGTGATCTGCGGCCGAAGTGGATGATCCGGCTGGGCCTTTTTTTATACGATCATATCGGCGGTCGCAAGTTACTGCCAAAGTCGTGGGGTGTTGATTTAAAAACCCATGTGAGTGGTGCTGCCTTAAAGGATGAATTTACTGCAGGCTTTGAATACTCCGACTGCTGGGTGCAGGACTCACGGCTGGTGGTATTAAATGTTCGTGATGCAGCAGATCGCGGTGCAGAAATACGGGTGCAAACCACCTGCACCGATTTAACAGCTAATAAAGACCAGTCACAGGATGATCACTGGCTTGTAGAGTTGCGTGAGAATGATACGGGTGCGATCAGCACGATAAAAAGTCGCGCCGTGGTGAATGCCGCGGGCCCGTGGGTAGAAGCCGTGCAAAATATGCAGGTACGAAACAAAGTCGAGCATGGCGTGCGATTGGTTAAAGGCAGCCATATCGTTGTGAAAAAACTGTTTGATCACGACTACACCTATATATTTCAGAATGCCGATAATCGCGTATTGTTTGCTGTGCCCTATGAAAATGACTACACACTGTTAGGCACTACAGATGTTGAGATAACCGGTGACCCTGCAGCGGTGGAAATAGAAGCCAGTGAAATAGAATATATCTGCAGTGCTGTCAGTGAGTATTTTAAAAAACCCGTTAACGTCAGTGAAGTCGTGTGGTCGTATGCTGGCGTGCGGCCGCTCTATGATGATGCTGCCGCTAACGCAAGCAAAGTAACACGTGATTATGTCATTCACCTGAGTGAAAGTGGTCCACCACTGGCATCTATCTTTGGTGGCAAAATTACAACGTTCAGAAAGTTATCTGAAGAGGTGGTGGATATGATCCTGCCGCGCCTTGATGAGAAACAGAAAGCCTGGACTGCCACTGCTACCCTGCCGGGCGGTGATATTCCGAACGCTGACTACGATGCTTTTCTAATCGCTAAAAAAGATCAATACCCGTGGCTGCCCGAGCCATTGTTAAAAGATTACACTCGCAACTACGGGTCACTAATTGATAGCGTTTTGATTGATGCACAATCGGTTGCTGATCTTGGTCAGCACTTTGGCGGTGATCTTTATGAAGCCGAGGTGCGCTATCTAATGAACCGTGAGTGGGCCCGCAGTGCCGAGGATGTGTTGTGGCGTCGCTCCCGCAAAGGCTTGCATGTACCGGATGAGACTTCGGCCAAACTAGATGATTGGATGAAAAGTCATCGAGTAAATGCTGCCTAAAATAGTGGTTGGTGTTGTTTCCATACAGGCCACTGGTGCACCAAAAGTGTGATTTTAAGTTTGAGCTGCAGTGGATCGCTGATAGTTGTTTGCTTTTTATTGGTTCTTTTGAGGTGGAGTTGCGGTTTAAGATAACTCGAATGGTTTTATTATTCCCTGTTATGAAAATATTCCCTTTAGTTAGAGTTTTGGTGGTTCGATCATTGTTGGCCGTGGTAGCTGCCTGTGCAATTAGTATCGCTCCGTTGTCAGCCGCCGGCCTGCCGGCATTTGTTGACGGTGAGCCACTGCCCAGTCTGGCCCCAATGCTGGAGCAGACAACCCCAGCAGTAGTAAATATTTCTACCACTGGCTCAGTGCGAGTGGCCAACTCACTATTTGAAGATCCGTTCTTCAAACACTTTTTTGATTTACCCGGAAGCGCCGGCCGAAACCCTGAGGGAAGTTCGCGAGGGCGGCAACAGCAAACTCAAAGCCTTGGTTCCGGCGTAATCGTGGATGCATCAGAGGGGCTGGTGGTGACAAATCATCACGTGATTGAAGATGCTGATGAGATTCTGGTCACGCTCAATGATGGTCGTGAGTTTCAGGCGACTATCGTTGGCAATGACCCGGAGGCGGATATTGCAGTTATACGTATCGCTGCAGAAAACCTCACTGCTCTGTCCTGGGCAGACTCCGATAAATTGCGCGTTGGTGATTTTGTGGTGGCGATTGGCAACCCGTTTGGTTTGGGGCAAACAGTGACCTCGGGAATTGTTTCGGCACTTGGTCGCAGCGGACTGGGGATCGAAGAAATTGAAGACTTTATTCAGACCGATGCGTCGATTAATCCCGGAAACTCCGGTGGTGCACTGGTTAATTTACTGGGTCAACTGATTGGTATCAACACGGCGATTGTAGGTCCGTCTGGTGGCAATGTAGGTATTGGCTTTGCGATCCCCTCTAATCTTGCACAAGACCTGATGCAACAACTGGTTAGAGACGGTGAGGTGCGCCGCGGCAAGATCGGTGTATCGCTGCAGGAGTTAACAGAAGACCTGCAGCTGGTATTCGGCGTTAAAAGAGGCGTGGTAGTGGCCGCTGTTCAGCCAAAGTCCCCTGCGGAAAGTGCCGGCTTGCGCCGTGGTGATGTGTTGACTGAAATTGACGGACGAAAGGTGCAGTCCCTCAGTGAGGTTAAAAATACCATCGGCCTGTTAAATGTTGGTGAACAGATCAAAGTGAAGTTTATTAGAGAAAAGCAATCGCGTACGACGGATGTTTTTGTCGGTGAGTCCGAATTAACTTCTATCAAAGGTGAAGAACTTGCTGATCATCTTGAAGGGGTGATCTTTCAAAATTTTTCGGTGCAGGGCAGGTCAGTTGTTGCTATTGCAAATGTCAAAGCGGGAAGCCGAATGGATGGATATGGTTTCAGACGTGGAGATATTGTCTTATCGGTTAATCGTGTGCCGGTGGAAAACGTCGAACAGATGATGGATATGGTGCCACTGCAGTCAGGACACACTGTGCTCGACATGCAGCGAGGCAATCAAAATCAGTCGGTACTGGTTCAGTAAACTGGAGTTATGCGCACGCCTGGTATTTTAATAGCCACCTCACAGTAGTGTCTGCATAGAGTAGTGGCGACAGAAGTGCCAAACAGAGCCGCGGCGTTGATACAGCGATACAGTATGGGAGCTGCAGGTGTCAGGGATTGGCGCTATAGCCGTCCGTGTTCTTTTCAACCCAGCGGTGACTTTGATCCTGAAGTGTTTCTTTTTTCCAGAAGGGCGCGCTCGATTTCAATGCTTCCATCAGATGCCGGCAGGCATCAAATGCCGCAGCTCGATGAGCCGACCAGCAAGCCACAAGTACAATAGGGTCGCCGGGGTTTATTAAACCGACGCGATGCACGATCAGTGCATTTTCTAATGCCCACTGCCCTTTTGCTTCATCAATGATCCGCTGTAGCTGGGCTTCAGTCATGCCCGGGTAGTGTTCGAGCGTCATTGCGGTAACGTCGTCCCCATCATTGAAATCGCGCATTGTGCCGACAAAGGTCGCGGTTGCCCCGTACTGCCCGACAGTGAGATGGTTATTCTGATAGTTGCTTAGTTCGCACCAGGGATCAAATGCCCCGGCAATTACTCTTACGGAATCGGCGTTATCTTCAGTTTGGCTGGAACCGGCGGTTGAGCTTTCGAGTTGAGTTGCCACTTTCTAGCCTCCGGTGACCGGTGGAAAAAATGCGACTTCATCACCATCGCAGACAGTGAACTGAGCGTCTGCCTGGCTTTGGTTGACGGCACAGAGTGTGTTTTCCGGCATCGGTTTGTCACCGGCGATGGATTGCCAGACGTCAGCGACACTACTGATACCGTCTGTGGCGATATCACGTTCGCTCAAATCAAGATATTCGCGCATACTGGCGAAACATTTCACTTTGATAGCCATGGGTCCATTATGCCTGTCGCAGGCTTTGGCGCAATTGATTCAGGCGGCTTTATGCGAATTCTGCCTAACGGACTGGCTGCAAAACGGGAACACTATGAACCATGTCTGACTTGACGCACTTTAACCGGGAAGGCCATGCGCACATGGTCGATGTTGGCGATAAGGAAATCACCAGGCGAGTGGCCGTCGCGATCGGCTCCATTCAGATGCAGCCGGACACGCTGCAAATGATCACTGAGGGTAAACACAAAAAAGGCGATGTACTGGGCATCGCGCGGGTGGCTGCCATTATGGCCAGCAAACGCACCAGTGACCTGATACCACTCTGTCACCCGATCGGTCTGACCCATGTTGATGTGGTTTATACTGTCAAAGGCGATAACTCGCAGATCGATTGCGAAGTACGTACGGAAACGCGCTCACAAACCGGTGTTGAGATGGAAGCGCTAACCGCGGTACAGGTCGCGCTGCTGACAATCTATGATATGTGCAAAGCGGTAGACCGGGGTATGTGCATGACTGATATCCGGTTGCTGGAGAAAAAAGGCGGCAAATCGGGACACTGGACTGCCGAATAGAGAATAACTGCCGTAGTAAGCGAGTGTTTAGCTGTGTGCGTTAGGCTTTTGGATCAGGTCTCTTTTTGAAAAATAAACCCCGGGTGCCGGCCACAGATGTTTAATACCGGCCCCGGCTGTAGCACAATGCGGGGTTGTGTCGTTGCCATTGCCCGCGCCGGATAATTCGGTTTGTGTGATGTCTCGCCTGACGAATTGATGCAAGGGTATGCAATAGCGGGTGGCTTGCGGGTTTAGGAGCCTGGCACGACTGGCACCCTTATAATGGCGGGTGTGTTTTGGTAACTGACTTTTTCTACGGGGTGCGTGCGCGCCTGGACCACACTGGCTGAATGACACTGAATAAGCAAATAACACTTGGCGTGATTGCTCTGGCAATAGTAGTCCTTGTGGTGGGTGCGGTAGCCGTCAGTCACGTCGAGCTCAAGCAGCAAAAAGAGCGTATCGAACAGCTGGTTTTGGAGAAAACCGGTCGCGACCTGCAGATCAATGGTTCGGTCAACTTGCAGGTATTTCCCCGGCCGGGGTTGATGTTGCAGGATGTCGTCATGGCCAATGCGGCCGAGTTTGGCGATACTGAATTTGCAACGGTGCTTTCGAGTGAATTTCAGATTGAAGTTTTGCCGTTGTTGGTCGGCGCAATCAAAATCAAATCGGTCGCTTTGCACGGGTTGTCGTTGAAGCTGCAGCGGGATGCTGATGGTAAAACTAACTGGGACGATCTAATGGCAGCTACGGCAGTAGTTGCAACGCAAACCGACAGCGATGTGGTGCAGGAAGTGGAAGCGGGTGCGCCAGTAATCGCCGCTTTGTCTGCAGGTGGAGTGAAGATTCGCGATGCAATTATCAGTTATGTAGATGTGCGTGATGCCAGCTATGTTGTGTTAAATGAACTTAATTTTGATACTGATAACATCGTACTGCTGGAACCGTTTGCGTTTGAGTCAGACTTTGCCCTGACCAATAGTGCAGGCTCGGGTTTTCGATCTGAAGTTAACGCCAAAGGTGAGATTGCGCTTGATCTTGGCAACAACATATATCGATTGCAGAAGCTTGATCTCAGTACGGTGAATACAAGTTCTACTCTGCCGGTGGATCCTTTACCTATGTCGCTCAGCGGCGAACTGGTGGCTGACCTGAATGCACAGACCGTTGATATTGTTGTTGCTGACGGAATGTTGTCAGGGATGCCCGTGACTGGTGAGTTTCATGCCATCGGGATAGAGGAAAACCTGCGTCTCACCGGCGTGTTAACCAGCGGTCGGTTTGATGCTACAACCCTGTTTCAGCAGCTCAGCCCGACTGTCAGTCAGTTTCTCGCACCCGAGCTATTTAAAGACTCTAGTGTTTCGGCGCACTTTGAACATGCTGAGGATTCTTTGTCTATACAGGATGTCAAAGTATCAGTCAGTGATGTTGAGTTATATGGTGATTTCCAAATAGCCAACCTGTCCAGTTCGGGTGTACTGAGTGGGCAGTTACAAAGCAACAGCTTCGATCCGGCACCCTGGATTCATCGACTCGGGTTGGCAATGCCTGTCGAGGGTGTGATGCAAAAGGCACAATTATCTGCCGCAGTCCGACAATCAGGACAACTACTGGCCTTTAATCAGATTGAGATACAGCTGGATGAATCACTAATCAGTGGTGACATTGAGGTGTCGGATATCAATGCGGACAACCTGCCAGTTACTTATGCTTTATTTGTCGACAAAATTGATTTTGATCGGTATCTGGATGCTGATTCGCAAACCGTCAGCAATGATCTGAACACTCAACCTGTGAAGAGTGCTGCGGATGAAGTTGTTCAGCTGATACCAATAAACAAGCTTAGAAAACTGGATCTTGATGGTGAGGTTGTTTTTGAACAATTGACGTTGTTCGGTATGCAGGCAGAGAACGCGGTGGTACCGGTAGTGGCGCGAGAAGGCAGGATAGAAATCAAACAAGCCAAAGCAGATATGTACGGCGGGACATTCTTTTCTACTGTTTCACTGGATGTTCAATCAGATGAGCCCTTGCTCACGGTAACAGGTAGTCTGAACGGATTGAATGCCGAGCCATTGTTGCAGGATGCGTTGGATAAAGATGCACTGTTAACCGGTATTGCCAATCTGAGCATCGATGGACTGTCTCGCGGTGTCGAGTGGTCGCAACTACCTGAACATGCCAACGGCGCGCTTTCGTTGAGTGTCACTGACGGACGTTTAAGTGGTATTGATATCGCCTCCGAATTGCGTCGTGCCGGACGTTTGCTGGGCATCGGTGGTTCACAGCAAAACCCCGACAGTCAGGTCCTGGATACAGTCGCACTCCCGAGTGTGTCGTCGGTAACTGACTTTCGAGAACTGAGTTTGTCAGCGGTTGTGGCAGATGGTGTTCTGCAGAGTGATGATCTGGTTTTTAATTCTCCCAACTTGCAATTAAGTGGTGAGGGTGGTGTCAATCTCGGTTCCGGAATGATGGACTATCTCCTGCACCTGATGGTGACAGATTCCACGGACCTTGCAGGTGATGAGACATTGCTGCGACTGGCAGGCGTTGAGTTAACTTTGCCTGTGCGCGGACCTTTTGTTGATTTGTCGGAGGACTTGCCCCGGCTCCTCGTTAGCGCTTTTGAGTCAGATCTGATCAACGAAATTAAATCACGCTTTGACAATTCGCTAACATCGAACCAGTTGGATGCCGATCAAGAGCGTGAGACGCAGCAACGCGAAGTAACAGAGCTCATTGAGTCAGAAAAAGAAGCGCTCAGGAAACGGCTTGAAAAAGAACAACAAGAGGCCGCTGCTGAAACTCGTGAGAAAAAGCAGAATCGACAGCTCAGCGAGGAGGAACGCCAGCAACAGATTGAGCTTGAGAAAGATGCGCTTAAAGAGAACCTTAAGAACAATTTGAAAAAAGGTCTTAATGAGTTGTTAGGTGAAAATTAGAGCATGTTCAATCTGGCGTTATCTGTTTATAACACCACTCAGTATAAGTAATCACTGTAAAGAGCACATCAATTGAGTGGGCCCACAGATCAACCCGCATTGACCAAAAAACACTGTGCTGCGTTTTCAAAAACAGTGCTCAACTGGTTTGAAGTCAGTGGCCGCAAAGATCTGCCGTGGCAACAGAATCCGACACCGTATCGTGTCTGGGTTTCCGAGATCATGTTGCAGCAGACTCAGGTGACGACTGTCATACCGTACTTTGAGCGATTTATGCAGCAGTTTAGTACGGTCGACGCATTGGCTGCAGCCTCACAGGATGATGTGTTGTCACTGTGGACAGGTTTGGGTTATTACGCTCGAGGCCGTAATCTGCACAAAGCGGCTCAGTTGGTTGTAGAGCAATACAATGGTGAATTGCCACGAACTATCGATGGCCTTGTCAATTTACCCGGCATCGGGCGTTCAACTGCCGGTGCAATACTCAGCCTGGCAGCAGATCTCCCTGCTCCGATTCTGGACGGCAACGTCAAGCGGGTGTTGAGTCGTTATCGTTGCGTCAATGGCTGGTATGGGCAGGCCTCAGTGGAGCGTCAGCTCTGGGAACTTACCACCACACTCACGCCAGTCGAGAACACCGGAAAGTTCAACCAGGCCATGATGGATTTAGGCGCTACGGTTTGCACTCGATCAAAACCCGATTGTCCGCGATGTCCGCTGCAGCAAAAATGCCTCGCCTGTAAAAGTGGCTCACCGACGGACTGGCCGCACAAAAAACCCAGGAAAGCGAAGCCTGCCAGGCAAACCATGATGCTGTTGGCAGTCAATGACCAATCGGTGTTGCTGCAGCGGCGACCACCGACGGGCATATGGGGTGGGCTATGGAGTTTCCCCCAATTTGATGATTTGAAAAGCCTGCACCAATACGCACAGACGTTAGGGCCCTACAATAAACCTGAGGTTGAACAGTGGCTTCCGTTCAAACACAGCTTTACGCATTTTGATCTTGAGATCACACCGGTCAAAATTTTGTTGAACGAGTTGTCCGGGAGAGGCATTAAAGATGAACAGGATTGCTGCTGGGTAGCGGGTGATTTGCCGGGAGGATGCGCTGCACCGGTTGTGCGATTGCTGGACAAACTAACGCATACGTTGCTGTAAATGCCTTGCTTTGACAGGTCTTGCTGTGAAAGCCATTGCTGAGACAGCCCCTGCTTTATGCAGCCTGTTATGATAAACCTGCTGCGGTAACGATAATCTTAATATAGCTGGAGAATAGTAATGGCTCGCATGGTTCAATGCGTCAAACTTGACAAGCAAGCGGAGGGACTTGACCGTCCCACCTACCCGGGGGATCTCGGTAAACGGATCTACGAAGGGGTCTCTAAAGAAGCGTGGCAATCCTGGATGGGTCACCAGACTATGCTGATCAATGAATACCGTTTAACACCTGTCGATCCGAAGGCGCGCAAGTTTCTGGAGGAAGAAATGGAAAAGTTCTTTTTTGGCGGTGGTTCTGACAAACCGGAAGGTTTTGTGCCGCAAGGTGACGACATATAGGCGTCCAGTCATCAGTCGCGCCAACTCTCTGCAGGCCTGCGCCACCACTAAAAGATGTGATGAAAACCGAACTGATGGGTCATGTACTGGTCTTGGTCTTGACTCACCGCGGGACTGTGGTCTAATACGCGTCTGCGAGAAAAGCGGCTTATCTCGATTTTCTAAAGGCCAGGTAGCTCAGTCGGTAGAGCAGGGGACTGAAAATCCCCGTGTCGGCGGTTCGATTCCGTCCCTGGCCACCATTACATGCCAATCTCCACTTAACTCCTGCGGGTTGTTTTAGACAACCTGGATCGACGAGCTGAACAGACAACAGGGATCAACGTCCTGGAGCCAGCACGCTGAATCCGGGCGGAGAATAAATTGCCCCGCTAAGGAGCACCCGGTGAAAGTCGACGATTATTATAAATACACGGTATCTCAGCCATCCGGCACACTTGAGTTTACGCGCGAAGCATCGAGTGCATTTGCCAAGGACATCGCAGGTGATTTCAATCCAATCCATAACCCGGATGCCCGACGTTTTTGCGTGCCGGGTGACCTGTTGTTTGCTGTTGTTCTCGACTTATTCAAAGTACGCGCAAAGATGGACTTTGAATTTGAGCAGATGGTTGATGCGTCTGTGACGCTTGAAGTGCCTGTGCAGGAACAGCGGTTGCAAATGGTCGATGCGTCTGACAAGTGTTATCTGGATGTTGCATTTAGTGGTGATGCGGTTGAGTCGGATGCTGCTAATCAATCTTTGATCGAGGCTTATGTGAAGTTTTCCGGTCAGACATTCCCTTTTCTATTAACCGATCTGATGAAAAAACATGGCGTTATGATCAACGCACAGCGACCACTGATTTTTTACCGGAAAATGTCAATTGAGTTGCAGGATACGCAATGCGATGATTTTGATTTAGCGTTTACCGGTTCAACGTTGAAACTGGATGGTAAGAAAGGCGAAGTCGAGTTGCTGTTCGATATTGTGAGTAACCACAAAGTTGTTGGGACCGGATGCAAAAACATGCTGTTGGGTGGGTTGCGTGAGTATCAGCAGGAAGCAATCGATAACCTGGTCGTCGAATACAATTCAATCAAGTCGCAGTATCAGTCGGACCAGACTCACGAGATTTGAGCACACAAGCGCTGGACGGATGAACGCCAGAGCCTCAGGGTTGCCATAGCTGTGAGCGCTAATTTGTGAGGCCTAATTTGTGAAGTCTGGGTTGTGAGACAAGGGTGGAGAGTTGCGGCTGGCGGAATTTTAATCGTCATTATGGTCGTTCTGACACTCGTTAGCGATATTACGACCGCAGTTGTGCCCTTGTGGGCTGCAGGTCTGACTGGTTGGTTCGCGGTTTTTCTTTTAGTCCCCGGTGTCAGGAAAACGCAGCGATATCAAACAGTGGCCATTACAGTTGCCGGGCTCATTTTATTGTTAATTGGGCAGGGGCGGGATGGACAGGCCCTGTGGCTGCAGTCTCTGGGTAACAACGCAGGTTTGGTCAGTATGCTTGCATCAGTGGGCTTTCTGCGACTGATTGCACTGCCGGCTAATGACTCGTCAGTTATCTCGTTACCGGTAGGTTTTAAAGCATTTGTAAAAACGCTTGCGGGCGTTAGTCTGTTTGGTTCGGTGATCAATCTGTCGGCGCCAATATTATTTGCTGATCGCTTACACAAGCAGGATGCATTGGGACGACTGGCATCTCAATCGATCACCAGAGTTTTCACCTCCACCTCTGCTTGGTCGCCTTTTTTTGGTGGCATGGCAGCGGTGCTGACTAACGTGCCTGATATGCGTCTTGGGGTTGTGATAGTCGCGTGCTTACCGTTCGCGGTTGCAAGTTTCATTGTTGTGCTACTTGAAGTGAGGTTGCGCTATTGGCAACAGGTGCAAACGTTTAAAGGCTACCCGGTCAACTTTACTAATCTGTGGATACCGGCAGCACTTGCATCAATAATTTTACTGCTGACTGTTTTAGCTCCTGACTGGTCGGTATTAACACATATTTCGTTGTCTGCATTAATTCTCACAGGTGTCGTACTGTTCTGGCGTGAGCGTCTTGGCTGCAGTAAATCTCTAGGTGAATTTATAGTTAAGGGTCTGCCAACAATGATTAATGAGCTGCAGCTTTTTCTGGCCGCAGGTGTGCTGGCCGCAGGGCTTGCCACTATGATTGATGGTAGTTTTGTACCGGTGTTGACAAGCTTTAGTGCTGCAACTGCCGCAATGTTACTCGGGCTAATGATATTACTGGCTGTGGCAGGTGTGCATCCGGTTGTGACTGTAACCGGTGCGACGCCGCTGATAATGTCTTTAAGCCCCGCGCCGGATCTACTGGCCGTATGTTATTTGCTGGCTTGGGCGCTGGGCACCTGCGCCAGTCCATTATCTGGTACGCATTTGGTCTTTCAGGGGCGGTATGGCATACCAAGCTGGAAAGGTGCACTGTGGAACGGGCCGTACGTGGCGTTTATGTATGTGCTGGCTGTGGCTCTGCTATTTATTGTAGCTAACCTGTTGTGAGTGTTTTACTGCTACTATTCACAGATGTTCAGTGCTGCTCGCAGGGGCTTGCGCGAATAAAAACAGCAACCTGCGGTGATGTTTGCTTACCAGGCGCGGTGAGGTCCGGTATCGAGGTGAACAAAATCAGATTTATTATAGTAACCAACGCCACCCACGCGTAAGGACAATCCTGCTTCTTTAAGTTGCCTGGTTTCTGTACCCGGCAGTCTGATATCAACAGCCTGGCCTTTGATGTGATAACTGTTTTTTGCTACGCCGGAGTTATTTAGTGCCAGCTTGCGATTGGTTTCTTCAGAGCGGTAGCCGGATATCACGCTGAAGGGTTGTGCAGGTTTGCCAATTTTGCTGTTAACCAGGTAGAGAATAGACAGCAAACGTGGGTCAATATCGATAACTCCGTTGGTTCTGTGGTCGCGAAGCAGATAGTTAATTTGTATTAACGCATCCTGATCGTAGTCTCCTGCGGACCAGAAGACGCCATTGTATGACTCTGTGGTGTGCAGGTTATACAGAGAAAGTGATAACTCGGGGTAGGTGTTGGCGTCGGCAATGACATTCCCGAAAGGGACCATCGATGTACCTAATGCAGCCAGCATTGCCGATCGGCGTTGCTGGTTAAATCTTGACTTAGAATTCTGTATCATCTCGTTCCAAACATCGTCGATGCCCTACGGAGGCGAGAGGGTACCGGATTTCAAGTGCCTAAGTAGTGCGCAAGTCGTGATAATTGTAATTACATGATAACTTTGTCTATATCCGCATCTCTCCGGCCTCGTTAAACGTTCGTCATTAATAGTTGCACACAGTTGTTTTCAGTCACAATATTGCGATCTCTTGTAAATTCTTTGAAACTATTAGCCATATTCAGGTGTCATTAGCCTGCTGGTACATTGAAGTCGTTTGCAATCGAAGGGTTTTTGGATAAATAAATGAAAAAGAAATGGTCGTCAGAGAAAGTAAAAGAGGTGCAGCGCTGGCTTATTAAACGCTGGCCTGAATCTTTTGCCCAGGGTCCTGACTTGCGGCCTTTGTCTCTGAAAATACACAAAGATCTTCTTAAGTATCGTGATGAAAATCCGTTGCTTTCGGGGCGGGTGTTGCATGAAGTGCTGAATCGCCACACTTCCAGTTACGGCTATCTGTATGGTTTATCGAAACATGCCAAACGATATGACCTCGATGGTAAACCGGTTGGCGACGTATCACCTGAGCATCAGAGCTGGGCCAGAAATACACTGAAAGCAAAACAGAAAGAAGCGCAAAGAATACGCAAGGAAGCACGTAAGCTCCTCAAAGACCAGCGCAAGACTGCGCCAGTTCGAGCGGAATCCCGAGCAGTGGCCACCGAAGCATTACCCACCCGGGCTCTATCCAAAAAGCAGGGTGGCAGTGCAAATTCGACAACTCCGGTCATCAGGTACAAGCCAGCCAGACGCAAGCTTATTAAGCCCGCAGCTGAGAGTGCGGTAGATCTTGCGAGTTAGTGCCAGCATTATCCAATGCAGGTCCATCCAATGCGGATACACGAGCTTGTTAGTTTGTTCCCGGTGAGCATTAAGTTTTAGTGCTTAACCTCCGTACTTCTCCTCAGACACTATGGCGCTTTTCGGTTCCGGTAATCTTTCTGGCAATCTCTCCGGCCTCGAACTATTTGTTGTAGAGGGTTTGTCGGCCGCCAATGCGCTGAGCTCGGTTTGTGATCGTCGGTTCCAGTCTGTGCTGCCTATGCAGGGCAAGATACCGAACGCCAGTCGCACCTCCAACGAAAAACTGTTGCGACACCCACAGCTGGTTGATCTTCTGCGAAGTATTCACCCTGAAAACCGGGGCGAGGTTCCGCTGACGCAGTTCAGCTTTGAGCGAGTCATCCTGCTTGGCGATCCGGATGGTGATGGATTGCATGCAACTGTGTTGCTGGTGTTGTTTTTGTCTACCCGGATTCCGGCACTGGTTGAGCAGGGCAGGCTCTATATGGTGCGAGCGCCGCTGTATGGGTTTTACAACGATGATGAATGTGTAGCACTGGCTTATACAGATAAGCAAGCCACATCAGTTGCCGGTGAGCTGGCTGAAAAATATACAGCACAGTCTACCAGGCGTCGTTTTAAAGGAATCGCAAGCCTTGATGAAAATCTTCGTCGTTCTTTAATCGATAAACACAACCCTGCGCGTCATCGATTATCGATGATGGAGTGTGAGCGGTTGTGTCAGCCAATGACCAGGTGAGGCGGCTTACAGTATCGACCTTATTGCTATGGAAGGTATGTAACGGCTGGCGCGTAACGACCGGTTAGAAGTAAGGCAGATACGGAGATGGTTGTGGTTCAAGGTGTAGCGCATCTTCAGTATAGGGATGGCTCAGGGCGACGGTTTCATTCAGCTCGATTCCAAGACCAGGCTCTGTCGGAGGGATGATGTAGCCATCCTGCCAATTGATTGGTGATTGCAGCAATTCATTGTGAAAACCCGTCCACGTCTCTATGCTTTCGAGGATAAGAAAGTTTGGGCTGCAAGCTGCCAGGTGAATGTTGGCGACGCCTTCGATCGGGCCACAGTATAAATGTGGCGCTATTTGCGCATAGCTGGCTTCGGCAAGCGCTGCGATTTTTTTCGCCTCCAGGATGCCACCAACTCGCCCCAATGCCGGTTGCAATATGGAAGCTGCCTGCAGATCGAGTAATCGCGCAAACTCGTATTTGGTGGTCAGTCGTTCGCCGGTTGCAATTGGAATAGTGGTTTGGCGTGCAACGCGGGCCATTTCTTCCGGGCGTTCCGGTGGTACGGGCTCTTCAAACCAAAGTGGATCGGAGGACTCCAGTACTGCAGCCAGACGAATTGCACCGGCCGTTGTGAACTGGCCGTGTGTGCCGAACAGTAAGTCTGCTTTAGTACCTACTGCCTCGCGTATTGCTTTTACAAATGCTTCGCTGCGTCTGATTGATTCAAGATCCGGTTGATGTGGATCAAACGTTGTATAAGCACCAGCCGGATCAAACTTTACCGCCGTAAAGCCCTGCTCAACATACTCCGCTGCTCTCGCTGCGGCAACATCCGGATCACTGTAGACCGGATGGGGAGAGTTGGCGCTTATATCATCAGGAGGGTAGAGATAGGTGTAGGTTCTGATTTTTTCGAATACTTTTCCGCCGAGCAGATCATAGACCGGTTTGCCGGTGGCTTTGCCGATAATATCCCAAAGTGCTGTTTCGAGTCCGCTCAATACTCCCATCAAAGAGATGTCAGGGCGCATTGAATATCCACGGCCATAAACGTTGCGCCATAGAGTTTCAATTTGGAACGGGTCGGTATTTTCAACATGGGAGCGAAACACATCTTCAATCATGTGTTTCACCACGGGTGCTGCAAAGGTAGCGTTATAAACTTCGCCGATGCCGGTGATGCCATCATCGGTTGTCAGTTTGACAAATATAAAGTAGCGACCACCCTTATGTGGCGGTGGGTTGCCAACAATAAAAGTTTGCAGATCTTTTATTACCATCGGTCACTAACACCTTGCTTTCTACATCTCGATGTTAGCGCGATTCGTAGTGAGCTACCAATAATTTAAAGTCTTTTGCCAGTGCATCTGCGCTTTGTGGCGGGGTAAATATTGCCTGTACTGCTGCATCCGGATTAATCAGAATGATAGAAGAAGAGTGATCTACCAGATAATTGGGATCGCTGCGATCCTCGGGCACTGAATAGATAGCACTGACCTGATCAGCGAACTGTTTTATCGCTTCAGGGGTACCGGTAGCTGCACTGAAACCGCTGTTGAAATATTTAACATATCCTTTCATGTGTTCCGGTGTATCGCGTTCCGGATCTACCGACACCAGCAGAGTATTTGCCTGTGGACCGTCCTGTTGGTTCAACAGTGTGTCCATCTGATTTAACGTACTTAATGACATTGGACAGGCATCGGGGCAAAAGGTATAGCCGACGTAGATAAACGTCCATTTGTCGGAGAAATTTTCCTCGGTAAAAGGATTGTTGTTGTGATCGGTCAGGCTCACGTCGCTGAGTTTTTTGGGTTCCGGAAAAGAAAACCCGGTCAATTCAGTCAAATCGGGCCCGCCACGTTGTTGTGTACCGAAGTACAACCCTGCAGCCAGTGCTGCAACAGCGACAAATGCAAAAGATAATTTATTCACGTTAAGCTTTTTCGGTATGGCGGAGTGTTATTTGTGTGAGAGTAGTTGCGCGTATGGTGCTATTTTTTCTTGTGTGCTGTGTGGCTTGTGTGTTCAGCATCTGCATTAGGAGCATGTTTCAGGACGGGTACTTCAATACTGTGTGTTTTGCCATTGTCGAATGTCAGCTCTACTTTAATCTGATCTCCGTCTGCAAGTGGTTTGCTTAAGTTGAATACCATAATGTGTTCGGCATGAGGCTTGAGATCTGTTTGTTCGCCGGCGGCAATTGTTATTGACTTAACCTGCAGCATTTTCATCACGCCATCTTCGTGTTTATGGGTATGCAATTCGAGTCGCGGCGAAATTTCTGATTTGGCGCTGAGCAGGCTAATCTCGCTACTGCTGTGATTCATCACAGTGAGATAAATGGCTGTGGTAGTCACCCCGGGTGGTGTGGCTCTGGTCCATGCGCTGTGTTCAGGAATCATAATCCCATCGGAAGCGAAGGCGGCATTAGTGAGTAAGGCAAGTGATGCAAGTAGGTATTTCATGTTAATTCAACGGTTACGGGTGGGGTTTTGATTGCGCTTAATTTGATGTTTTTATTAGTGTGGGATTGTCGGGACTATTGCGCTGTCTTTCAAGCCATAGTGCACTCCATCCGCATAGCAGTATAAACGGTATGACGCACAGATTTACAATGCTCCAGCCCAAATGGTGGTGCAACGCACCGGATGACAACGCGGTTATTGATACTGTGCTAAACACAATGAAGTCATTAGCAGCCTGGACACGGCTTTTCTCAGATTCTTCGTAGCATTCTGTCAGCAGGGTTGTACCGCCGACGAACAGAAAGTTCCAGCCAACGCCGAGTAGTATCAGAGCCGCCCAGAAGTGCCAAAGTGATTGACCTGTCAGGTTGAGCAGGACACAAAGCATGCATAGTACCGCACCCGAGAAGAGAATTTTTTTGATACCGAAGTGGTTGATCAGGTTGCCTGTTACAAACGATGGAGCGAACATGGCAACGACATGCCACTGTATTACAAAAGCAGTATCACTGAGAGTCATTTGACCGGAATGCATCGCCAGTGGAGTCGCAGTCATTACCAGATTCATCGTGGCATAACCTAGTGTGGCGCACAGGCACGCAACAATAAAAACTGGTTGCCGGATGATGATTCTGATCGGTCTGCCGCTGCTTTCACCAGGTTTTCTGGCAATTGGTTGTGGCAGATCCATAAAGCTAATAGTCAGAAGCGATAGCAGATAAACGCCGATCACAATGACGAACGCACCGGCATAGCTGGAGACGTCGAGCATATTTTGGCTCCAGCGTGCCAGGTTTGGGCCAATAAAAGCGGCCACCACGCCACCTGCCATCACCCATGAAATAGCGACATTTTTTTTATCTGCAGGTGCTATCTCGGGTGCTGTGAATCGGTAGTAGTTGCCAAAGGCTGTAAAACTGCCGAAGCAAAAAGTTGCGATGCAATAAATCCACAGAGAGCGCTGATATATCGCCAGCAGCGCAAGGCAGGCACCAGCGATACCAACCATTGCGGCAAACATGAAGCCGTTTCTGCGTCCCCAGCGCCCCATTGCCAGAGATGCAGGTACGCTGCAGCACATGACCGCAATGAACTGTACAGAGAGCGGTAAAGTGGCCAGCGCTTTGTTGTCAGCCAGTTCGAGACCAATCAATGCAGAAACGGTGATCAGCAGGGAAGCGCAGATGAACATGTAAGCCTGACACGCTGTCAGCAGATAAATGGTACGTGGCAAGGGAATGGCCCTGTTGTGTGCTACCGCTACGTTGCTGCGAGGTGCAGGTGTCTGCCGTTTTCGCAGACCGAGTCCCGACCAGGTTCAGCGGCACCGGCTTGTGGTGGTGCACTAGCAAAGAGTAGGAGCCACAGTACCGCAGTAGGTGAGGGGTAGTCGAGGAGGTTGTTTAAAGTCGGACCTTCATCGGCCCGACTGTGGAGCAGCTCTCTGCCTGACCGAGAGAGCCTGCAACTGGTTCATCGCGTCATGCTGGCACGATAGTCGTGCTAAACCAGTAGAGATCTCTGGAGTTATTCGGACCAGAGAGAGGCGTTTTCTTCTTCGGCAACCGTGCAAAAATCTTCTGTTTCCAAAGAAGTAAAGCGTACGATTGTCGCGCTGTCGCCGAACCAGTGTTCAGTGATGATTAACGGAATTCGCTCTGACAGTTCCCGATAGTCGCGAGTGGCTGTCGGTACACCGAACTTTTCGCGGGCTGCTGCAAAGTCCGCTTCGCACGGGTGATTGTATTCATGAGCGTCTGAAATAGAGTCGCCGTCACTGTCCAGATCGAGGTAGTTTGGTATGCCGTCACCATCAGGGTCGCCGGTGCCTTCGGCGTCATTGGATCGTCCGTCGCCATCGGTGTCAGGGGAAGAGTCGTCGGCCTGGATCAAGCCAATGCCGGTAGCATCTTGCTGAATAACAGCGGTTTCAACGGAATCTTCGCCACCGCCTCCACAAGCGGTGAGAACGAGCGCGCCAGAAGCGAGCAGGGTGGTCAGTTTTAATTTTTGCATTCTTTGTATCTCCGCATTGGGCCGCTTTGGACCGCAGTGGGCCGCAACAGGCCGTATCGGGCTTTTTTGCCCGCAACTTTGAGTCTTAACGGCAGCTGCGGGTGAAATCGCAGTTACATAAGGTTACAGCGGTGTCTGAGTGCTCCGGGTTTGCAACCTTCGTTCCGTGGTGAGATTTACTTGAATGATGAATTGTCAAATTGTGATAGCTGCAATGGCTGTTCTCATTGCTTTTTATGAAATTCAGGAATTAGTGTAAGCCTGATGACTGACACATTGTCTGTCGGAGATTAATTCAATCATTACCAGCACTTCAGTAGTTTCAGAAAATTGAAGTGGTTTGGTAATAGTCGGTAAACAGACGGATAGTTGCTGCATTCATATCTATCTATACAGTTAAGTGAATGCGATGATTGTAATTGTGCTGATAGCTTTTATTCGACTGTTTTATATAACAATAGAATTATAGTATTTTGCTTTATATGTAGCTTTTTGGCGTGATTTCAGCACATAAAAAGTTGTTTTCGGTTGTGTTGTTTGATGTTTTAAAGACTGTACTCGAATGTATGCGCTAAGCGGCGTATGCGTTGATCATGTTAGCAAGGCCACATTGACGCATTTTGTGAGTTTAATAGAACTTGTGAAGCTGACGTGGGGCCGGCAGAACTTTATCTGGCAACCGAAGTCATAATCAAGCCTGCAATGGTTTGTGTTTATACGAGGAGTAGCTGTGAGCGAAAGAAAACAAGGAGCCGTAAAGTGGTTCAACACAGAGAAAGGATATGGTTTTATCCTGAGTCCGGAAGGAGAAGATGTTTTTGTCCATTACCGATCAATTCAGGTGGAAGGCTTCAAAAATCTTCGAGAAGGCCAGGAAGTATCCTTTCTTCAAATAAAGAGCGAGAAAGGCTGGCAAGCTGCGGAAGTCGAGCTTTTGGCTAATGAACTACCCGATGAGGCACCCACCGAACTGCGATCCTAGGCGGAGTCGTTTGTGCCGGCCATATTCGGATCATGCCCGGATGCATCGGAATGGCCTCGAATTCGACCGGCACATCCCGTTAACGAGCTCACACTCCGAGCCTGTCGTGTAATTTAAGGTCCGGCACAGGACCAGACTCTGTGTACGAGAATTAAATTCTCCGCATCCAAACGGATGTTCTTTATTTGCCCTTCATCCCTGCCAACCGCGCCTGTCCGAGGCGCTGTTACGTCCCATTTTGCGACGTGAATGTTCATTTCTTTCGACCTGATCATTGCGAACTGTTAACATTTCACAAAACTCGAGACATTGGCTCTTTGCGCTCGGCGCATGATGTATTCGCTTGATTCTGTGAATCAGAGATTGTCTGCTTTGGTCTGAGTAATCGCGATGACGAGGGTTGAACTTCGATCACGCAAAAAAGCATGCAGGACTGATATAAATACAGTTGGCGTGGTCCAAGTTGTCTGGATGGCGCGATACTGATTGAAATTGGGAAGATGGGAAATGACAAAGAGCTGGATAGCGGTGTTAGCTGGAATATTATTGGCGCCGGTAGCACACGCGGATAATTGTGGTTGGCCGGAGCAGCAAGCGCTGGCATCGGTGGTGCGAGTAACCAGCGATGATGGGAGCCATGCCAGCGGAGTTGTGGTGGGTCCCAATCGGGTTTTAACTGCTGCGCACGCAATTGATGAGGAATATCAATCGTTTATCCGGATCGGTGATCAGTTGTATCCCGCGAATGTGGCATCAATTGATCGCTCCAGGGACCTCGCAATCCTTGAGGTATCCTCTCTGAACGTTGATCCAATAGAGCTCGGTGACAGTGATCTGAGCAGTAGTTCGAAAGTTTGGGCGGTCGGTTTCCCGCGAGCGGAGTCCAAGACTACATCATCCGGTAGCTTCAAAGTAAAGGCGGTTACGGACGGTGCATTGCATACAACAGCGCCCATTGATTCGGGCCAGTCCGGTGGTGGTTTAATTAGCTGCGAACAGGGCAAGCACGTTCTCGCCGGGATGTTGCGAGGTTTCGCCGCCTACGTTAACGGCGACGAATATGTGAAAATCAAAAATCATTCGGTATCAGTGGCGACTGCTGACATCCGCAACTTCATTAGTGAATGGGAAGATACAATAACCAAGAACTAAATTTAGTTGAGTGGAGCGGTATCGTCCGAAGTGCATTGGTGGTTCGATACTTTTAGGTAGTTGCCTTCAGCTGGATTGTTCTCTCGTCGCCTTGATTCCAGCGGCCCTGTCCGGCGTCCCCTGTCCGGCATCCCGGGGATATTTGGCAATTGCCAGTTTGTTTGGCAAGTTGTCCAGCCCGTTAGTCTGTCACTACATCAATCCAGAACGTGCCTGTGACACCGCCAGCTGTCTGGTCTTCAGCAGTCAGGTTACAGGTGCCGGCTGCAACGGCGGTAACACGAATGCTGGTGGAACTTAATCGGTCAATCTGACATGAAGTGTTTTCAATCGGCAGGCTCCAGACAAAGCTGCTAAGAGGTTGTGGCGCCCACCGTGTGGTAGCCCGGTAGATTCCCGCTTCTTGTATTTCAAGCCGTGCTGGTCCTGAAATGACCACTTCTGCCTGCACATTGCTAAAGTCGGTTGAGTCAAACTGATCTGTGATGATCGCTGTGCCACTTCTGTTGGCGTTGTTTGAAACTGACACTTTGATGTCGTGGATACTGCTTTCTGCTCCTTCGGCACCACGCTTTGGTGATGCGTAGTGCAGAAAGTAAAAGCTGTTGGCGCTGTCAACGACTTGCTGATTGATTGAGCTCAGTACTGAAGTTAATTGCTCAAAGTTGCGCAACGCAAAGGTACCACTGGTACCGATTTGCTGCAGTATGCTTTCGGAAATCTCGTCACCTACCCCGAGAGTGTATACAGATTTCCCATTAACCGAAGCGAGTGCATCGCGAAAGGTATTTCGTGCTGCGGTATCAGTACCGTCGGTAATGATAATGACATTGCCTTGAGATATTTGCTCAAGATCAAAAGTGTTTTCTACTCTGCTGGTACCGGTTATTACTGCGCCGTTAAAATCTGTTGGGGTAATGGCGACAGCAGGTTGGATATTCTCAAGTGTGCTGACAAGGCTGCCAGTGTTGCCGGTAAAGTCCTGTAGTAAAGAAACAGTATCGTCAAAAGAGTAGAGCGCAATTTCCTGTTGCGGCAGCAATATTGACTGCCCTTCAGCATTTGTAATCATGCCTCTGACGGCAGCTTTAGTTGTCTCCAGATCCGATGGCGAGATGCTGCTGCTAACATCAATCATGATGACTGTGCGAATTGAAAACGGAAGTTGTTCGTGTGGAACAATAGCAAGTGAAGTTTCTGCGACAGATACTGGCTCGTTATCTTCCAGCACAATAAAGTCACTGGTCTGAAGGCCAGTGATTGCGCTGCCGAAATTATCAGTTGCCTGAAACATAACACTGATAACCGATGGCAGTGTTGCTTCGAAGTTTATTTTTTCCAGTTGAACGAAGCGAGTCGGCCCGGTTGTTGAGATGCCATTTAGCGAGCCGTTTGACAGGCCTGCACCCGTACCAATTGCCGCATCATCCAGCACACGATCGATGCCCTCGCTGTCACATGCACTTAGCAGCAGTGTCAGTAGTAATGTGAACAGGGCATGCTTGGGATTGAATAGTTTCATTGTTCGCCGGCTCGGTTATTTTTCTGAGTATGGCCGCCTCTTGTTCCCTAAGTATATATCAAGGGATTCCAAACCTTGGGGTACAGGGAATTAAGAATCGGACAGCCACCCAACGCACGTAGGAGTCTGCGCCGCAGAAGATCTGCTACCACCAACCCACTGCTGTGCGCTTTAACGATCACCTTCGCCACCTTCGAACAGCTCAGCGCTTCAAATGATCGTTCCTGAATTTACAAAATCATAGGCCATGACTTTGACGTTCTCGCTAGGCAGACCGCTGCCACGCAGGCTCCTGAGTAGCACGAAGCTCTCCAGTCACAACCTTATGCCTTGTTATATAGCTGGAAACTGCAGAAATAACGTTAAATTCGGCAATATTTAATGGTCTATTGATGTGATCTGCCGTATTTGCCCTCGAGCCTGTGTTCAGACCTTGTGTTGAAGGTCAGGCGACCAGCTGATTTAACTCGAAAATCGGCAGAAGAATAGCCAGAACAATTGCCATCACCATGCCTGCCATGATGAGAATAATCACCGGTTCTAAAAGTGCCAAAAATACGGCGAGGATGGAGTTGAGCTCGCGCTCCTGGTGTGATGCTGCTTTTTCCAGCATTTGTTCAAGTCGGCCTGATGCCTCTCCACTGCCAATAAGATGCAACATCATCGGTGGAAAGTAGCCGGTGCGTTCCAGCGATCTGCTTAGCCCGCCACCTTCACGAACCTTGGTAGCCGCCTGTTCGACTGCATGTCTCATGGGACGGTTGGTCAGCACCAGAGAGGCGATGCCGAGTGCATCAAGCACAGGCACGCCACTGGCTGCAAGAATGCTTAATGTGCGTGCAAACTGAGACGCGTTTGAACCTCGGATAATTTTTGATAGCAACGGTACTTTTAACAGAAAAGCATGTACGCGGGTTTTGAAAGCTTCGTTTTGCAGTAGCCTGCGCCAGGCAATAAAAAGCACGATAGAAACAATCAGTACCACAAGCCCCCAGTTTTGAATAAACTCACTCAAAGCGATCATCACGCGGGTAAGTAACGGTAGTTCCTGTCCCATGCTGTCGAACACCTGGACCACCTTCGGTACGACGTAGGCCAGTAAAAAAGTCACGATAGCTATTGCGATAAAAACCAGTCCTATCGGGTAGTAGAGTGCTTTACTGATAATTTGCTTGGTTGATTGCTTGTCTTCTGTGTAATCTGCCAATCGTTCAAGAACAGAATCAAGGTGTCCGGATTGTTCGCCTGCTGCAACGGTTGCCTGAAAAATTTCCGGAAACACTTTTGGGTATTCGCCCAATGCGTTGGCAAGTGTCCTGCCTTCAAGTACGCGTCCTCGCACCGAGAGCATTAACGATTTTATTTTTTGTTTTTCGCTTTGCCTGGCAACAGCACCCAGCGCTTCTTCAATCGGTGTGCCGGATGACGCTAGTGTAGCTATCTGGCGGGTAATAAGTGCCAGGTCATTGTTGCTTATGCCGCCGCGAAAAGTACCAGTCGATTTTGCTCGGTTGGTTTTCGAGCTGCCCTCGACAACGTCGATAGGGGTGAGTTTCTGATCACGCAGTTGTTGGCGAATCTGTCTCGGGTTGTCGCCTTCCAGAACGCCTTTTTTCTCGCTGCCGGTAGGATCCAGCGCTACGTATTCGAAAGCCGGCATTTATATTTCCCCTATATTTCCCGGGTAACACGCAGAACTTCCTCAAGAGAGGTCAGGCCCTTTAATACCAGACGCTTACCATCTTCGGTAATACCCGGGTATTTGCTGCGTGCATAAGTTTCTATTTCATGTTCGGCAGCGCCATCATGGATCATGTTGCGGGTATTTTCATCTACCACATCAACCTCGTAAATACCGCTGCGGCCAACATAGCCTGAGTGGTTGCAAACATTGCAACCATGTGGAATATAGACGATTGCGTCTTCATCCGGAGTAAGTCCCAGCTGTTCGCGTTCTGCGGAGCTTGGTACGTGTTCTGTTTTACAGTCCTTGCATAGTAGCCTGACGAGTCGTTGTGCAACCAGACCGACAAGACTTGATGAAAGCAGAAAAGGCTCAACTCCCATATCGCGCAAACGGGTGATTGAACCAATTGCTGTGTTGGTGTGTAGCGTCGAAAGCACCAGATGACCAGTTAAACTCGCTTGTACTGCTATCTCTGCAGTTTCAAGATCGCGTATTTCACCCACCATCACAATATCCGGGTCCTGTCGGAGGATGGCGCGTAACCCTCTGGCAAAAGTTAGATCAACTTTGGTATTCACCTGGGTTTGGCCGATGCCGTCAAGATAGTATTCAATCGGGTCTTCTACAGTCAAAATAGTATTGCGACTGTTGTTTAGTTTGGTCATTGCGGCATACAACGATGTGGTCTTACCCGAACCGGTCGGGCCTGTGACCAGTACAATACCGTGCGGCATTTTAAGTACGCTCTGTAACAGCTCACTGGATTTGTCCGACATTCCAAGGTTTTCCAGATCGAGTCGGCCAGCTTGTTTGTCGAGTAGTCGCATCACCACTCGCTCGCCGTGACCCGATGGCAGTGTCGATACACGCACATCTACCGGACGACCCGCGACTCTCAGTGAAATACGACCATCCTGAGGCAATCGCTTTTCTGCGATATCAAGTTTTGCCATAACTTTAATTCGTGAGATGACCTGTGCTGCAGCCTGCTGTGGTGGCTCAAGCAGTTTGTTCATCACGCCATCGACACGATAACGTACCGATAGCCGGTGTTCGAAGGGTTCGATATGAACGTCCGATGCCCCTTTGCGAATAGCTTCAGTCAACATAGCGTTAATCAACTTGATGATCGGTGCATCGTCCTGTGACTCCATCAGATCTTCGGGCTCCAGCGACTCGGCCATGCGGTCGAGATCGAGTTCGCCGTCGAAGTCATCCATTACCGTCATCGCATCACTGGTGTTGCCCTGATAATTTCGGGTAAGCAGCAGATCGAATTCGTCTTCGTCAACGCGTTGAATAGCCATGACCGGTTGGCCGGCAGCACGACGAGCCTCAAGCAAAGCTGAGTTAGATACACGCGGTCGATGGACAATCTTCAAGCCCTCTTCGTTCGCATGATCGAGCAGCACACCGTGCCGCTTTGCGAAGCTGTAAGGCAGATCAATCTGTTTGGGTGGTGCTGCTTCCTGTTCAGGCTCGTTGCTTGCGATGCCGCCGTCGTGCTCATGCAGAGGCCTTGTCGGGCCTTCTTTTGAGCCTGGCCCCGATCCCGGGTTGAGCAGATGGTCGTTTGGTTGAGATGCCATTACTTCGGATTAACTCCTGTGCCAATGGAATATGAGGTGTTCCTTTTTAGCACTGCTGCCCTTGCTGTACATTGAACACGTATAGTTGAAGTCTACTCGGAATAGCACGCTGATTTTAGTTTCATCGGTTACATTTAGTGAGTTGGCCGAATTTTATTCGTCGCCAATGGCGCTACGTGAGCTAAGGTCGTCCATATTGTCAGAGCATTTGCGCTATTAGATGCAAATGGCGCTCCGCGGTTCCGTTCCGTTTACATATCGCTGGAGTAGGTTAGCCGCTCAGGTGTTGGGCGGCTAATAACCTGATTTCCTTACCCGGTGTTTTGGGCCTGGTGTTTTGGGCCCGGAGTGTCCCGGCCCGGTATCCGGGCCTAGTATCTTGGCGCGCTCTGCATTTCAGGAAGACTGTCTGCAGAAACGGACACTAAAAACACCTCTGGTCGGTCGTCTGCCAGATCATCCTGCGAACGGTCAACTTCCTCGCTATCAATATTGTCAACATACTCAGCCGCGGTATCGACGTCGGTTCCTGCAGATTGCAGATGCGCTAATGCGTCGGTGTCCTCAGCTTCAAGCTCAACGGGTTTACTGCTTGCCGGAATTTCTTCAAAGACTTCTGCCTCCGTCTCAACTTCTGCTGTTGGCAGAGACAATATCGCGTCAATTACCGATTGCGTTTTCGCATCGTCGTCCTCAATAGCGTTGGAATCAGTTTCAACAGTGGTGTCGCTCGTAGTGGTAGCGGCAATGTCGGAATCCGGTTTTTCTGTTTCAACGGCAGTATCAGTTGTCGTAGTTTCTTCAAACGATACCAGTACAGGTGCAGGTTCCTGTAGTTCGGACTCTTCACTCTTGCTGATGGTCGATTCGACCGGCAGTTCGGTTAACTCTGTTTGCAGAACGTAGTCAATCAATGCCTGATTGGCTTCAGGCAAGTCCGACGGCGAAACTCCGGTAGCGACAATAGCCGTCTCGACGGGAGCTTTAAAAACTTTTGTTTGAGCGACTGTTTGCTCTGCGGCTTTCAGTTCTTCTGCTTTTAGCAGGGCAGCTTCCTGTTCCTCGAGTTTCAATTGTTCAGAGTTAAGTAGCGCCGCTAATTCCGGTTCCGGTTGATAGGCTTTCAGCACCTGCTCGGCCTGTTCAGCGTTGTAGGCTGCCACAACTTTCTCTACGTCGGCCTTTGCAGGTGAAGCTGCAGTGATCAGTTTTCCGCTGCCAGTGTTTACAATGGTACCTTTTGACAGATCGGTCAGCTGCAGTGGTTCACTCGGACTTTCAAATCCCGGCGAGTCATATTGCGTTAGCGGACCATCAACGCTTTTACCGTCAAAGTAGAGTTTAATCTCAGGTAATTCCTGAGGATCTTTTGAAATAGTATCGTCTTTCTGTTGTCTGTAAAGCAGCTGGCGAGAACGCAGTGAATTGTATTTACTGTTGCTGAAGTCATGAGCAGATTCAGCGTCTCGCAGGATCACCGGATGCAGAAAAATCATCAGGTTTTGCTTGGTCTTTGTAGTGCTGCTAAAACGGAATAAGCGGCCGAGGAAAGGGATGTCGCCGAGTAACGGTACTTTTTCCACTACATCGTTGATCTGATCATCAATCAAACCGCCAAGCACCAGTGTTTGACCATCGTCAACCAGCACGGTGGTTTTAAGTTGCCGTGTACTGGTGGTGATATCTGATGCACCGGTTAATGCTGTCGGACTGACGCTGGATACTTCCTGTTCCAGTTCCATTTTAATAGTATTGCCATCATTGATTTGTGGCTTAACTTTGAGGGTTAGTCCGACATCCCGTCTTTCAATTGTCTGGAAAGGATTGTCGTTATTAGTTGAGAGTTGTTGTCCGGTTACAAACGGTACGTTTGAGCCGACGACTATCTCTGCTTCTTCGTTATCCAGAGTAACAATACTTGGAGTAGAAAGAATATTGTTGTCTGCGTCTGACGCAATGGCCCTGACCAAAAATCCGAAGTCGATCTCACCCGAAGCAAACCTTCCAAGTGCAAGTGATAAGCCAGCACCAAGTGATGAAGGTACACCGGTGGTTGCAATAGAACCGGCAATTCCTAATGCGCCATCTGTTGCGCCACCCAGATTGGTGAAGCCAATCGGTGCATCGTTATCGCTGCCGTCGAGCAGAAAGTTGATACCGAATTCACGTGTGTTGTCTTCAGTGATTTCTGCAATAACCGCTTCAACCAGCACCTGTGCACGCCGGATATCGAGCTGTCTGATCACAGCAAGTATATTTTGCATCTCATCTGGCGGTGCAGTAATAATCAGAGCGTTAGTATTTGGATCAGCCTGTATATCAACGCTTGATTCACCAGTCTCTGCAGCACTTCTGGGAGTTACTGCATTGTTTGTGGCGTTATTGCGAACAACAGTATTATTAGTAGCGCCTTGCTGTGCTGCAGGTTGTTGTGGTGTGGTAAAAGTTGGTTGTGCACCACCGTCGGTGGTTGTCGCACCTACCGCTGCCTGACCCTGTGATACACCTTGTAAGATAGTCACCATGTCTTCGGCATTGGCAAACTTCAAATAAACAACCCGGGTATTGCCACCGGATTCGATTGGTGTATCCAGGTGGGCAATCAAACCGCGTACTCGAATTCTCACTGCAGTGTCGCCACTGATCAGCACACTATTGGTTCTTTCGTCGGCTACAAGCTGCATTGCACCCGGACCTTGAGGTCCGCCAATATTGTTGCGTTGCAATGAGCCCAGCGTGCGAACGATCTCGGTGGCCGAGGCGTGGTTTAACCGAACTACTTCAATTTCTTCATTGTCGGGTCGGTCAATGCGCCGGATGATTTCCATCAGACGCTGAATATTTGAAGCCCGATCGGTGATAATCAGTGAGTTGGTTGCTGCATAAGCTGCCAGGTGGCCCTGCTGAGGTACCATCGGGCGCAGAATTGGCACCAGCTGTGCGGCCGGGACATTAACTACTGTCACCACCTGGGTCACCAATTGGTCTGAGGTATCCGGATCTTCGCCTAAAATGGGTACCGGCCCCTGCTTTGCAGTAACGTCCGGGACAATCTTGATCAGATCTCCGGCAGGTACTGCTGAGTAGCCATGAACCTGGAGTACAGAGAGGAAGACTTCATACAAACCGTCGGCGTCGACAGGCTCGTTTGAAATGACCGTCACCTTTGCCTTCACGCGGGGATCAACAACGAAGTTTCTCCCGGTCTGCTTAGACACAGTCGCAATCAACGACTGAATATCAGTGTTCTTTAAATTCAGCGTGAAGGTACTTTGATCGTCCTGAACCTGTGCAAACGAGCTGTTGCACATAAGTAACAAACCGATAGAGACACCAGTCGCTGTTCGTTTCCAACGAAATTTATTATTATTTTTCAACGTCTTACTCGTTTTTGTTCGTACGGAATATGGGGGTATATTGCCGTACAGGTGCATATTAACGCACGTAAGGAGTTAAACTGTAAAGATTTTAGTGCACTTATTCCAGCGCAATACTGACCGGTAACTCAGCGCCATCGCGTAAAATTGATATGTCAATTGATGGAGCTTTGACCAGTTTTCTTAACGCACGGATCGCATTTTTCTGATTCGCCAGTGCGATGCCGTTAACACGAGTCACGACATCTCCCGGCAGCACGCCGTAATTGGCCAGCAAGCCATCTTGTTGTTTGGGGGTAATTTTGTAGCCGAGAATGCGTCCATTTTCGCGATACGGGACCGCACTGACTAATTTATTGAGTATGGCCGGATTTTTAACCAGCGTATCGCGAATTTCTTTCGGAGAATCAGGCAGCTCTATTGGTGCATTGTTACCCTGAGCCTGTTGGGCGATGTTGGCGCCCGGCAGGTTGGCGTTGCTGATGTTGCTACCTGTACTGGCAACGATTTCCGGCAGTATTAGTTTTTCTTCGCGACCTGCGTTGTCGATTCGGACTTCGTTTTGCAAAACCTCGGTCAGTACGGCACGGCCGGTGATGGTTTCACCGACGCGGAATACTTCTTCGGGCTTGCCATTAGAGCTGATTATGGCCATGGCGCTTTCTGCCGGATCCGCTGTATATACGCCGATTAGTTTAAGGTTCAGCTTGGTGTCAACGACGGGCTGGGGTGCTCGTTCAACTTTTACCGGCTTGACGCCGGGCGCACCGAAAATGTTCTGCGCCGCTGCATCGTTGGCAATTTCCCTGACTGACGGGATGCTTGCTGCAGCAACTTCACTCACACTGCTGTTGGCCGGCGCCAGAACTGCAGCCTGGGTGTTTTGTACCGGGACAAATCTCAGTGCAATAATTGCCGCGAGATAGCCAATAAACAGGACTAGCAAGCGACTTACCCATGGTGCAAGTTTGGCCATTATCGTGTTATCTCTTAATTCTTGCCGATACGAAACAGGTTAGGGGCGGACGCCGGTTAGCGGGCGATTGTACCTGGCCCGCACCTTTATGTTTCTTAGTACATAGTACGGGCTAAGTGTAACTGGTTTCAATGTGTGACAGTAATAATCAGCATTCGTTTAATTTGGAATAACTTCGTTTCGAAGCAATACCCGGGTATTGAACTCGTAGCTGACAAAAAATTTTGCCAGGCCATTTAAAAGGCCGGGAATAGTCTTCTGAGCCTGCACGATTATGGCCAATGATAGCGAGGAGATGCGGGCTATTGCCCGGATTGCCATGTTGAACAGGCCACGTCGGGTAGTTAAGAGAACGCTGATTCGAGGGAAGAGCTGATTTCAGGAAAAACTGGCAGGACTGTTGTGCCGAAGAGGAAGTCTTCGGCACAACCGGGTACTACTAGAGCAGGCTTATACCATTTCCTTAAGATTTTTCAGCGGCAGAACCTTCACGGCTTTGCGTGCTGGCTTTGCCTTGAACATCATTTCTTCACCCGTAAACGGATTGATGCCTTTGCGGGCTTTTGTTGCTTTTTTGGTGATGCGCTTGACCTTGAACAGGCCAGGCATGTTGAAAATACCAGGTCCACGCGAGCCAATGTTCTTTTCAATCAAGCCGGCGAGTGAATCCATAACGGCGCTAACTTCGCCTCTGGACAGCTCAGTTTCTTCAGCGATGTGATTCAGTATTTCTGATTTTGTTGGTGGCTTTTTTCCGCCAGCAGCTTTTTTCTTCGACGCTTTTTTCTTAGATGCTTTTTTCTTGGAAACTTTCTTTTTTGCTACAACTTTCTTTTTGCCGATCGCCTTCTTCTTAGCTTTTTTCTTCGCCATGTTTGGTTACCCGTAGTGTTAATGCATTGATTACCAGCAGCGGTGAATGTCTGTTAAACAAGGTCTTTCAATTATGTCTAAAAGTACATGTTATTAATGCTGGTGACTGGTGGTTAAAGACGCTGTCTTTGCCCTGTGCGTATACGCACGCGGATGATACATCAAATGCAGCATTTGCCAATATAAAAATGCATATTTAACGCTTATTTATAGCGTTTTATCGTCATGCTGGCATAAAAACGCTTTATATACAGTGTTTTTGACACTTTTATGTCAGTTGCGAGTAAACAAACTGCAAGGTTTAATTAGCGATGGAGGTGTAGCACAAATTGAAAAACAGGCTTGCGGTGCTTTTATTTCGCTGTTATTTCGTACAAAGCGGTTTCACTGAATAGATTAGGCAGAACAGTAGATCCCAGACTTTTATCGTGGGTATTGCTGACGGCAGCGCGTCTGACGATAGCAATATCGAGTTCTTCGCATAAATTTTCAAAGTCGCGCAGTGTGCACAGGTGAGTGTTTGGAGTGTCGTGCCATTCATGAGGCAAGGAGCGTGTGCGTGGCATCTTGCCGAGTAAGCCAATCGATAGCCGGTTACTCCAGAAACCCATGTTTGGAAAAGACACAATGCCTCTGACCCCGACTCTTACCATTTCAAGAAGCGTATGCGCCGGGTAGCGAAGAGTTTGAATAGAATGTGTCGTAAGGACATAGTCGAAAGAACGATCCTGGAATACCTCGAGGCCAAGCTCAATATCGCGATGGATGACATTCAGGCCTTTTGCCAGGCAGATTTGAATGTCTGGTTGCGATATCTCCATTCCATAGCCTGTGGTGTTTTTTGTATCCTGCAGTAGTGCCAGCAGGGTTCCATCGCCGCACGCCAGATCAAGGAGGCGGCTTTGCGGTTCTATCCAGTCCTGGATACGTCGCAGATCAGTTCTTAATGTAGAGGCGTGGTCGGGAGGGTTTTGATCGGCATTGTTCATGTCATCTGCCTTAGCGTGATACTGCTGAGCCAGCTGCTAATGCTTTGGGTGTAGTCATCTATTGGCATCAGGAAAGAATCGTGACCGCTGATTGACTGGATAATAGTCGAGGAAACATTGCGCTCCGCCAGCATCATTGCATTAACTATCTCATCCGAGCGTTCTGTTGAAAAACGCCAGTCGGAGGTAAAAGAAATAACCAGTACTTTCGCTTTTATCTGTTCAAAAGCGCGCACCAGATTGTTGTCAAAATTCCGCGCCGGATCAAAGTAGTCCAGTGCTTTGGTCATTAACAAATAGGTATTGGCATCAAACCGATTTACGAACGAAGCGCCCTGATAGCGCAAGTAGCTCTCCACCTGAAATTCAACGTCGTAGTTAAAGTTGAGTTTGTCAACTCTCAACTCGCGACCGAATTTCTCGTGCATCGCATCTTCTGATAAATAGGTGATGTGACCGAGCATACGTGCCAGCGCCAGCCCGCGCTTCGGTACGGTGTTGTGTTCGAAGTATCTGCCATCATGAAACTCCGGGTCGGTCATTATTGCCTGTCTAGCAACTTCGTTAAAGGCAACGTTCTGGGCTGACAACTTTGGCGCTGAAGCCACCAATACGATGTTGTCAACGAGATCAGGGTAGTCGATTGCCCATTGCATGCCTTGCATGGCACCGAGGCTGCCACCAATGACGGCCGCCCAGTGATCCAGTCCCAGGTGTTCCATTAACATCTTTTGGCTGTTAACCCAGTCGCTGCAGGTAACGATAGGGAAGGCGGGTCCGTACAAAGTACCAGTATCCGGATTAACAGTTAACGGGCCGGTACTGCCTTTGCATCCGCCAAGATTATTTGAGCTGACCACATAAAAACGATTGGTGTCTATTGCTTTGCCGGGTCCTATGCAGCTATCCCACCAGCCTTTTTTTTCATCATCCGCATGATGTGTCCCTGCCGCATGGTGATCGCCTGACAATGCATGGCAAACTAGAACAGCGTTGTTTTTTTGTTCGTTAAGTTTGCCGTAGGTTTCGAATATAAGTTCGTGTTTATTGAGCACCTGACCACAATCAAGGTGTAATGGCTGATTGAGTGTGGCTACCTGCGGCGTTACCACACCAACGGATTTCTGATCCTCATTTGTTGATCCTTCACTGGTCATTGTTGGTGTTGGCAAGATTGGTTTGATATGAGAGGCCAGTGTACCTGTATTGCACCAGGCAGGTCAGTTTTAAACTAAAGCCCAAGTACTATCTTAATGAAGTAGAGAATGAGAATTGCGACCAGCGGTGATAAATCCAGCCCGTTAAATGGCGGTATGAATTTTTGAATTGGGTCGAGTATCGGTGATGTCACGCTATGCAGCAGCCCCGATAGCGCATGGCCTCCCGGGCTAACCCAGCTTAGAATGACTCGTATAATAATCGAGATCAGGAAAACATCGATCGCGGTGCCCAGAACTCCTAGTAATGCGAGTGGCAGGGCTGCAGCCCAGGTAGCGCCGCCGAGGGCTGTGAGTAGAATATATTTAACCAGTAGAATTAAAAAGACCAGCACTATTGCAGCGATATCGTGCCCACCCACACCGGGGACAAATTTTCGCAGCGGCATCAGCAGAGGGTTGGTGGCTCTTACGATCAGGTCGCCGACCGGATTGTTAAAACTTGCTCTGGTGTACTGCATGATGAATCGCAGCATCACGATGAAAGCAAAGATATCGAATATTGTGGTTATCAAAAAATGAAAACCACCACTAAAGTTACCCATTAATAAGTCTCCGGTTTATTGGCTAAGTTTTAGACTGCATGCCGAGTTGGTTTACGATGCTGAGTTACTGGCCCCGTCTATTGGCCCAGTTCACGTCCAAGTTCTTGTGCGCGCTTGTCAGCTGCCTGCATTGCGAGTGCGATTATTTGATTAAAATTATTTTGCTTGAAACTATTTAACGCAGCTTCAGTGGTACCCGCTGGTGAAGTAACGTTTTGCCGTAGCTGTGCCGGATCTATATCGCTCTCCGTTGTCATGCGTGCGGCGCCGAGTGCAGTTTGTTTCGCGAATTGAATTGCCAGATCACGGCTTAAGCCAAGTTCTATAGCTGCCTCTGTCATTGCCTCAACCATCAGAAAAAAGTATGCAGGACCAGATCCTGAAAGCGCTGTAATCGCGTCAAGCTGCGACTCCTGCTCAACCCAGGCTGTCAATCCAACAGCTTTAAGAATGTCTTCGGCTATAGTGCGCTGAGACTGTGTAACATTGCTGCCGGCGAATAATCCGGTGGCACCACACTGAAGCAGCGCAGGAGTATTCGGCATACATCTGACGATCGCAATTTGAGCAGCGTTTGCCCAGGCCATCATGTCTTTGGTTAGAATGCCTGCGGCAATGGATACCAGCAGCTGATCGGTCAGCTGATCTGAGATATCGGTTAGTACGTTCTTCATTTGCTGCGGCTTTACCGCCAGCACCACAACGTTGGCACTGGTCACTGCGGCGCTGTTATTGGCGGCAACAGAGACGTTCCATTTCATTGCAGCTTCAGCTGTTGCGGCATCCGATGGATCGGCAACTACAATATCACTGCCACTGGTGCCGTTGGCAATCATGCCGCCAACCAGGCTTTGGGCCATATTGCCGCAGCCGATAAAAGCAATCTTCACAATATTACTCTGCTAGGTTAATAACGGGTGGCCGATTACGCCGCTTTGAAGCTGACACTTTTTGCATCTATTGCTGCGAGTAGCCTGTCAAAAGCTTCGCTGAATGATGCAACACCATCGGTTTCAAGCTGTGCGGTAATTTTACCGAGATCAACACCTAGACTCGCTACGGTGTCGAGAGTTGACTGTGCTGTATCCAGACCTTGCTGTAAACGGTTTTCAACCACGCCATGATCGCGAAATGCGTCCATGGTTTTTGGTGGGACTGTATTGACAGTATCTGGTCCCATTAGCTCTTCAACATAGTAGACATCACTGAAAGCCGGGTTTTTAGTGCCGGTTGATGCCCATAGCAAGCGTTGAGGAATTGCACCCTGTTCTGCGAGCCTGGCAAATTGAGGGCTGGAAAAAATATTCTGCGAGTAGCTATAGGCCACCTTGGCGTTATCTATTGCCACCCGGCCTATGAGAGTTTTGGCAATATCCTGATTGTTGTGTGCCTCAAGCGCGCTATCAACCTGGCTGTCAACGCGGCTGACAAAAAAGCTGGCAACCGACGCAATTTTATCGATTGGCTGGCCTGCTGCTGCACGTCGTTCCAAGCCTTTGATATACGCCTGCACAATTTCTTTGTATCGTTCGACCGAAAAAAGCAAGGTGACATTTACGCTGATGCCACGTGCTGTTAGTTCTTCAAACGCCATCACACCTGCGGCAGTACCGGGCACTTTAATCATTACATTGTCGCGCTGCAGCAGGGCATGTAGTTCGACAGCTTCGGCAATTGTGCCTTCGGTGTCGTGAGCCAGGTTGGGTGAAACTTCGAGGCTTACCATGCCATCATCACCGCGGCTGTCTAACCAGGTTTGTCTGAAAGCATCTGCCGCTCTGCCAATATCTGTCACGGCGAGTTGTTTGAAAATATCCATCGCGCTGGCAGATGGAGTCTTTTTGACAATCGATTCGATCTCGGCGTCGTATTCATTAGTGTTGGCAATCGCGTTTTCAAAGATTGCCGGGTTTGATGTCATTCCCTGGAGTTTATCGTCGGTAATGTAGCGCTCGAGCTCGCCATTATCGAACATGCTTCTTTGTATGTAATCGAGCCACAGGCTTTGACCAAGTTCAACAGCAGCAACGAGTGGATTTGGGTTTGACATGTCGGGGCCCTTTAGATTTCTTTGTCGTAGTACCAATAATAGCGGTTTTTCAAGCGATGACGGCAATTTACCCTTATCTGCAATCAGCGCTTTTCCCGTGCACCAAATATTGCCGTACCAATACGCACCATCGTCGTACCCTCGGCAATTGCCGCTGGCATGTCACCGGACATTCCCATAGATAAGGTATCCACCGATGCGTGGGCCGATTGCAGTGTTTGATACCAGCTATTTAATTCGCGAAATACCTCGCGCTGTGATGCCGTGTCTGCTCTGGGTGCAGGGATTGCCATCAGGCCGCGCAATTTTAAATGTGGTGCAGCAGCGATGAAAGCTGCCAGCTCATCGAGCTCTTCGGTTGTGCAGCCGGATTTTGACTCCTCTGCATCGAGTTTAAGTTGGATGCAAATGTTCAGTGGAGGTAATTCTGTGCCGCGGTGCTCGTTAAGACGTTTGGCAATCTTCAATCGATCAACTCCCTGAACCCAGTTGTAGTGGCTGGCAATCAGTTTGGTTTTGTTTGACTGAATATGGCCGATGTAATGCCATGTGAGTGCCAGTTTCTGCAGCTCGAGGCTTTTTTCAACGCCTTCGTCTGCGTAGTTCTCGCCAAAATGCAACTGATCGGTGGCAGCGACCTCTCTTATTAACGTTGATGGTTTGGTTTTACTCACTGCCAGCAGCTGGACGCTGCCCGGCTCGCGACCGTACTCCTGTTCGAGCCGGGAGATTTCTGCGCGCACTGATGCGATACGCGTAGCGACATTCGTCTGCGCACTTTGTTGATCGTCGGAGGAAAATGGCATCGGGTTTCCAGTCTGGAATATGTGAACTCGGTTCGAGATATTGAATTGTTGTCACAGCAATGAAATTGACGCTAATTAAATCTCGCTGCTTGTCGATAGGTTTTCATGTCAGCACGAAAACCTTGTGCCCGCAGAATTTATCAATAAATCGAATTTAACGAGAAACTCCAGGATCTATCAATGGATATTTCACAGCTACTTACCTTCAGCGTGAAAAACGGCGCTTCCGATTTGCACTTGTCGGCAGAATTGCCGCCAATGATTCGCGTCGACGGCGACATTCGCCGTGTAAACGTACCAGAACTCGACGCGGGTGTGGTACAGGGCATGATATACGATGTCATGAACGATAAGCAGCGCAAGGAATTTGAAGAGCTGCTCGAGGTGGATTTCTCTTTCGAACTGCCAGACATTGCACGCTTTCGTGTGAATGCATTTAATCATGCACGTGGCTGTGGTGCGGTATTCAGAACTATCCCGAGTGAAGTACTTACTCTGGAGCAGATCGGTGCACCGCCAATCTTTCAGGAAATATCAGAGTATCCACGAGGTATCGTGCTGGTAACCGGACCTACCGGTTCTGGTAAATCTACCACGCTTGCTGCGATGATGGACTACAAGAATGAAACAGAGCTCGGCCACATTCTCACCATCGAAGATCCGATAGAATTTGTTCACCAGAGTAAAAAGTGTCTGGTAAACCAACGTGAAGTTCACCGCGATACACATGGCTTTAACGAAGCGCTGCGATCAGCACTTCGTGAAGATCCGGATACTATTCTGGTTGGTGAAATGCGTGACCAGGAAACCATCAGTCTGGCACTGACAGCTGCAGAAACCGGTCACCTGGTATTCGGTACTTTGCACACCAGTTCAGCAGCAAAGACTATAGACAGAATCGTTGATGTATTCCCCGCTGGTGAAAAACCAATGGTGCGATCAATGTTATCGGAATCACTGAAGGCGGTTATCTCGCAGACACTCCTTAAGAAAGAGGGTGGTGGTCGAGTTGCTGCACACGAAATCATGATGGGTACTCCTGCGATCAGAAACCTGATTCGTGAAGATAAGGTTGCTCAGATGTACTCAGCGATTCAAACAGGTCAGTCCGCAGGAATGCAGACACTTGATCAAAATCTAAAACAATTGGTAGATAAAGGGCTGGTAAGTCTTGAAGATGCCAGGAAAAAAGCAGCTAACCCGGATTCACTGTAAGACTCGTTAATAAACGGTCGCAACATATAAAAACCAATAAACGAGGGCGGGAACTATGGAAAACGATTCAGCGAAAAAATACCTTGATGGTCTGTTAAACAAAATGCAGCAGGAAGGTGGGTCTGATTTGTTTATTACTGCGGGCTCCCCTCCCTGTATGAGATTGCACGGTAAAATTACACCGTTGACCGACAAAAAACTGATGCCAGAGCAGACTAAAGCGCTAACTCTGTCTGTGATGGATGAGAAAGAAGCAGATGAGTTCAGAACCACCCGCGAATGTAACTTTGCGATCAGTGTTCCGGATGTTGCGCGCTTTCGTGTTAATGCGTTTGTTCAGCGTGGCAGTGCAGGTATGGTTATTCGTATCATTGGATTCGAAGTTCCATCGCTTGAAAAACTTAATCTGCCGGAAGTGTTGAAAGAAGTTGCTATGACTACCCGTGGGCTGGTTATCTTCGTTGGTGGTACCGGTTCTGGTAAATCTACAAGTCTTGCAGCTTTGATTGACTACAGAAATACCAATAGTCAGGGCCACATTATTACTATCGAAGATCCGGTTGAATTTGTTCACCAGCACAAGGGCTGTCTTGTAACACAACGGGAAGTGGGTACTGATACCGAAACCTTCGATATTGCACTGAAGAATACTTTGCGTCAGGCACCGGATGTTATTCTGATTGGGGAGATTCGTGATGAGCACACCATGGAGCACGCCATAGCGTTTGCGGAAACCGGCCACTTGTGTCTTGCAACGCTGCACGCTAATAATACCAATCAGGCGATGGATCGAATTATTAACTTTTTCCCTGAAGAACGTCGTAACCAGCTCCTGTTGGATTTGTCTTTGAATCTTAAGGCCGTAATTTCGCAGCGCTTAATGGCTACGCCAAGTGGTGATGGCAGAAGAGCAGCGGTTGAGATACTACTTAATTCACCTCTGATGTCAGAACTGATGAAGAAGGGTGATATCCACGAGATGAAAGAGTTGGTTAAGAAGTCACGTGAACAAGGCATGATTACCTTTGATGATGCAATCTTTGAGTTTATTAAAGCGGGTGAAATCACAGTTGAAGAGGGTATGCGTAACGCCGATTCAGTTAACGATTTGCGTCTGAAGCTCAAGCTTGCAGAGGGCGGTGATCTCAGTGGTGAAGATCCCAATGCAAACGGAGATCTGTCTTTGAGAGATGCTGATGATGATTCTTATAAAATAGCGTCTTAATAACTATATTAGTGGTACTAAAAAAGCCGGGGTTTTGCCCCGGCTTTTTTGTGGCTGCATTTTTTGTAAGTATTAAGCACCGCGTCTGGGTGAATAGATAGTCTTGCCATTGACCACGGTTAACTCTGCCAATCCCTGAAAATCCCATCCCTGATAGGGACTGTTCCTGCCGCGGCTGACCATGTTTTCCAGTGAGTACTCCCAATCGGTTTCGGTATTAAAGATACAAAGATCAGCGGGTGCGCCAACAGCAAGTTTGCCCTGAGGCAGGCCAAAGCAACGTGCCGGGCCTGATGTTACCCGGTCGAGCAATAATGGCAGTGCTACATTCATTTCGTTGGCAAGCTTAAACAGTAATCCGGTAAAGCTATCGAGCGAAGACAGTCCGGACTCACTTTCTGCAAATGGTGTTAGCTTGGCATCCAGTTCATGCGGTGCATGGTTCGAACAGATGGCATCGAGCACGCCGTTTGAAATGCCTTCTCTTAGAGCTTCTTTATCGGCGTGTGATCTGAATGGCGGGGATGCGTGGCAAAGACTGTTGAAGTCACTGGTATCCATTTCTGTCAAAAATAAATGATCAATCCCGACATCTGCGGTTACCGCTATATTGTCTTTTTTTGCCTGACTAACCAGGTTGACTCCACGCTGCGAAGACAAGCGCGAAAAGTGCACTCGCGCACCTGTTTGATAGCAAAGTTCAATAAGCTGCGATAGAGCTACCGTCTCAGCTGCCAGCGGAATGCCTGGCAAGCCTAGTCTGATAGAGACTGAACCTTCGTGCGCTACTCCACCTGATAGCCATGGATCCTGAGGGGCTATAATAAGGTTTAAATTAAATCCGGCGCTATACTCCATGACGCGTCGCAGCACTTGATTATCCCTGATGGGTTTGTCGCCATTGCTGAAGGCAACACAACCAGAGTCGGAGAGTATTTGCATTTCACTTAATTGCTCTCCACCGAGCCCTGTTGTTAATGCACCAATTGGCAGCACTTTGACGCCAATAGCTGCGGCTGCTCGACGTCTTATTAGTTCAACGGTGCCTGGTTCGTCGATTATCGGATCGGTGTCAGGTGCACAAAGTAATGTGGTGATGCCGCTTTTTGCGGCAGCCAGCGTTTCACTGGCAATAGTTGCGGCTTTCTCATAGCCCGGCTCTCGCAGCCTTGCATAGCAATCAATCAAACCGGGTATTAACAGATTGTTGCCGGCGTTGATTGTATGTTCAGAGTTTATCTGATCATCGGCACTGCCAACGTGAGTAATTATGCCATCAGTGTACTGAATGCAGCCTTGTTGAACTTCTTTTCCCTTGTCATCGTAGTAGCGACAATTAACGATCGATGTGCTGGTCATTTTTCGCCACCCGTATTGTCACTCGCGATGGTTGCCGGTGACTGCTCGGCCATGGGCTTTTCAACGAGTGACTTTTCAATATTCCCCATTGCAATTGACATAATAGCCATGCGCACCGCAATGCCCCCGGTCACTTGTTCAAGGATAATAGACTGTGGTCCGTCAGCAACACTCGATTCTATTTCCACACCTCGATTGGTTGGCCCCGGGTGCATAACAATGGCATCAGGCTTTGCCAGTTTCATCCTGCGCTCGGTTAATCCAAAACTTCTGTAGTATTCGTCCTCAGTAGATAATAGTGCTGACCGCATACGCTCTTTTTGCAAGCGCAAACCAATGACAACATCAGCTCCCACCAGTGCGCCGTCCAGATCATGTCTGACGTGCACGCCCAGTTCTTTTACCTGTTCGGGTAATAAAGTTTTTGGGCCAACTGCGGTGATGTTGCCGGTGCCCAGAATATTCAGTGCATGTATTTGAGATCTTGCAACTCGCGAATGGAGTATGTCGCCAACTATCACCACTTTAAGCTGTGAAAAATCACCCTTATTGCGACGGATTGCAAACATATCCAGCATGGCTTGCGTCGGGTGTGAGTGTTGACCGTCCCCTGCGTTAATTACACTGATATGTGGTTCAACATGATCGGCAATGAAGTGTGCAGCACCTGATGATGAATGTCTGACTACAAACATGTCGCACTGCATCGCCTGTAGATTGCGAAGGGTGTCCAGCAGAGTTTCACCTTTGGTGACTGCTGAGACACTGACGTTTATATTAAGCACATCTGCTGATAGACGTTTTGCCGCCAGTTCAAAAGTGGTTCTTGTGCGTGTACTGTTTTCAAAAAACAGATTGGCCACTGTTTTACCACGCAGCAACGGTACCTTTTTAGCTGCTTTGTCGTTAACCCCAACAAAACTCTCTGCGGTATCGAGTATCTCGACCAGGCGTTCGCGTGACAGACCCTCAATGCTTAAAAAGTGTTTCAGCTCTCCTGAGCTGGTGAGTTGTATGTCGCGTTGATGGGATGCCATGATGTCTGGTTTGGCTATGTTTGGCTTGGTGTGAGATTGATTCATTCCTTGATAATCTCCAGGCTCATGTCAGGGCGCAACTTGACCTGCTGGTGGTCCGGGAGGTCCATGCTACGACCAATGATGTCGGCGTTAATTGGTAATTCCCGACCGCTGCGTTCAACCAATGTTGCCAGAATAATTTTTTCAGGCCGGCCATAGTCGAATATCTCATTCATCGCAGCGCGTATTGTACGACCACTGTAGAGCACATCATCAACCAGAATGATGATCTCACCCTCGATAGAAAATGGAATTTTCGAGGCTCCGACCTGTGGGTGTAATCCAATGCGGCTGAAGTCATCCCGATAAAAGGAAATGTTCAGTTCACCCGC
>CAZYRP010000015.1:0-47027 GCA_964649465.1 uncultured Granulosicoccaceae bacterium | reverse complement strand
CATAGACGAATTATGGGGCGAGCCATTCCGCGCTTTTTCCGTACCGATAGAAACTTTTTACGAATCCAGGTTTATAAAAATTGCACAGGCAATGCAGAACATTGATGCTATTGCAGAAAGCCTTAAAGAAGTACTACTTCCTCTTTCTACTTTTGATGGAGCTGAAGAGTTCATTGACCATTTTGCAACAGCTGCCAAATATGAATGTGAAACCATGCGCAGTGATGCCAGCAACAACTTCATGGTGTGGCCACAGTTCGTCTCTGCCGGTGAAGAGTTAGTCGAGTACACAGGCCACCCTTACAGTGACCCTGCTATGCCAGCCTGGTTACACAGCACCGGCTTAAAGCTGGTTTACGACTGCAAAAGCCTGATTGAATGGGTAGCCCTTGCCCGCGTACCGATGCCCGTCAGTACTGAATTATTTAATAACTCCTGCGCCGAGTTTAGCAAAGCCGCACTGAGCATTCGAAGGCCCAAACGACAAAGCCTTTAGCACCGGTTTTATAGATTGGTGTGCACAAGATGCAGTTGCTAAAAACAGACGACGGCAGCTATACCCTGGTTTATCCCGATCACCAGGAAACCTACCATTCAAAGTTTGGTGCGCTAACCGAATCGGACCAGGTTTATTTGCGTAACTCTGGTGTTTACCAAAGGCTTGCCAATCTTCAGCCGACAGCAATTCTTGAAATCGGTTTCGGAACCGGGTTCAACTTCGTACACACGGCAAGCCACGCCAACTCATACAACTGTCCACTCAGCTATACCGCTTACGAAATTGAGCCGTTAAACAAAAACATCGCACTGCAGGTATTAAATCACAACGCCCCGGGAAATCCGGATTTATGTGAATTCACCGCTGACACTATCAGTTGTATTACGACAAATGAAACCGAGGTAACGGCGTCATTCAACGAGCAAACATCACTGCGTTTGATCCGTGCAGATGCGACGTCACATAAAATGCCGGCAAGCTCCTTTGATGCCATCTACCTCGACGCGTTCAGTAGCAAAAATAACCCGTTACTCTGGAACACAAATTTCCTGAAACAACTGCACGCAGCAGCCAGGCCTGAGTCGACGCTGGCCACTTACTGCGTCTCCGGGCAATTCCGCAAAGCCCTGACTGAGGCAGGTTTCAATTGGCAGAAACTGCCGGGCCCGAAAGGCAAGCGAGAAGTACTTATTGCCAGCCCGTTCGCCAGATCGTCCGCACTTCACAATAAGAAAACGTAAAACCATCGAAAGACACAAAACACGGTGCAATAGACAGTAAAATGACACCACTTTCCATTAAGTTCGCGGCTTCGCCTGTTCAGCCGACTCTCCCGAGTTTATAGTGGCCCGCCCAAAGTCGCCTTGAACGGGCGCAGTGCTTGCAAATATCATAGCTTGGGAAGAGAAATCAGATTGGCAATGGCGTTCAGGCAAAAGGACTTTTTGAGCACTGACGACGCCACAAAGCGGCCAGTCAGATACGCTTCAGACGCAAAGAATTCACCAATACAACAATTTAAAAATTAACGGATCTCTATAAATGAAAGTTACGGTTTACGGATCGGGCTACGTCGGACTCGTCACAGGATCTCTACTGGCCGACGTCGGCAACGATGTACTCTGCGTTGATATTGACGAAACCAAAGTCGAGAATTTAAAGAAAGGCATAATTCCAATTCACGAGCCAGGTCTTGACGACGTGATTATTCGCAATGTCGAAATTGGCAGATTAAATTTCACCACGGACATGGACCAGGCGGTAGCACATAGCGAGATGCAGTTTATCGCGGTAGGCACACCACCAGATGAGGACGGCTCGGCGGATCTCAAGCACGTATTAGCTGTTGCGCAAACTATTGCCGAGCGCATGCAGGAGCGCAAGCTTGTTGTCACCAAATCAACAGTTCCAGTCGGAACATCTGATCGCGTTGCTGCAAAGATGAAGGAAGTACTTGCAAACCGTGGAGACACCATTCCGTACTCCACTATCTCCAATCCGGAGTTTCTGAAAGAAGGAGCTGCAATTGAAGACTTCCGCAAACCAGATCGTATTGTTGTTGGCACGCAGGACCCGTATGCTATCGAGCAGATGCGCAAGCTATATGCACCATTCTGCCGCAATCATGATCGACTAATATTCATGGACATCCGTTCATCAGAACTGACAAAGTATGCCGCCAACTCGATGCTGGCAACCAAAATCAGCTTTATGAATGAACTCTCAAATCTTGCAGATTCACTGGGCGCTGATATTGAAAGCGTCCGTATTGGCATCGGCTCAGATCCGCGCATAGGTTACAGTTTTATCTATCCGGGATGCGGATATGGCGGATCATGTTTCCCCAAAGATGTAAAAGCACTGATCGCAACTGCAAAAGAAGTGGGATACAAAGCCAAACTTCTCGAATCAGTTGAAGCCGTTAACGAGCGCCAGAAAAGCGTTCTGCCCGACAAGATAAATAAACACTTCGGTGACAACTTGTCCGGTAAAACCTTTGCCGTCTGGGGGCTTTCATTCAAGCCAAATACAGATGATATGCGTGAAGCGCCCAGCCGGGTTCTTATGGATGCACTGTGGTCGCAGGGTGCTACCGTACAGGCTTACGATCCGGTGGCAATGGACGAAGCCAGGCATTTGTATCCGGATCATCCTGGCCTGATGCTAACGGAAACCGCCATGGAAGCAGTTGAAGGTGCAGATGCATTGATCATTATGACTGAGTGGAACGAGTTCCGAAGCCCTTCATGGGAGGGACTCAAAAAGGCCCTCAAAGATCCCGTTATCTTCGATGGTAGAAACCTTTACGAACCGTCTGTGGTTGCAGACAACGGTATGCAGTACTACTGCATTGGTCGCCCTGTAATTGGATAGGTTTACCAGACCGGGTTAAGCGCAAGCAGCTTCAGGAATACGGTAAAAATAAGTCTTACTGAGTATAAGGCCGGCAGCGATAATCGCTGTCGGCCTTTTTTAGTTTGCGCTACATTGTTAACCATTTTCAAAATCAGAATAACCAAATCAGTGAAATGCCAATAGATCCAGACATTAATAGACATTGGCATAAACGGGTTTGGTGGCTGGCAGCGCCTATTATTCTATCCAATATAACTGTACCGCTGGTAGGTGCTGTGGACACAGCTGTCACTGGCCATATGGGCTCCCCAGAGCCAATCGCGGCAGTAGCACTGGGAGCTTCAATTTTCAGCCTGGTGTTCTGGACATTCGGTTTTTTAAAGATGGGGACCAGCGGCAGCATTGCCCAGGCTTACGGTGCCGAAGATGATGTCACCATCAGCCTGACAATAATACGTTCACTAGTCATTGCAGCTGCTCTCGGGATCGTAGTGATATTGTTACGCAATCCGATACTCGACATTGCTTTGCGATTAGTCAGTGGTGATACCAAAATCGAACAACTAACGCGAGACTACTTCTCTATTCGCGTGTGGTCTGCCCCGGCGACACTAGCAAATTATGTTCTGACCGGTACTCTGATAGGACTACAAAGGATGCGGTCGGTTTTCGCTTTTCAGCTACTGCTCAACTGCACAAACGTTATCCTCGATATACTCTTTGTACCCATAATGGACTACGGCATTGAAGGCGTTGCAGCTGCCTCGGTAATAAGCGAATACCTGGCGCTGTCACTGGCACTTTACCTGATACGCCAGCAACTGAAACTCGCTGCGCGCACAACTACATCGCGGGCACTGCGTGAACCTGAGCCAGTTAAACGACTTCTGAAACTCAACGGCGATATTTTCATCAGAACCTTGTTGCTGGTGTCGTGTTTTTTTTACTTTAACATCAGCAGCGGCAAGTTCAGCAGCACTGTATTTGCGGCAAACGTTATATTGATGCAACTGCTGCATATCTGTGCCTACGCTCTCGATGGTTTTGCCCACGCAGCAGAGACGCTGGCAGGCCAGGCCTGGGGCAGTAAAAACAAAAAGCAGTTTCACGGCGTACTTCGCGCATCCACCCAGCAGGCTATGGTCACTGCAGTCTTAATGTCAGCATTGCTATACCTGACCGGCCCCGTCATTCTTCGCTTGTTCACTAACCAAATAGAAGTTTTAGCTGCAGCGAATTCGCTGTTACCATGGATGCTTGTATTGCCGTTTTTGTCAGTCTGGTGCTATCAGCTGGATGGAATTTTCATTGGCACAACGCACTCGCGCGAGATGCGCAATGCAATGATAATATCAGCGGCATTTTTCTTTGCATTAACATTGCTCCTGATACCGCCATTAGGCAATACTGGTTTATGGCTCGCCTTTTCAATTTTTATGATAATCCGCGCAATTACCTTGTTTCTCTATTACCCTCGCATTAAAGCAACGATCAATCAAACCCATGCACATTAGTGAAAATGTATCACTACGCGAACGCAACAGTTTCGGGTTTGATGTTAGCGCCGAATATTTCTGCAGTGCGAAATCTATTGACGACGTTCGAGAAGCACTGACCTGGCAGCACAGTAAAAAATGTCCTCTGCTGATCCTTGGCGGTGGCAGCAACACTGTTTTCACTCGCAACGTAGATGGTCTTGTACTTCACATCGCAACCGACAAATTAAGCAACAGCGTAGATGGCACCACTGTAACCGTTAATGCCGGTGCCGGTATCAATTGGCACACACTGGTTGAGACAACCGTCTTTAGCGGACAATACGGACTGGAAAATCTGGCTCTCATTCCCGGTAATGCCGGTGCCGCACCCATTCAGAATATCGGTGCGTATGGCAAGGAGGTTTGCAACAACCTCATTTCAGTCGATGTAATACACCAGAAAACACTGGAGTCAGCTACTCTGCAAAATTCGGAATGCGATTTTGGTTACCGGCATAGTTTGTTTAAAACTCATGCGGGGTCTGAGTGGATTGTACTTGGTATAACACTACAGCTGTCTACCATAGATAATCCCGTCGTCACCTATCAGGCGCTCAAAGACGCTATGAAAGATGACGCAGGGGAATCCGAACCAGGTGCTACTACTGTTTTCAAACACGTCTGCGATCTGCGAAAATCAAAACTTCCGGATCCGTCAGTAATTGGTAACGTTGGCAGCTTCTTTAAAAACCCGATAGTACCCAGCCAACATGTTGACGCACTACTTAAAACGCACCCTGATTTGCCGGTGTACCCACAACCCGGGGACTATTACAAACTGCCGGCTGCCTGGCTTATTGATCAGGCGGGCTGGAAAGGCCATCGCAATGGTGATGTGGGCGTACACGACCATCAGGCTCTTGTGTTAGTGAACCAGGGCAACGGGTCTGGTCAGCAGATTGCAATACTCGCAGATGAAATCCGGAAAGATATAAAAAAGCAATTTGACATCGAGCTCGAGCGTGAGCCGGTGATCTACTAGAAGATACAGGATAGTTTATCATTTCGCCGTACGATCCCCCACGAGACCTAAAAGCCAATCTGATGAGCAATCGCTTATTCAGCAATATCCTCAATGCATGGAAAGGTGTGTCGACTCCGTTTAGCGGCAAACGCCTGGAGTTAAGTCCCTACCTGCACGCAGACGAAATTGCACCACTCAAAACCAAAATTACCGCATGCCTCGAAGGCAAGGGTGGCGAGGTATCGGCACGCGCCAGAGCAGCCGAGCTTGGCGGTGCCTACCTAAGCATGAACGACGAAGGCCGATTTAAGTTCCTGAAACTACTGACAACCGACTTTAGTATCGATCACAATGAAATAAGGCAAACAGCCGAAGCTTTATTCACAGATCTCACTCAAGAGCGACGCATCGAAGTGGAAGAACAGCTGCGCAATTGCCTGACACCTCCCTACCAAACGCTGCTCACACAGTTCAACGCGTTGCCCCAGGGTATTAAGTTTCTGGTTGATTTTCGCTTTGATGTCATGCGCCTCAGCAAGGAACATCCGGAACTCTCACCAATCAATGAAGTACTGCATAAACAGCTTCGAAGCTGGTTTGATATCGGGTTTCTGGAACTGAAAAATATTAACTGGAATGCACCGGCATCACTACTTGCAAAACTGATTGAGTATGAAGCTGTGCACCGCGTGGAATCATGGGATGATTTACACCACCGACTCGGTCAGAACCGTCGCTGCTTTGCGTTCTTTCACCCGAGCATGCCAGAGGAACCTTTGATATTCATCTGGGTTGCTTTGAGAAATGAAATATCGTCTAACGTGAATAACCTGCTTGACACCAGTCACCAGGAACAGGAGATCGACAATCCTTCAACTGCGATCTTCTACTCCATAAGCAGCGCGCAAAAAGGATTGGCAGGAGTCAGTCTTGGTAACTTCCTGATCAAACGTGTGGTAGATGAGCTAAAAAAGGAATGCCCAAGCCTGGTGAATTTTGCCACCCTCTCTCCGGTGCCGGGATTTACTGCGTGGCTAAAGAGACTGGCTGCACAGGATGATTCTGAATTACTCACAAAAGAGGAACTGGAATCTCTCAAGCTCACCACCGATAAAACATTCAATGAGCTCATCGAAGACACCGTATGGCTCTCAGATGAAAAAATATGTGCTGTCATGAAAGAACCAATGCAACGAGTGCTGGCTAAATATATTGTTAAAGAAAAAAAAGGCAATGGCAACGCATCAAATCCAGTTGCTCAATTTCATCTTTCCAATGGTGCAATTTTCGAACGAATAAACTGGATGGGTGATTTAAGCGAACACGGCATAACACAGTCTTTTGGCATGATGATCAACTATCTCTATGACCTCAACGTTATTGATAAGAACCACGAGCAATACATTGAGCACGGTGATATCGCTCAATCGAAGCAAATTCAAAAATACATCTAGTGCTAACGTGCAGGGGCCTGCTGTTGCCGAAGTGAGCTCTCTTCGCGAATCAGCTTATTGGCCAATGTATCCGACCGATAAACCTCAGAGGAATTCAGCGCCACAAGCGGCGTAGATCTGTCAATACAGCGCGCCAGTTGATTGATTTCATCAAGGTTTAGCAAAGAACTGCCAACCTGCTCAACTGTTCCACTAAACAAAAGCTGCCGGGCCATCTCGTCGGCAATTGCTTGATAGTCAGAGCCTGTAATTTTAAGACGCCTGCTATCTCTGGCTAACGCACCAGCAAGCTCACTGCTGGTAATTCCCACCGAAGATACCTCTGACAGTATTTTGTATGTCGCATCCGCGGCCCCGGTCGCATCGCCAGGTGCAACCGAAAAGCCTACTTGATGGATCAAACGATCAGACACCGGAATATCGCTCTCAATTTCATACACTATGCCGAGCTCCTCTCGCAACTTATAGCGTAACCTTTCAGCAACAACATCCGACAGAAGTCGCCATTGCTGAAGTTTGTCACCACCTAAATCGTCAGCCGAAAAAACGTTTTGACACATTAACAAGAACGAAATCTGTGTATTTTTTTCACCATGATTAATAGCGACAGGATTCGCCACAACGTTTTTGACAGACAGAGATTCACCGTTGCTATGTATCTTTCCCCGGTAGTTTTCACTATTAGTGAAAATTCTCTCTAACTGCCGTTGCAGCTCATCAGGTTCAACAGATCCTACAAAAACAAAATCAAAATTTGCGACATTCCCAAACAGATATTTATGCACCTCCACAAAAGCATGCTGCTGAGGCTTTGGGCTGACCGACAGCAGCTCAGGCTTTGACTCATGCCAAAGTGATTGTTGCCACTGCATCTGTGATTTTCTCTCGTTCAGCTGTTGCAGAAAAACAGAGCTTTGCGGCTCTAAAATCATCAGCTCCCCAAAGTAACTATTCATCATCGTCAACAGCGTTGGCATATCCTCACTACGACCACTTGCTTTAATGCCATGATGCAGCAGACCGACGAAAGGCTTTAACGACAGTTGATTGTCTTCCATAGCTTTTCGCAAACTACGATGGGTATAACCGTCAACTCCATTGACCGATAGAAATTCGGGCAATGAACGCGCAGCTATAGCTGACGCTTCAGGTCGATTCGCATAGCCCCCTTTACTGATAGCAGTCACTGCAACATGATTAAACCGCTCATCTGGTAAAAGCAAAACAGTCGAACCATTACCAAGCTGCCACTCATAGTAATGTTCACCGAATGCCTCTTTGAAAAGACCGTGAGACGCCTTAATGCTTATATCACCTGCGGGACTCGATGCGAGACTTGAACCCTCAACTGTATCTGTTTTCGCTGCAACTACGACGCTCTGATCTTCTCTTAAGTCACCGTGAACTATTGAGGACACTGTGCGCCGCGACGAACCGGCCGCAGTACCATTATTTATAGCTGCAATCAATCCTGACAGTGGCAGAGGCACTGGCTTGTTTGTTACCACCGAATAGACTATTCGATGTGAGTCACCGACATCCGCCATCAGTCGGTTAAGTGTTTTCCGGTCAAAATCATCAACCACTCTTTGCAGAATATTCTGGGTATCCCATGATGACAACACATTCTCCCCGTTGGCCACCATATCCACCAGGTTATCTGCAATAGAGGCGGCGCTTCTGTTGCGATACTGATCACCTTGGAGTTGCTTTAATTCCTGGAAGAGTTGTCTGAATTCTGCAAACTCCTCCGATGTAAGTTTTGTATTGCTCACGGCATCAGCCGCATTAAAGGCTACCGCCAGACATCCCAACAGGTTGTTTTCAGTCACGGTGAGTTTCACATGTTCGACCGTCTGCATTGATTCAAGCCGGGACGCCTCCAATGCCACAGTACTGCACTCCTGTGTATTATCGATGCGATCCCGCAATAGATGCGAGTACACATTAAACAGCAATTGATTACGGAAACTGTTCTCGATGGTTGTCGATTCGCCGTTAGTTCGATCCGGCATTCCCGAAATAAAATTTACCGACACCTGCGGAAGTTCAAGTGTTGGATTATTGTGTGATTGAAGCTCAACAGCTGTGCCATCCTTAAAGAACGTGACACCGGGAATAGTTTGGGCCGATTCAGCCAGCTGCGGATTCCCGTTAGCTGCCAACGATGGACCTTCAAGCTTTGCAAAGTGACTTGCTATCAATGGCTCAAGTCGCCATGGCTGCGCGCTTCCGGTTACCACCAATGCAGCATTGTCAGCGCGATAATGAGATTTCCAGAATTCCTTTAACCCCTCAACAGAGGCGTTGCGTATAGTATTGATATCGCCAGCGGGATGCTGACTCGAATAGCGACTACCCGCATAAGCACTAAGTACGACCGGATCAACAATATGGTTTCTATCGGCATACCGTTCTCGCAATTCGGCAGCAATGATACGCTTCTCATTTTCGAGTGCCAGTGGATCAAAGTCTGGCGAATCAAGCCATTCGCTCATCAACGTAAATATTTCAGGCAGCAGATCAACATCTTTTTTTGTTAGTGAAAACCGATAAACAGTCGCTCCATAGTGCGTTGTCGCATTAACGTCCGCACCCCATCGCATACCATTTTCGCTTAACAAAATTTCTATATCCTGCTGAGAAAACGATGCGGTACCACGATATGCCATATGCTCAAGCAGATGTGCAAAGCCAAGCTGGTCAGGCCGTTCATGAAGGGAACCCGCTTTTACAATCAAACGCACTTCCAACTGATCATTGCGCGGCGAACTGTTTGCACTGCGCAAATAGTAGCGAAAGCCGTTTTGCAATTGCCCGGTCAGAACCCCCGGATCAAGACGAGGTTCAAGCCCATGTTCAAGACCGGAATCAGCGGCAGAATTATGCGCAAAAGGCAGCGACAGATCTTCCGAATCCAAAGCAGGAAAGCAGGCAATAAGCGAAAGTGCGGCAAAACAAATCGCGGCGAGCTGCGGCATACTTCGAATCATACAGAGACAAACTGCACTGTTGTCGAGCAGCCCTGCGCGTTAAGCGCACTATCGCCAATGATAAACTCACCCGAACGTGTTTGCGCAGACAATCGCCCCTGCAATACCAACACAATGTTAGATTCGCGGCTGAATTGTGAATCTGTATAGGTATAAACCGAGTTAGTGGGAATTAATGCGCGGAAGCGACCATTGTCATCAATTGATGTACTGAAGCTGTAGTTTTCATCCGTCACCATAAAGCCCGCAATCGAACCATCCTTTACGCGCAAAAAGAAAGACTCAGTGAAGGGCGCACAATTGAATTGCATGCCCATCACCTGCTGCACCACTTGAGTCTCACCCATTTGCGCCTGCCAGTCTCCATCGAACCTGGCCGCTCCTCTATCATCCTGTGGCGACACACAGGAGAAAAGAACACAGCAATGCAGTGTGATGGCACAGCGTTTCATTATTGTCTCAGCCAATATCCCGGATTAATGGGTAATCAGCCGATCGATAATGAACTGGATCACAAACCGATGAGCGAACTACCCTGCTGGGGCACTGTATCGGCGGGATATGAAATTTGTTGAAGAATAGCGCTGAACTATTCCACGGTCACCTGAACCGTATCCGTGAGAATGTTGTCATTGTTGTCCTCATCAACAAAAGTTGCAGTGACCATGGCGGTTCCAATGCCACTTATTGTTAGCGTTCCATCGTCGAGTTCGAAAGGCGTACCAGTACTGGCCTCCAGCGTCCAGTCCGTGTCACTGTTGTTGGTGACATCCAAAGATCCAGGCTGATCTCTGAATGCCACGAGGGCGAAAAACTCCTCGATAATTTGATCACCAAAAAATTGAATCGTTAACGGGAACTCACGTTCCGGATTCAAAGGCACTATTTCAAGTGATGTCAATTCTCCGGAGCCCGCTGCAACTATATTTATCTGCTGATCAACTCCCGCGCAACTTGCAGTGAGCGTTCCGGCCCCGGACCGATCGGCGGTCACCAGACCTCTGTCCGGCAGATCGGGCTCCACCGACGCAAACGCACCGGATGTAGCCATATCCTGCAGTGACCACATCACATTACCTGTTATCTCAATTGCCTCAGGCACGATCCCGTTTTCATCAGGCGCATAAGTTGGAAAAGCCCGGAACTGCAATGGCGAACCTACTGCCAGCTGACCAGGCTCAGCCTCAATTGCTATCGCCAGCAGATTGTCCTGCACAGTAACGACAGTTGTTGCGGTTATGTCTGGCCTTATACCGGCAGCGTCAGTAGCAGTGGCCGTCACTTGCAACGCACCATTAGAGGTCACACGAAGCAATCCAAACTCAGAGTCTAAAAAAGAAGCAGTGCCCATATCGACAGTCCAGTCAACAATGTTGGTCAGTGGACGCGGCTGATCCTCTTCCCCGGCAAAGATACCGGTGGCAGTAAATTGCATTGCACCACACTCGTTTACCACATTAGCCTCAGAACTGATCTCGATGCTAACCAATGGTGCTGACGACACCCGCACAGTCTGGCTTGCAGTCAAATTTCCGAAACGGGCAGTAATATCAACCTCACCATCTGTTCCACCACCAGTCACCGTGCCGTCATTTGTGACTGTCGCGATACTAGTATCGCCGCTTGACCATACCGCTGTATTTATTGGAATGCCAATCGGGCTACCTTCACTAAAAGCTAACAGCGACAGGTTAGTGGTAGCGGCGATTTCGATTACAGTTTCCGTGTCGCCACTGATTTCTACACGGGTAAAATCGGCGTCGGCAATGGCAATCAGGTTACTCAGTTCAAGTAAATCACCGTCACTGTCGCAGGCAACAACACCGGCCACCAATAATCCGAGAGTGCAGATCCGAAATGCAGCAAATATTTTTTTTAAATAACACATTATGCAAATCCTACGGGCGCTTAGAGCCAAGTTCGTATCGCACACCAATACGGAAACTGTTTATACGGGCATCATCCTCCAGGTTGTGATGGGTGAACGCACCATCGACTACAAACTGAGGTTTCACTATATAGGTCAAACCCAGCGCCAGCCGGCCACCCGGGAGCGATATCGTCGAGCTCGCGCCGTTAATTTCCGCACGATAAGACGTTCTTACGTAGCCAAATAATGCATAGGCCGCGAACCGCTGCGCCGGTGGCGACTCAAAGCGCAGGCTGAGACCGACCCTGGAGCGGAAGTCCACATCCAGATTACCGACAGAATCATCTGCGACACCAGTGCCGACATCCAGCTCCAGACCAACTCCTTCAAGAAACCAGTAGCCTGCAGAAACCTCAGCGACGAGCGGTTCCAGGTCGGATGAACCTCCACCTGCATCAAGAGATTGCTGGTCGAGGAATGCCGAGAGATAAACATTCGACATTGAAAAGGGCTTTAGAAAATCCTTGGTAAAACCCCCGGGAAAGGCTTCAGCTGAGGCCCCGGCAGGCAGCAGCGAAAGCAAGCCGCACAACATTATTATCCTTCTCACCACAGCAAAATCACTCGCGCTTGTCTGATTTCAGTGTATCAAAAAATTATCACTTCAATCCGACTGCAACATTACAGCGATCCGCCCGTTCTGGCTCTCAAATAGCCAACAGACAGCAGTCAACTCTTGAGCTTGTCTTGCAGCAGCTTATTCAACTGACCGGGATTGGCTTTACCTCGGGACGCTTTCATGACCTGCCCGACGAAGAAGGCAAGCAGCTTCTCTTTACCCGCCTGATACTGCGCCACCTGATCCGGATTGGCGGCAATAACGTCGTCAATCATTTTTTCAATCTCGGAACTGTCAGATATCTGCTTCAATCCGTCTTTCTCGATAATCTGATCAGCGCTATCGTCGCTTTGCCACATCTTATCCAGAACCTCCTTGCCGATTTTTCCCGAGATTGTGTTGTCGTGGATGCGCGCAATCAAACCACTGAACCGATTGGCATCAACTGGTGAAGCTGGTAAATCCAGCCCTTCCTTATTTAGACGGGAAAAAAGCTCACCACTTATCCAGCTACACGCAAGCTTTGGACTGGCACCGCTTTTATCCAGCACTGATTCAAAATAATCTGCGGTATGACGATCCGCAGTCATCACACCGGCATCGTACTCTGACAACTCATAGTCTGCTATAAACCGTGACCGCCTGGCATCCGGCAATTCGGGTAACGAGCCACGCAGCGATTCTATTAACTCATCCTCTATCTGAACCGGCAGTAAATCCGGATCTGGAAAATAGCGATAGTCGTTTGCCTCTTCTTTACTTCGCATAGAACGCGTTTCATCTTTATCTGCATCATAAAGACGTGTTTCCTGAACAACTTCGCCACCTGCTTCAAGAACATCTATCTGGCGCTCGACTTCAAAATTAATTGCGCGCTCCAAAAAGCGAAACGAGTTAACATTTTTTATCTCTGAACGGGTGCCCAACTTTTTCTCACCCGCTGGTCGAATAGAGACATTAGCATCACACCTGAAGGAACCTTCCTGCATATTGCCATCGCAAATTTCAATATAGCGAACAATCGAGTGTATCTTGCGCGCATAGGCAACCGCCTCTTTGGCACTTCGCATATCAGGCTCAGAGACTATCTCAAGTAACGGGGTGCCGGCACGGTTCAAATCAACACCGGTTGCATCATGAAAATCTTCATGTACAGATTTTCCTGCATCTTCTTCAAGATGTGCACGGGTTAGTCCCACGTCCTTCACCGTACCATCTTCAAGTTCAACTGCCACTGTGCCCGTGCCTACAATCGGTAAACTCATTTGTGAAATCTGATAGCCTTTCGGCAGGTCTGGATAAAAATAATTTTTACGCGCAAAAACATTGCGCTTGCCTATGTCAGCGTTTGTCGCCAGCGCAAATTTAACCGCCATCTCAACCGCTTCTCTGTTCAGTACCGGCAACACACCCGGCATACCCAGATCAACTGCATTAGCCTGAGTGTTAGGCGCAGCACCATATTGAGTTGAACTAGCCGAAAAGATTTTGCTTTTCGTTGCTAACTGGGCGTGAATCTCAAGCCCGATGACTGTTTCCCACTGCATAATAATTTCCGCGATCTGTTCTTTAGCTGGGTTAGTGCGCTGGCGTCGAGCCAAAAACTGTCTTGAACGTATACCTGGTGAATCTATTCCGGGAACCGGGTGTGCCAATCTGTTGCTGTCTGATATTGATGCGCAACATTGAGCAATCGCGCTTCATCAAAGTAGTTACCCACCAGCTGCAATCCAACAGGCAGACCATCTGCTTCACCACAGGGAACCGAGATACCCGGAAGCCCCGCAAGGTTGGCCGGAATGGTGTAAATATCATTCAGGTACATAGAGACAGGATCACTGGTTTTCTCACCAATCTTAAACGCCGGAGTTGGCGTGGTGGGTCCGAGAATAAGATCCACACTTTCAAATGCCTGACTGAAATCCTGACTGATCAAACTGCGGATCTTCTGTGCTTTCACATAATAGGCATCGTAGTAACCGGCAGACAATGCATAAGTCCCTACCAGAATACGCCGCTTCACTTCGCGACCAAAACCTTCGGCGCGCGAGCGCTTGTAGAGATCTTCAAGATCCTTTGGATCTTCACATCGATGCCCGTAGCGCACACCATCAAAGCGCGACAAATTAGAGGAGCATTCAGCGGGTGCCACAATGTAGTAAGCAGGTACCGCCAGATGCTGGTTGGCAAGATCAATTTCTACAAACTTTGCACCGAGCTTTTCAAGCTCGGCAATTGCCTGCTGCAAACAAGCCGCAATTGAAGCATCAAGACCTGACTCAAAGTATTGCTTTGGCAGACCAACTTTTACACCATCAATTGATTGGTTTAACGATGCAGTGTAGTCATCCGTCGATCGATCAATACTGGTAGAGTCGCGTTCATCAAAACCCGCCATTTCATTAAGTAACATCGCACAGTCCTGTGCAGTGGTTGCCATCGGGCCACCCTGATCAAGACTGGAGGCAAAAGCTATCATGCCGTAGCGAGATACCCGCCCGTAGGTTGGCTTAATTCCGGTAATTCCACAAAATGCCGCCGGTTGCCGAATAGAACCGCCAGTATCAGTACCAGTACATGCGGGCACTAACCGGCCACCCACTGCTGCGGCACTGCCGCCAGATGATCCACCAGGCACTCTGTTGGTATCCCACGGGTTGCGAACTGCGCCGAAGTAACTGTTCTCGTTAGATGACCCCATTGCGAATTCATCCATATTGGTCTTGCCGAGACACACGGCACCTGCAGCCTCTAATTTTTCAACAACAGTTGCGTTATATGGCGGCACAAAGTCCTTGAGCATTCGAGAGCCACAACTGGTACGAACACCTTCGGTACAAAATATATCCTTGTGGGCTATCGGCAGACCGTGCAATGATCCTGCAATATTACCGGCAGATCTTTGTTCATCAGCCACTTTGGCTGCAGCCAATGCCTGTTCTTCAGTAATGCTTACAAACGCATTAAGTGATTCATTTTGCTTTTTAATTCTGTCGATCAGATACTGACAAAGTTCAACGCTTGAAAATTCACCGCTTTCAAGTGAGCTTCGCATCGCGGCCAGTGTAAGTGTATGCATTGTTTTTTACGTGTAAATTTATGGATTGAATTTGCTACCGGATCTGCCACCGCAAAAAACTATTCAATTACCGGCGGTACCAGGTAGTAACCATTCTCTACAGAGGGTGCAATATTCTGAAAGGCCTCGCGCCTATCAGTTTCAGTCACTACATCATCACGCAGTCTTTGCACAGCATGGGTTGGATGTGCCATTGGCTCAACCGAACTGGTGTCAACCTGATCCATCTGTGCTGCAAGCTCAAGCACACCGGACATTTCGGCAGCATATTCCGGCACTGAGTCAGCATCAATTTGAACGCGCGCAAGGTGCGCTATCTGCTCAACCACGTCGTTCCCAACTGACTTCTTGTTGTCATCAACAGCCATGTGGATCATTCCGTAAAAAAGAGCGCTAATTTAGCACACTCCTGCCAGCAGGCTAATCGAATGCATTGATTTAAAAAACAGCCTCAGTGGCGAACCGGAAATCGGCGTCTATACTCCAGAATATTACGGATAATAAAGGGGTCGAGAAACATGCTTAAACGACGAAAAAAGAACCCTGGCAGTCGCATTGCGATTGACCCGGGCGCGCACCGCACCCGCTTCTACTCAGCCACCGAGGGTTTACTGCTGGATCAGCCCTCAATTGCGGCACTGGATATGGACCACCCTCTCGGGGGATCAAGCTCCGTCAGCGCATTTGGCGAACAGGCCGCTGAGCTACTCATGACCGGAGTCGACGGATATAGAGAAGTTCAGCCGGTTCAATCTGATATACACAACGATCTCGGGTTACGTACAAAAATGCTGGGCTACTTTCTCGATCATGCCAGGCGTTCCGGGCTTACCGGCAAAGCGCCTGAAATTTCGTTGTTATTGCCGCATCATTGCGACGCAAAAACAAGTGCCCGTCTGCAACAGACTTGTCATGCAGCCGGCGCTATTAAAGTTGATGTTCAGGATGCATCACTGGCAGCTTTCCACAGCACCGGACTCAACAAGAGTGAATCGTGTCTGATGATCGACTTTGGCGCTACCGCATCCAGATTGATTGCAGTTGCCAATGGTGAGGTTGTTCACTGTCAGTCCCTGCCGGTTGGTGGAGATGCAATTGACAAAGCGATCATCGATGGTTTGCTGGCGCGCTTCGAACTGCAAATTACAAGCGATAGTGCACGCCACATCAAACATAGTATTGCTGCCGCAACACGACAGTCATTTGTTCAGTGCACCAGAAACTCCTGTCAGGTAAATTGCCTTTCGGTAAAAACCAATACCATAACTGAATTCAGAGTCAGCTCTGACACAGTCTGCGAAATACTGCAACCGGTGCTGGACGAGCTCACACACTCGATCAGGCTCGCGTTTGGAGCCATTGACAGCAACATAAAAGATGCGGCCTACGAAAACGGTATTCGCCTCTATGGTGGCGGTGCAATGCTACCGCGCATAGACCAACTCGTTATGTCTGCAACAGATCTGCCGGTGGAAGTCGTCAAGCGGCCATTAACATGGACTGCCAGAGGGGCTGCAGCAACAATGATCAATGAACAATCAGCAGTTGAGTTAATCGACCCGCATGATCTGGCACCCTGCACTATTTAGATCAACACTGCCAAATCTTCGGTCAGGCTAAATAACATAGCCACGATCGGGTACACTGCTGCGACGCAAACCGCAGCAGAACGTAACCGATGGAAGAACGACTCCAGGCAGTAGAGCTCAAGTTGATGGATATGGAACTCACCGTCGAGCAATTAAATGATGTTATCGTGCGACACGAGCAAACCATCTCCGAGCTGACCAGAAAACTGGAATTGTATGAGAGTCAGCTGCAAACACTGACCTCCCCTATTGCGAAAGAGTCAGACGAGACTCCACCACCGCACTATTAAATTCTGGCAGCGGCTGTTATCTGGCAGCGGCGCTATCCGCCAACCAGGATCTCACTACCCACCAGTGACCACTCAGGTACCACTGTATTGCGCCGTGCCTGTTGCTCGCGATACACCCGACCGGCCAGATCGTAATGGCTTTGATCGCATCCATCAACAAACCCACCGGCATCTCCAACACCACCGGCAGTTACTGATTCAGCATCCGCTGGCTGGGAAAACACCAGCGAACAGCCCATTCCTGTGCCGAGCCCGAGCGTTACAAACCAACCGCTAATCGGAGATCGCAAGGCATCGGTTGCCGCTTGTGGCTGAGATGAACGACTACTGTCAGGATCCTGGTAAAGCTCGTCGGCAGCTGCTAACAGCGCCGTTTCCCAAGCAGGTTTTCGGTAAACTATAAAGAGCGGCTTCCGCTGCCACTCAACCAGAATGTGATCACCGGGCTGCATGCCGGCAACATTAAAGCGTGTTATTTCTGCCACGCCGCGATCACGCTGAGGCAGCGAACCCGCCAATACCCAGATGAAAGTACACACCGCAGCCATTATCATTAGCTTCACTGTAGTGCGCAGTATTATTTTTTTTGAGTTCTGTTCAGGCAACATTAACTACCAGTCTTAAAGTGATTAATCTAACGTTTTCAACCGACAGCATCTGCAGGCAAATATGCAGATCGCCAAACGATATACTCAAATGCCACTGACTGCTACAGCTAAGGAGAAGCAGCGAGTTGCCATTGTAGACGACAACAGTACAAACGCTCGCCAACTCGCTAATGCTACCGGCTTGACGCTGATTAACTCAGACTCGCAATCCTGCACAAAAACAACGCAGTGGTCATACACCCTGCAATGGATAGACGAAAAATTAACACTACGGCACCACGTGGCAAAGCGCGCTGTTGATATCAATATAGATTTTACCGCTGGCCGCGCACAACACCGCTTAAAATTTGGCGGTGGACACGGACAACCACTGGCAAGAGCAGTTAAAAGCCGCGACCAACCGCTTATTGGTGACGCAACGGCCGGCTTTGGCAAAGATGCATTTGTATTCGCATCACTTGGATGCGAAGTTGTATTATTAGAGAGATCAGCTGTAGTCCACGCTCTATTACGCGACGCACTAACGCGGGCAAAAAATAAAACTGAAACCAAAAAAATAGCTGAAAGAATGCACCTGTACCACGCAGAAAGTAATCTGCTGCCGGGGAACTGGCCACACCCTCAAATACCACAGATAATCTACCTTGACCCGATGTACCCGGATAACAAACGGGCCGCAAAAAAAGAAATACAAACCCTGCGCGAATTACTGGATAAAAACTACGGTCAGGATACAAAGCTGGACGATGCAAAATTATTAAGTGCGGCACGTGCTACTGCAGCACGAGTAGTGGTTAAACGACCACGCAAAGCAGAACCTTTGGCAGATGTTAGCCCGATCGGAAATATCACATCACCGAATACACGCTACGACATCTATAGCGCGAACAGGTAATTAAAGTATCAGTCTCTGAAATTTATGTACTGCAGGGGCAGGTCAAACTCAGAGCCCTTAAGCAGCGCAATTGCACTTTGCAAATCATCGCGCTTTTTGCCGGTTATTCTCACCTGATCGCCCTGAATCGCAGCCTGCACTTTCATCTTTGAGTTCTTCACGGTCTTTACGATCTTACTGGCAATTTCTTTGTCGATTCCCTTCTTGATACTCAGAACCTGACGCGCTTTCTGACCACTGGTCTGAACATCGCCGTGCTTGAGGCAGCTAATATCGATTCCACGTTTAGTCAGCTTTTGCAAAATTATCGGTTGCATCTGCTGAATTTGAAAATCACTGTCCGCCTCCAGCGTCATTGCCTCCTCAGAGAGATCGATCTTTGCATCAGAACCCTTAAAGTCGAACCGGTTACCGATTTCCCGGTTTGCCTGATCGACAGCATTACCAAGTTCGTGTTCGTCTATTTCAGAAACAACATCAAATGAAGCCATTTATTCGCCCTCGCTTTACAATCTGGGTCGTATAATACTACAACTTTTACAGGCCGCTTAGTCGGCCCGGCGGATGACTGGTTAGTCGTCCCCGCAGGATATTAAAAATGAAAAATAACAACGGCGATCTGCGGGATGAACGAAAAGACTACAAGCTTAATGAACTGACTCGTGCAGGCCTTGCAGATGACCCGGTAAGCATGTTCACGGACTGGATGGATGCCGCAAGAAAAGCAGACATCATTGATGCAACGGCAATGACCCTGGCTACAGTCAGCGCAAATGGCACACCCTCAGCGAGAATAGTTCTGCTGAAGCAATTTAGTGACGCTGGATTCTACTGGTACACCAACTATGACAGTCGCAAAGGCCGCGAGTTGTACGGCAATCCCAACGCAGCTCTGGTGTTCTATTGGCGTGAGCTCGAACGACAGGTTCGTATTGAGGGCAAGGTCAGCAAAGCAAGCGCTGAAGATTCAGATGAGTACTTTTTCAGTCGCCCTCCAGGCAGCCGCTTCAGTGCCGCTGCATCACCTCAGTCTCAGATCATAGAAAATCAACAGTGGCTGACAAATCGCACTCAGGAGCTAAAAAGCAACTACGATGAAAGTAGTTTAACGCGACCACACAACTGGGGTGGCTACGTTCTGACGCCCGAGGTCTATGAATTTTGGCAGGGACGACCAAGCAGGCAGCATGATCGCTTTCAATTTACCCGCCAGGACGGCGAACAGGACGGCACCAGGAATCACCATTGGAAAATTGATCGACTTGCGCCCTAGCCGATTACACCACCAACTATACATACTACCCACAGCACGCAACTCACCGAACTCTACTAATCGATATCAACCAACCGATATCAACAGCGAGCGCTGCTACTCGATAGGTGTTTCACCAAGCATACCAAGCAAGAGAGTATTCAAGTCCTGATCACGATTGTTATATCTGTATTCACTTTCTTTTAAGTGAAAGTAAAATTTCGCGCGCCGTAACCCCTTGAACTTGGTCAGTCGTAAGCGCAGAAAGTGGCCAAATGATTCAATGCGTTCAATGTCACCAGCACCATATGCATTCTGGTAAGTTGAGTTTTTAATTTTTAATCTCATATCACGGCGTACATCGATACCAACCGGGTACTCGCGCCACTGCCCTTCCTCAATAATGACCGGCTCCCCAAGACCACTGCCATTCATCAATGAGCAGTAAACCTGATCTTCCATCAAATAGAGGTATACACCAATCACGCCGTCGCTGGCGCTGTCGAGATAAGCAGACACATTGCATTGGGCAGAATCATAGTCTGCGGATTCATCACCGGTGCAGGTTTTTTCCCGGCTGGCGTGCAGGCCAGGTGTGCCGGAAGCGTTGGACTCACACCACTGCGCAATACGATCACGGAGTTTTAAATAGATGGAATTAACGGATCTGACATTAACGCCGGTTTGCTTTGCGCACTCAACCGCTGTTATGTCGCGAGAAAACAGTTCCAGAATCATCCTGAAACGCTGTTCGTCTAATTTCGAATGTTTATAAAAGCGGTTTTTTACAGCATACATGCCTATTCCTTTCCTCTGAGTCAGTGGCAATGTAGGTACAACCCGACGGGCTCGATGCTAGAGTGTATGTGACACACTTTTTCGTCCACGTGACTCAATTCACATTAAGGACATCACGCATAGATCCATCAACTATTTGATTCAATGGAGATACATCGCGTTATACTGGGCGTTACATTTACAGGCTTAAACGGACACATCGATGTCGCAAGCGCTTTTTAAAGAAGAAACAGCAGAGCTGGACAGTAATACCCGAAGTACACTGATCAACCGCTTTCTCTCGTTTATGGATAATGAATCTGTACTCAGGGACGACGAAGATCTGTTCCCGTACGAATCAGACGGGTTGGCGATCTACCGCCAGAAGCCCCCGCTGGTGGTTTTGCCCGAGACTGTTGAACAGGTCCAATCAATTCTTAAAATATGCCACGAGTTGCAGGTACCGGTTGTGGCGCGCGGCGCTGGCACCGGATTATCAGGCGGCGCTCTGCCATTGAAAAACGGCATCATTCTGGGCATGGCTAAATTTAATAAGATAGTCAGTATCGATCCACTGGCACGAACCGCAGTGGTGCAACCAGGGGTAAGAAACCTCGCCATATCCGAAGCTGCTTCGGACTACAATCTCTACTACGCACCTGACCCGTCATCGCAAATTGTTTGCACCATCGGCGGAAATGTTGCCGAGAACTCCGGCGGCGTCCATTGCCTTAAGTACGGCATGACTGTGCACAACGTTCTGCAGGTTACAGCCGTTACCATGGAGGGCGAACTGATCACGGTGGGAAGTCTTGCGGCAGATACACAAGGCCTGGACCTGTTGGGATTGTTGCACGGTTCTGAAGGCATGCTGGCAGTGACAGTGGAAATTGTTGTTAAGCTGTTGCCAAAACCCAACACAACAAAACTACTGATGGCGGCCTTCGATAGCGTAGATACAGCCGGTGACACCGTGGCAGAAATTATCGCCAATGGCATCATTCCCGCTGGTCTTGAAATGATGGACAAACCTGCAATTGTGGCCGCAGAAGCATTTGCAAAGTGCGGCTATCCAACCGATGCCGAAGCACTGTTTTTGTGCGAGCTCGACGGCACCGAAGAAGAAGTTCAGGATCAACTGGCGCGCGTCGATGCACTGGTGCAAAAGAACAACGCAACACTTGCGCACATTGCACGCGACGAAGAAGAACGCATGCAGCTGTGGAAGGGCCGTAAATCTGCGTTTCCTGCAGTCGGCAGGCTGTCACCCGACTACTACTGCATCGACGGCACTATTCCACGACGCCATCTTTCACGCGTGTTGCAACAGATGAATGTCTGGTCTGAAGAATACGGACTCAGAATTGCCAACGTATTTCACGCCGGTGACGGCAACTTACACCCGCTAATACTATTTGATGCAAATGTAGACGGCGAGCTCGAAAAAACTGAAGAGCTCGGCGGTAAAATTCTTGAACTGTGTGTCGAGGTTGGAGGCACCATTACCGGCGAACACGGGGTTGGTATGGAGAAAATCAACCAAATGTGCGTCCAGTTCAGTAGCGATGAAATCACCCAGTTTCACGCGATAAAAAATGCCTTTGATCCCAATGCACTTTTGAACCCGGGTAAGGTAATTCCGACACTAAACCGCTGCGCTGAGTATGGTGCTCTCCATGTTCACCATGGTGAACTGCCACACCCGGATATCGAGCGTTTCTAGTGCCGAACGAACAACAAAATTCAGCCGCTGACAAAAGTGCACAGCTTCAACAACAAGTTGAAAATGCAGTTGCTGCTAAAACCAAATTAAACATCGCCGGAAATAACACCAAGTCGTTTCTCGGTATCATTAACGATGCACCGATGCTCGATGTACGTGCACACCGTGGCATTGTCAGTTACGAACCAACTGAACTTGTGATCACTGCAAGAGCCGGTACCACAATGCAGGAATTAAATGCCGCGCTCTCCGAGTACGATCAAACACTGTCATTTGAACCACCCGGGTTCGGCGGTGATGCGACACTTGGCGGCACTGTTGCCTGTGCACTGGCAGGACCTGCTAAACCCTACCTCGGTGGCACGCGGGACTACATCCTCGGTTGCAAAATACTCAATGGCAGAGGGCAAATACTGCAGTTCGGTGGTGAGGTTATGAAAAATGTCGCAGGCTATGATGTAAGCCGCTTAATGACTGGTGCTATGGGAACCCTCGGCGTACTACTGGATATCTCGGTAAAAGTTTTGCCGGAAGCGAAGAGCGAACTGACACTCTCAACAATCACAGATACGGAACAGGCAATTAAAGACATGCAGGCTCTGGCCGGACTCGGTCTGCCAATAACCGCATCAGCCTTTATTGACGATAAAATGTATACACGGCTTTCAGGTACGGAGACAGCAATCAACGCTGCCGCTGATAAACTCAACGGCTCGGGTAACGTACAAGGAAAGGTTAATGCAACAGCCAGCTCAGAACTCTGGGCACACATCAGAGAACACACACATCCGTTTTTTCAAAACCACGGCTCGCTCTGGCGCATTAGTGTACCGGCGTTAACAAAGCCCATTGAACTTGACGGTAACTGGCTATACGACTGGGCCGGCATGCAAAGATGGCTGTTTACCGATGCTTCGGCAAATACAGTGCGCAGTCAGTGCGAAGCAGTCGGTGGTCACGCAACACTTTACCGTGGCACTGAGCAGCTAAAACGTGATGCCGGAGTCTTTCATCCGTTACCAAGCCCTTTGCTAAAGCTACATCAACGGCTCAAGCATGAGTTTGATCCTGAAGGCATCTTTAACCATCAGCGGTTATTCCCGGAGTTTTAGCCTGCATTATTCATGAGGCGACCAACGAGTTTGGGTTTGTGCTGTATATATAGAGTTTAAAGGTAACTTAGCTTGATTCAAAAAATAACACACTGTCTATTCGACACCAGAAGCCCCTTATATAATAAATCCAGGCGCGTCACATCTCGCCTGATCCCCCTCGTCACGTGGCGAGCCACGTTCCTCGAGCGATCAGGCGACCTGCTTAGCGATATTGATTCTGGATGCCGAATCCTCATGAATAATACAGGCTAAACCATGCAAACTTCTCTGCTGGATAAATACAAAGATTCAGATCTCGGTAAACAAGCCGATGACATCCTCAGAAAGTGCGTTCACTGCGGTTTCTGTCTTGCCACCTGCCCCACCTATGAACTGCTCGGCAATGAACTGGACAGCCCGCGCGGTAGAATCTACCTGATAAAGCAAGTGCTTGAAGGTCAGACTCCAACATCAAAAACTCAAACCCATCTGGACCGATGCCTTACCTGCCGCAATTGTGAAACCACCTGCCCGAGTGGTGTTGAGTACGGGCATCTGGTCGACGCTGGCAGACACCTGGTAGAAAAACAGGTACCACGCAGCCTGGCGCAGCGGTTCTTACGCAAAAGCATGCGCACAGTGCTGCCCCATAAAAAACGAATAACACCTCTGGTTAGTATCGGCCAGAAAGTCGCACCAATTCTCCCGGCATCGCTACGCTCACACTTACCAGCCAGGCAAAAAGCAGGTGTCTGGCCAACAACTCAACACCCACGCACCATGTTGGTGCTTGATGGTTGTGTACAGCCATCAATGGCACCCGATATTAATCCGGCAACAGCACGGGTTTTAGACAAACTCGCTATCAACCTTATTGCAATAAAAGAAGCCGGGTGCTGCGGTGCGTTGAGCTACCACCTAAATGAACAGGAAGAAGGACTGCAATTCGCCCGCGCAAATATAGATGCCTGGTGGCCGCACATTGAAGCTGGTGCAGAATCTATTGTTATGACGGCAAGCGGCTGCGGAGTGTTCGTGAAAGAATACGGCGAACTTTTAAAGCACGATGCAAACTATGCCGAAAAAGCAAAGAAGATAAGCGAGCTCTGCAAAGACATAAGCGAGGTACTCGCCACCGAAAATTTGTCAAATATTAAAATCAGGGACACAGATCCGATTGCATTTCACCCACCCTGCACACTGCAACACGGCCAGAAAAAAATGGGCACTACAGAGGAGTTGCTAAAAGAAATCGGCTTTACCCTTACCAGGGTTAAAGACGCACACTTTTGTTGCGGCTCAGCAGGGACATACTCAATACTTCAGAAAGAATTGTCTGAAAAACTTTTAGAGCGAAAAATGAATACCCTAAAAGAGCAACAGCCTCATATGATTGCAACTGCGAACATCGGATGTCTGCTACACCTGCAATCAGCAGCTGGTGAAACACCAGTGGTGCACTGGATAGAACTGCTTGACCGCGCGCTGGTATAGAGAAGCTAAACAGAGCCCTGACTTAAATCAGGGCTCTTTACCGCGGTACAGATTTTAAGCTATCCAGCCTGAAGGCTGAATCCTCAAGAATAATACACGCTAGAAACCAATCGCGATGCTGACACGTGTTGCCGTATCAGTATTTTCACCAAGCGCACCTTCAATATCAGAGTTATTTCGAGTAAGGATTCCCAACGCCAGAGAAACTCGATCTGACAGTCCAATATTCAGACTGTTATCCCAAACCGTTAACGTATTGACATCCGCCGCTTCAAAACTAAATATCGAGTTAAACGTCACTCTTTCGTTTAATACGTTGCTATATCTCGCCGAGCCATAGAGAACCGCACCGCCATCATCCTCGGGAATCACCAGTGGTAATCCGTTCGCATCAACAGCACCTTCCTCAAGCGGCAGACCGTCTGCATCTTCATTAATAAAAGTGATATCTGTGACACCGAGACCAATCTCAGCACTGAAAGCCTGCTTGCCATCATCGAAAAAATGCTTGCCTACACCCACTACACCAGTGAGTCTGCTGTCAATGTTGCCGAAGTCATCAGTGTCGAAGCGAAGTCGACCAAATCCGTATAAGGTGTCGCTAAAATTTCTGTCCAGCTTGTAGCCGAGATCATATCTGTTGGCCGTTCGCTCATCATTACTCTCAGCTCTGAAAGCGCTGCCAAAGGCAGAGTGACGCCACACACCCTGCTGTTTTGAAAGATTCAAGCTAGCATTGAAGTTGTCTGTTTCACTGTTACCAGTAGTGACCAGCAAACCTAAGCCAGCACTACCGGACCATCCTTCCAGCCATTGTGACTGAGCAAATGCCGGATTACCTGCAAGCATGGCTCCGGCAACTACGGTTGATATGAGGGTTAATTTAGTTTTCATGGGATGACCTTTGTTGTAATAGTTATGTTTACATCTGTATGGGGTGGTTACTGCGATCCGTCTGGCGAGCTAAGTACTACAACAGCCAGGCCTGTACATTGATATTTTTTTATTCATCGCACAAGATCAAGCAACAGATTTTTACAAATGTATTACGCTCTTCATATTTGCACACGGATAGATAAACCCGAATGCACCAAACGCGACCTGAATACAAACGTTATACAAGGCAGTATAATTATGCGCTATAAAATGCTTATTCCAGCTGTTCCCTGTCAGCTGTCGAACAATCACACGAAATCTGTTTCACAACCAGTTACGCACTGGATAGCCAACACCAGGCCACTGCAACGTTAAGGATAAGCCAATGAAACGCAGACAATTCAACAGAATATGCACATCAATAGTTATGGCCGCCGGCAGCACATCTACCGCATTGATGGCTGGTAACCACGGGGTGAGTTATCAACGAAGCTTATTAAACAACCGTTCATCCGGTGCACTGAAAACCGAACAATTAGTTATCGGGGAGCCATACCTTTTTTTCTATCCTTTTGTTACTACACCTTGCTTACTAGTAAAACTTGATAAACCAATCTCACTTACAGAACAACCTGGAGCAGAGTCATGGCGCGGAGGCGTTGGACCTGAAAATTCGATAGTGGCTTACTCTGCAATCTGCAGCCATAAAATGAGTCATCCGGCAAAAGAAATTTCTTTTATAAATTATCGCCATGATCCAATCAGCTACTTCAGCCATGCAGAAGGAAAATCAATGGAGCAAGCCGGACTTATCTCGTGCTGTTCGGAACGCAGTGTTTACGATCCCTCTCAAGGTGCTAAAGTCTTAGGCGGCCCGGCGCCACACCCATTGGCAGCCATAGAGCTTGAATATAACGATACGAGCGATGAACTATATGCAACCGGAAGCTTTGGTACAGACATGTACGATCGATTCTTTGAGAAGTTCGGCTTCCGCGCATCCATAGAGCACAAAATCAGCGACCCTAAAACACCAGCGGGCGAAAAGGTGGACGTGCTAAAACTTGCCGATTACACTAGACAAACGATCAAATGCTAGCGAAAAACATTGCCCTCCGCGTTGCTCCTGATTCTGGCACCACCGCCAAAGTTATCGGGCATTTAAATGAGAACCAGGGCTAAGCACAGCTCCGGTCGCCACCACATGCATGAAAGCAACTCCAATTACGTACTCATCCGGTAGCTGTCAAAATTCAGTCATCTCTGATTGACTTCATAAATATCCTAAGCTAGGTTTCGACCTGTTTCTACTTTTCAAAGGTCGAGACCCACATTCGTCCGGCAGCTATGCTGCAAAGGCTCAATATTCGCCATAATGGCGTAAGGAATACCAAATGTTCGCTGTGATCAAAACCGGTGGTAAGCAATATCGCGTAAAGCAAGGCGATAAATTGCGAGTGGAGTCGCTCGACGCAGATGAGGGAGCCACTATCAGTCTCGACCATGTATTAATGGCCGGTGATGGTGCCGACGTCACCATAGGCAGCCCCCTGATCAGCAACGCGTCAGTCAGTGCTACCGTGATATCACATGGCCGCGGTAAAAAGGTCGATATAGTCAAGTTCAGACGCCGCAAGCACTACCGCCGCCAAATGGGCCATCGACAAAATTATACGGAGCTGGAAATTACTGCAATCAATGGTGTCTCTGCGGGCAGCTCAGGCAGTCCATCCACCAGCAAAAGCACGCCTGCAGAGAAGCCTGCAGCTGTAAAAGCCGCCACGGATAAACCGGCATCCAGCGAGTCGAATATAACAGCTGATACAGCTGCTGCGACTGCGAGCACATTGATGTTTATGGATGCGCCAAATGGTGAGGCAGACGATCTGAAGAAAATTCTTGGAATAGGCTCGGTGCTTGAGGAAAAGTTGAATGGCATGGGTGTCTATCACTACAGCCAGATAGCAGAATTTTCCGCCACTGACATTGAAAATATTAATACTCATCTGAATTTCCCGGGCCGCATAGAGCGTGACGAGTGGATTCCTCAGGCACAGGATCTCGTGAAAGGTGGCGAAGGCAGAAAGCTAAAGTACCTGGACGGTCCGGAAGGTGAAAAGGATGACCTTAAACTTATCTCAGGCGTGGGCCCGGTGCTGGAAGATAAACTCAATGAGTTAGGAATTTATCACTTCTGGCAAATAGCTAAGTTTGAAGCAAAAGACATTGACATGGTTAACGATGCAATGGCATTCCCGGGACGGATAGAACGTGATGAGTGGATTGCACAATCGGCAAACCTCGCGGACGGCGGTGACCCCAAATAGCATCGCGCTAAAACTGAGTTAACAGCTAAAGAATAGAACCCCATGGCCAGACAAATAGCCAAACGGGAAGCGCGAGCCCTGCATACTTTTTTATCTCAGCCATAATACTTCCAGCTCGCGGGAAGTATTATGCTTCTCCGTTTTCAAAACGACAGGCTTATTGTGCGACGTTAGGCGTATCAATGGCCGACGAGCACACTTATTCTCGAGACAGGGCACTTAACCAAAAGGTGCAAAAGATAACCGGCATCCCGGATAACCACACTCTTGCTACTGTCTATCAACCAAAGTTGATATTTTTTTGGCGTTTTCTTTCATCTTTTTATCGTTTTCGAATAGCAGCATCAATTCAGGATCATCTGCGAATTCCACTTCGTTAGACAAACCACCGTCCACAACTGCGTCATCCACAACAAGGCTCAAATCGGCGGGATCATCTTCCAATTGCTCCGCCATCATTGCAACATCGTCCATTACAACAGTCTTAATCCGGTTGTCCTGAATTTCTTCCATAAGGGTATATGCATCAGCAAACAAACCTGCACTTGCTTCACTGCGAACAACAAAAGCCATAGCCTGGTCACTATTTTTTTCGTCAAGCCTTGCAGCATCCACAGCAGATGCGTAGTGAACCCGGCCCTTAGTATGCTGCCCTCTGTCAATCTGATGTTCGGCAGCCATGACTTCCGCCAGTACTATTTGCGACTGATCTTTGGAATTCATCGCTTCAAGTGCTGCTTCTTCTGCTTGCTCATAAGCCAACTCAGCCTTGTCAATAAGGTTTAGTGATTCAAACGCACTACCAAGATCTAACAACCCACACATTCGATCAACCGTTGTCGGGAGTGCCGCGACAAGCAACATGCTGTTGTCCAGCTCAGCCTCAAACTCAAGAACAGATGGCTCCAAAACAGCGGGCTCAGGAACAGAAGGATCCCGTTCATCTACTATTTGGGCCGTACGCTGTTTCTCATACTTTAACTGTACAGCATGGTGGCTCCCAACAATCCGCTGCAACGGATCATCAACGCTCGCGAGTAATCCGGACATAGTAGAACTCATGCCGACCGCTTCATTCAACGCAGAAAGCTGATGCTTGAGTTCGTCAATTGAAGCCATTTGCGACTGCCAATTACTGTATGGATTCGCTTCAATAACAATTTCAACCTCCTCTGCCACCGCTACACTTACCTGTGCATCAGTATCAACAACAGTTGGCTCTTCACTGCTTGCTACTGAAAAATCTACCTCTTTAGCCTGAGACGCCTGATTTACATTATAGGCAAAGTAACCACCACCAACTGCTGCAATCAAAGCGCATGCAGCGGCGACATACAAGATTTTGTTTTTTCCTTCCTCTACAACTTCAACCGTAAAGCGATTTTCGTAGTCATCATCACTGGCACTTTCAGGTGATGGCTCAGTTGGAGGAATTTTAGCTTTTGCTTTAGCTTCTTTACGTCGCTCATCTTCAATCTTCCGTGCCTCTGCTATACGCTTGTGGTTTCTATCTGCGGATGCAATCTTTTTTTGCAGCATTTCATCGACGCCGCGTTGCTCCGCGAACTTTTTCATGATGACACCGCAGCTATCGCACACCTCAGGATCATCCGACGGGTGATCACAAGCGGGACAGGCCGTTGAATTATCGGCCTCTTTTACATCGACCGGCACCAGCGATAAGCCACCCGCATTACCCAAAACCGCAACTTCACACTCAATACCCATCAGCTCTAACTTCGACTGGTGCACTTTTGCTTCACCAGCATCAATTTGCTTGATCAGTTTGTAAGGTTTTTTTAGCTGAAACAGATGCTCACAATGGGCATCAAAATGAGATTCCGGCTTGCCATACAGTTCGGCCAAAGATTTTTTTATTTCTTTTTCTGCCACACCAGACTTAACGCCAACCAGCGTTAGACTCACCTTAGACATACCCCTTACCTCTCCAATAAAACCACTATAGATAGACTTAAAAAACGGCGAATGGAGGTTTTTATTGAGGCAGTTCAGGTATGTTAGTTTTGAATAAGTAGGTTACATTTCAAATACTGCGAACTCTGTCAGGTATACCTGATTTTAACGTTCCCTGTTTGGGTGGGATTTTCCGATTCTCGATGAGCGAAAATACACTATTCCACAAACGAATAACCACAGAAAAAGCTCTCCCTATCACGGACGGCTCAAAACTATGGCCTGTCATCTATAACTTCTGATATACGCGCATGGCCATATTCGATCGCCACGTCGCTGGCTGTAAAACCGTTCTTGTCAGTAGCTGTAACGCCAGCACCCAACTCTAATAGCTTAGTGACAATCGCTTCATCACCAGTTTGTGCCGCTATATGAAGAGCAGTCGAACCGTTTTCATTAATTTGACCAACGTCAATCTCAGGCTGAGATAATAAAAATTCTACAACTGAACTGTGCCTGTTATCTATGGCGCGCATCAATGGCGTCCACAGATAGACGTCCGGTAGATTTATATCAGCACCGGCAGTATGTAATTGTTGCATTGAAACCTTAAATCCTTTTGCTGCTGCAATCATTACTGCAGTCCAGCCGTTTGTGCTTTGGGAATTCAATTCCTGCTCACGCAACAGAATAAGGTCAATCATTTTTTTCTGATTTCCGAGCACTGCATACATCAGTACGGTACCACCGGTATATCCCTTGTCAGTTATTCTGAGTCCGCGCCGCAGAAGTTCTTCCAGCAAACACTGGTCACCGACTTTTACCGATGCCATCAGCGCCGTCTTACCTTTATCGTTAGTGGAATTCACATCTATTCTGTTTGCATCTACTTCGCTAAGCAATCGCCACAGGTCTGTCGCTTTGTCCTGGTCTATAGCGCGCTTCCACTCAGTTCTAAGCTTTAGTGTTTCTGCCTCTGACAAAATCACCGCAGGGGCTTGTGACTTTACTTGCGCACACCTGGAATCTGCAATTGTGGCTGGCGCCCAAACCAACAGCGTTACAGCGAGACTCAGAAATATAAAGTCACGTACTAATTTCCCGGTGCAATAGCGCAAAAAGATATTCAACTATTCAGGTTCAATTACATGTGGTCAGTTACACCGGGTCAACTACGCAGCGAGTAATGCGATACCACTTCCGCAAACGCGGTCTGTGCATTGTATTTACCAGCAAGTCGAATCAACGTATCCCGATTGAAAGACTCATCACGCAAGTCAAGAAATTCCTGACGCCAGTCATCATTCAATGGCTGGCGCTGTTGATGAATTATTCGGAACTCCTGATCTGACAAGTACCAGGTTAGCGATTGCTGATTACCGAGCAAAGTCAGAATTTCATAGTGAGTCTCAGCCCCACCCGGTGTTATCAATACTTCACCGACCAACGGGTTGTCCGGTTGGGTGAACATTTGCAATCGCAATAAAACAACGGTGGCGTTATCGTGCTCTATCAGATCAGTTTCGATTCCCACCGGCAGAGCTGATTGCTGACCCTTGAGCAGATCAATATCTAATTTTGATTCTTCACCACCCAACCTGAAAAAAATCGCAGACTGCCACTCATCACCTGACGATTCTATTTTGACCGGCAAACAGGTAACTGTCGAACCACCTGCCTTCATCATGTCGATAACAGTTTGCGGGAAAGACAGATTTTTTAATTCGTTCGACATCAGTAATATTGTCAATAGTAGTCAGCATTAGCATTCGTGTAATTCGTCTGGCAACACTACCACTGACAGAACGACAAAGGCGGGCCCACGCCCGCCTTTGATTTCATACCTATTCAGCACATAAATTCAGACCAGAAAATTCAGTCTGTAAATTTAGGCCTGCGCCAGCCTGGTGTCGGTAAATTACAGCGACCGTTGCCGGATAGCGCTATGACCCCGGGCATAACGATCAGGGACGCGTGGCACCTTCCCCTTTCTTCTAACCTGCTCGTACCAGAGTTTATGATGCTGCTCTGCCCACTCGGCGGAAACATAACCGGTTGCCATACCCTGAAAGGCACCTTCAGTTCCGGCAGTACCGATGTAGATATGACCAATAGCTATAGTCATCCAAACGATTCCTGCCACCACATGCCAGACATTTGCATCCTGCATCAGCCCTCTGGTTAATGACACCGGAAGTAGTGCTTGTATCGTCGGGAAGCTGGGAGCAACCATCGCAAGACCGGTAATAACAACCGCAAGACCGAATGTCGCAATTATCCAGAACCATACTTTTTCGCCAAAATTCATACGACCAGCGCTCGGGTGCTTGTCTCCTATTAAACCACCACCCTGTTTGATCCAGTTCCAGTCTCCCTTGGAGGGGAAGTTATGCCATATCCACATAACGATCATCAAAACAATACCGACACTGAGTACCGGGCCCATGACGTTATGCAGTTGAATCGAAAATTGAGCCCAGGCCGCATACGCCGCTTTGCCTCCCGGGAGCCCTCCAAAAATCGGCAGCAGCAGCGTCCTGCCAAGCAGCATGCTCATGCCTGTGATCGAAAGTATTATAAAAGAGATTGCCGTGGTCCAGTGAACCAGTCGTTCAAACCAGGACCAGCGTTTAACCAACACACCTGAAGGTCGATGTACCAGTCTGTTTTTGCCACTTATCAGGTGGTACAACAGTATTAGTAAAAACATTCCCCCGATTGCCCACGGTGCATATTTAACGGTCGGGCCAGTGCGAAATTTAGCCCACTCTATGCCTGCACTCTGGGTAAGAACACCAGTTTCCGGGCCTTTAATAGAACTGTAACCACCGACACCGCCCTTAACAGCACGCCAATAGTCCGCACGCGCATTGGAGTCAGCAGCTTGTTCCTGAGCTACTGCGCTGTTTATACCGTTAAGCAGGAAGCCACTAAATGGTGCGACCAAAGCCGCCATCATAATTAACGCAAAGGTCCATACAGCAATTCGTTTGCGTCTTTTGATTCTTGCAGGATGGTTTTTAGGCAGGTCTTTTACTTTCATGAAATTATTCCCCCGATGGTGTACTCGTACCACTGAATTTTTGGTCTGACTGACAAACCTTTATCGACTGGATACCACGGTTAAAAACTTAATGCTCGCTTACTGTCTTCCTTGGACAAGATCAAAACGATCCGCCAGCCCACCCGCCCTGTCTGCACCAGAAACACTCAACAGGGGATCAGCCGCACCTTTGTATTCATAAGCATCCGGATCCAGCGCGGCCTCGTCAACCTGACCCGATGTACCAATAGAATCACAGGCACCAAGGCCGATCATTACAAACATCAAAACAGAAATTCGAGTCGCATTTTCCATATTCTTCTTTCCCAATCATTCGATCTTACAGGACGCTATCAGCCACTATCTAACCCAACAATGACCAAACAAACAATGGTTCAACAATTACGGCGGTCTTTAAGACCGCCGCAGTTGATCACCCAAGACCTACTGGTCGTACGCTGTATCCCAGCCCCAGTTATTAGGTCTGCCACCACGTTTGGTTATGCGCTCGCGGTAGATATCTGCAACCTTGTTACCGTCACCAGCAATAAGAGCTTTGGTTGAGCACATTTCAGCGCACAACGGCAATTTACCTTCCGCAATGCGGTTGCGACCGTACTTTTCATACTCCGCCTGAGACAAATCATCCGCAGGACCACCGGCACAGAAAGTACATTTGTCCATCTTGCCGCGAGCACCGAACGCAGATTGCGACGGATACTGAGGTGCGCCGAATGGACAGGCATAAAAGCAATAGCCGCAACCTATGCACAGGTCTTTGTCGTGCAATACGATGCCATCGTCTGTGGTATAGAAGCAATCGACCGGACAAACCGCCTGACAAGGTGCATCAGTACAGTGCATGCAGGCAACAGAGATTGACTTCTCTGCACCTATTTCACCATCACCGATTGTCACAACACGCCGACGGTTAACACCCCACGGCACTTCGTGTTCGTTCTTACATGCGGTAACACAGCCGTTGCACTCAATGCAGCGCTCGGCGTCACAAAGAAATTTCATTCTAGCCATGACTGTTCTCCTTAAGCCGAGTAAATTTTGCAAAGAGACACTTTCGACTCTTGCATTTGAGTTACGGAATCGTAGCCGTAAGTGAATGCGGTATTTGCCGCCTCACCCCGAACGTACGGTGCAGTACCTTCAGGGTACTTGCTCTCCAGATCTTCACCTTCAAAGTGACCGGCAAAGTGGAATGGTGTAAATACAACGCCGCGCCCTACACGTGGTGTAATCATCGCTTTCACTTTGATCTTGCCACCCTCCGGACTTTCTACCCAAACCATCTGCTCGTCAGCAACTCCAGCGTCATTGGCATCTGCCGGATTGATTTCTACGAACATGTCTTGTTGTAGTTCAGCAAGCCACGGATTTGAACGCGACTCATCACCACCTCCCTCATATTCCACCAGTCGACCACTGGTATGAATCAGCGGGAAGCCCTCTGAATGATCTTCTTCCTGTATCGATGCAAATCTTACAGGCAGTCTATAGTGTGATTTACGATCTTCATAGGTTGGGTAGTCCGCCACCAGGTCACGACGGTTTGTGTAAAGCGGCTCGCGATGAATCGGCACCGGATCAGGGAAGGTCCAGACCACCGCACGTGCTTTGGCGTTTCCAAACGGGGCGCAACCATGTGCAATGGCAACTCGCTGGATACCACCGGACTGATCTGTTTTCCAGTTCTTGCCTTCGGCGGCAGCTTTTTCATCATCCGTCAGATCATCCCACCAACCGAGCGACTTCAGTGACTCGTGTGTAAATTCAGGATAACCGTCTTCGATTTCCGCACCGACAGAGTAGGAACCCTCTGCAAGCAGATTTTCACCATTGCGTTCCACACCAAAGCGAGCACGAAAGTTCAAACCACCTTCAGCTACAGACTTGCTGGTGTCATAAAGCAGCGGTGTGCCCGGATGCTTCATGTCCGCCGTGCCCCAACAAGGCCATGGCAGCCCGTAGTATTCGCCATCAAGAGGACCACCCTCTGCAATTAGCGTTGTCGTGTTAAAGGTACTGCGGTGTTCTTTGTGAGCCTTGAGGCGCTCCGGACTTTGACCGGTGTAGCCAATGGTCCACATGCCATTGTTGAACTCTCTCGTGATATCTTCAATTAACGGCTCTTCGCCATTAACCGCTACATTTGCAGTGAATTGATCATCAAAGCCAAATTTCTTGGCAAACTTGTACATGATTACATGATCAGGCTGCGACTCGAATAACGGTTCAATCACTTTCTCACGCCACTGCAGTGAGCGGTTGGATGCCGTGACCGATCCATAAGTTTCAAACTGCGTAGTTGCCGGCAGGATGTACACACCGTCCTGACGGTCAGGAAGTACAGCAGAGTGAGTCGGGTAAGGATCGATAATTACCATCAAATCGAGCTTTTCCATCGCCTCTTTCATTTCAGGCCCGCGGGTCTGACTGTTTGGCGCGTGACCCCAAAGCACCATTGCACGGATGTTGTCTTTCTGCGCAATGTTACCGCGATCTTCAAGCACACCATCGATCCAGCGCGATACCGGCATACCCTTGGTATTCATCGGGCTTACTGGTTTATCTTTGGCTTGCTCGTAACTGCCGCTGTCAAAGCGAGACTTCATCCACTCATAGTCAACACCCCACACAGAAGACCAGTGCTTCCACGCCCCTGCGGAGAGACCGTAGTAGCCAGGTAGTGAGTGAGAAAGTATGCAGAAGTCAGTAGCGCCCTGAACGTTATCGTGACCGCGAAAGATATTCGCACCACCACCGGAAACACCCATGTTACCGAGCGCCAGTTGCATTACGCAGTAAGCGCGAGTGTTGTTGTTACCAATCGTGTGCTGCGTACCACCCATGCACCAGACAATAGTGCCGGGTCTGTTTTCAGCCATAGTTCTTGCCGCAAGCAGAACTTCTTCTTCAGTTGCACCAGAGACTCTTTCCACTTCAGCCGGATTCCACTTTGCCACCTCGGCTTTGATCTCATCCATGCCGTAAACGCGTTGATTGATAAATTCTTTATCTTCCCAACCGTTTTCAAACACGTGCCAGAGAATGCCCCAGATAAGTGCAACATCGCTACCCGGACGAAAGCGCAGGAACTGATCTGCGTGAGCTGCAGTACGGGTATAGCGTGGATCACAAACAATAAGCTTTGAACCATTCTCTTTTGCACGCAGGATGTGCTGCATCGCAACCGGATGCGCCTCTGCGGCGTTAGAACCAATGAAGAACATCGCCTTCGAGTTGTGCATGTCGTTGTAGGAGTTTGTCATTGCACCATAGCCCCAGGTGTTAGCAACCCCCGCAACTGTGGTCGAGTGACAGATTCGCGCCTGATGATCTACGTTGTTGGTGCCCCACATTGCCGCAAACTTGCGGAACATATACGACTGTTCGTTATTGAATTTCGCAGAACCCAGCCAATAGACTGAATCCGGACCAGACTCCTCGCGAATATTGAGCATTTGGTCGCCAATGTCTTCAATCGCCTCTTCCCAGCTGACTTTCTTCCACTTGCCGCCAGTCAGTTTCATTGGGTACTTAACGCGCTTTTCACCATGGCCATGCTCACGCACTGATGCACCTTTGGCACAGTGAGCTCCAAGATTTAATGGTGAATCGTAGTCCGGCTCCTGCCCTGTCCACACGCCATCCTGCACCTCTGCAACCACACCACAACCCACAGAGCAATGCGTGCAAACAGATAACTTAATCTCTGTATCCACACCGTCTTTAGGTGAATTTTCTGCGGCCCGTACTTTAGTAACCATGGCAGGAGCTGCAACGGTAGCAAGCGCTGCTCCCCCTGCAGTTACACCGGAGTGACGTAAAAATGTTCGACGATTTACTGCACGTCCAAACAATCCTGGTCCTGCATTTGAATCACCAGCAGGTGCCGATCCATTGAGTTCGGCACTGGCTGAAACCACCTTTCGCTTAAGTTTCATCTGTAATCCCCCTGTTCTTTTCAATCAATACGGTCAGCAGCACGGTTAGAACCGGGCACGATCGTAGTAATTGCGAATGTAGTCATTTTCTTCATAGCCTTTGTCACCCTTTTCCTGAACTTTCAAGGGCTCCTCGATTTCCACCGCAGCAGCGGTTGGCGCTATTGCCGCAGCACTTGCAGCACCTCCGGCAACCACTGCACCTTTTAAGAAGTTACGTCTGTCAGACTTTATAAATTTCTTACTCATAACCATGCCTCCTGTTACCTGTTCAGAACTGACACCCAAAGCAGTGCCAATCCGTGGTTCTGTAATTTCTAAACTGACTGCTATATCGACATTGCCAAATAGCGTTTTTCAACTTCAATAAAGCTTTTGCCCAGGTGAGCAACGGCGCGATAAAAACCAGCGCACGATGCATCCTCCACAAGCTTGAAAAAATCTTCCGACCACGAAGCAATGTGATCGTTAAAAAAAGCACACTCCGTATCGAAATCTATTTCATCCGCCACAATGATTGCAGACATTGCCTGGCACAGTGATGCGATGTGGTCTTCCGTTTCGCTTACACCCTGACTACGTTCAAATCCTAGCGCACGCAGGTCAGAACGCAACTGACCCAGCGGTTTTTCCATTAGGAAGCCGGTCAGATGCCATGAGCCATAGGGCACAACAACTCCGCGACCAAGACCTATAAAAAGTTGATGATATTCATCGTTGATTTGTTCCTGCGTGTAATCAAACGCAGATTTTCGCAACAGCGCCCACGCCATCTCCATAGAGGATTGCGGCTGTTCAATTTCAGGGAGTTCGCGCAACAGGGCACAGTGCTCTTCTGTTGCCGGTGCAGCTAACAGCGCACCCAGTGAGGTGTAGAGGTTTGATCGGTCAACAGCTGCGGCAATTTCGGCATCGCGAGACGCAACTTCGGCCTCAGTGCTGACCTTGATGATCGCACTGTTGCTTTCGGTATTTCTGATTACATCTTTGCCTGCCATTCCCGCATGCACGCAACTTACCTCCAGATGAGACCTCTACGGTCAGTCTGCACCTATTTTAGTCCTTTTTCCAGCCCTATATTGCTTTTGTCATCTATGGACATCAATGCCGGATTCCGTCTTTTCGAAGATATCTTTAACCCTGCAGTCCTCACACATTTTAAGCCTGCGAACCGCATTGTCATCTTCAAACATCCAGTGATCAGCAAGCTTGGTCTGCATACGTCCTATGATTTGCTGCGTTGCGAAGGGTGTATTGCAAACAATGCAATTAAACGGTATTTCCTCGTTGAGAGTTCGCGGCTTACGTGCTTCTTCGGAGCTATACAGAAAGCGCGCACTAAGACTTATTGCACTTTCAGGGCAGGCTTTTTCGCATAGTCCGCATTGCAGACACTGACTCTCAATGAAGTTAAGCTGCGGCAGTGTGTCACCATCCTGCAAAGCACTGCCAGGGCAAACCGTGACGCAGGCAAGACATAATGTGCAGGTTGATTTATCGACGCTAACTTGCCCGAATGCTGCATCCTGAGCAAGTGCTACCGATTCGACCGGTGGCACGTGATGAGAGCCAATATGATCCAGCGCGCTGCGAATTGTCTGTCGTTTATCATTAAACGCCTTAAACGTCGCGTTTGGAATAGAAGCATAATCTGCCGCCGCAAACTTGTTAATGGCATCTGTATCCGTAGCGTTGATCAGAGCCAGTCTTTCTCCAATACCCATGCCGGACAAAATTTTATTTGCAGTATCAACCTGTGATTTCAATGCACGGGAGGCTCCGGTATCAGTTGAAGGTGCATCAATAGCAATCGCACTCACGCCATAAGCAATGGATGCCAGCCAAACATCCAGACCAACGCTGGCAACTTCTTCGACTGCAAGTGGCAACACTTCCTCAACAAACTCTGCCTGGACAGACTGTAGTCGCTCTGCGCCGGCTTCTGCATCGTGAAAATAAACCACCGTTGCAAGCTGTGCGTCCTGTCGCGGCTTTAACAGTGTAGTTAGTTGTGACAACGCATCGGCGGGTGCAGGGAATGCGTAACGTACCGCACCACTGGGACAGTTGCTCGAGCAACTACCACACCCCTGACACAGGTAGGGCTCAATTTTAATGCCGTCACCGTCGCTGGTTATGGCTCCGGTACCGCACACATCCATGCAATTGGTACAGGCTGTTATGCTGCTTCTTGAATGTGCGCAAATGGATGCGTCGTATTCAAAGTATTTGGGTTTTTCAAAATCACCCTGCAACTCTGCGAGTTCGGTGCACGCAGCAGCAATTGCAGCTTCATCCGAACCTGTTGCTTTATACCCAAATGGCAGTACTTCCTGCTTTAGCATTGGTTCGTCACCAAGATCCAATACCAGATCAAAACCACCAAGCAACGAGACACCGGCAAGCATGGCAAGAGAACCCGGCGATTCAGGATCACCCACAGCGCAATCAAAAGCACCAAGATATCCTTTTAAAAGCAATGCATCCGCTTCAATAACAGCTATACCGTCTTCGGTTGCCTGCTTGTTGATTGAGGTTTTTCCGGGTGTGGGCAAAAGGATGGTTTTTGCAGGTGTATCGAGTTTTGATGCCACCTCAAGTGCCAGATCCAACGTGCCAATTATCAGGCAATGACCACGTGACTGATAACCGATCAGTGATGTTGTTTCGATCGTATTGGACGGTGTAAATTCTATAGTTGAACTAACCATGGTTAAACTTTTCCTGTCTGAGGTCGCATGGTGTCTTCAACATCTTCCGAGGCTACAGGCACGGTATTTTCATCGTTAACATCACCGGTAAGTAAATCGTCAGATGATTCGTCCTTTATAAAGTTTGGTGCACAGATTTCCTTCAGATCCTCCTTTGCCAAATCCTGTTTTGAATCTCCTGCCGTGGAATTGTCCTCTGTTGTGGAATCAATTGCTGCATCTTCACGCGAGTCTTCTGCACTCGCTTCTGCACTGGCAGCCTCAGCCTCTTTACGCTCCTGCAGTAGCCTTTGCTCTTCGAGTTCTGCCAGTCGCGCTTTCTCCTTACGGCGTGCATGAAACTTCATATCGGAGGTTACAGTATCACCGAGTGGTTCAAATTTGGTGAAGTCGTCATCGTAGTCATCCAGCCCGTCACGAGTTGAAAATTTACCACTGAAAAATAATTTCTTTAACGCGGCGTTACGCAACTCTTTACTGACACCGTCCGAAAAAAACGGACTGAAATCGCTATCTGCATTGAGTGTTTCAACATCAGGCATGTCTGCATCAGTTAACGGCGCTTCAGGCAGCGATTCCGCATCGATACCATCAGCTACAGGCCGCGTTATGTTGCCTTCTTCAGTATTGATCGGATGTGTTGCGTCTGTATCTGGTGAATCAGACAACAGATCCTCCGATACTTCCTCCTCCAGCACTTCAGCGCCACGCTTGCGACGTGACCACCGGCCCAGGAATCCACTTTCGTCACGTCCCGTTGAAGCAGCACCCGATGTGTTGCCAGATGTCTGGCTCGGTGTGTTGCCCTCAGGCGACGGGCTTTCGTGCGAACGCTTCATCACTTTCCTCATCGTGCCACTTTTTACGCTTGCGTTTTTTACGCTTAGACGGTGCATAGTTTTCCAGTACAAAACGCTCAAGCACCCGGTAGATTTTTTCAGGCATGGGAGCACTCAGGATAGTGTCATCAGCCTCCTGGTAGGCCATTGCTTCATCGTAGTCTGCGGTCACCAGAATCGGTGTGAACTGACCATCCTCATCGTCCTGACACACGACAAAAAGTTGCTGCTGCTCCCCCACCAATGTGTGCCAGTAACTCTCACCACCATCGCGGAAGAACTCAAGCGTAAATCCGGTCCAGAGGACATGGCGGCTTGCGTCAACATCACTGATAACCGTTTTTTCAGCACCACCTGCCCGAACTGACAAGGCACCTGCCGGGTCCAGCTGACTACGCACCAGCAGCTCACGCAGCGACCAGACAGGAACTCGCATCTGCCTGGTCTTGTCACCCGGCTGACCGGAGCCGAAGGTACGATAAGTCTGCTCCAGCAATACCCCGACACCAAAAGCCGGAGCCTGGCGACGCTCCACAAGCTCATTCAAGGATGATTCGTTCACAGCCACATGCCCTGCAGATCAATATTAGCTCCATCGTGAAGCGGTTTTGCGAGAATTGCAAACCACGCGACGCAAGCTGAGAACCAGTGGAAATACCTTCCTGCCCTGCCAGCAGCGCCTTTAATGCCTGCCAGGACGCAATTTGCAACGAGCGTTGAGAATGTAACAACCACCATGTGATAACCTGCACCCGAGATACGGTATAACGACAACCGCAATCCAGTGTCGAGCAGCAAGGGTCACAACGCACGTGGGAAACAGCAATACACAATACCGGCCGCAGATGAGTCAATCCGGCCTGCGTCCGACTCACCCGGTCACTGTTGTTAATGAGTACGGCGAGCAATCGGAACAACAGATTCCCGGTGAGTTCCCGCTGACCATCCGTATCGACGATACGGAGATTGTGACCCTGATGACTCTTGGCTCACAACCCGAAGCACTGACTCTCGGCTATGTTCGCAATCAAAAACTGATCGAGTCGATCGAAGAAATCGTTTCTATACACGTTGATTGGGATCGCGAGCTGGTAATAGTTGAAACCAGGGCTGGCAAAGGCATCGAAGACTGGCAGGAGAAACTCAATCGCAAAATCGTCACCAGCGGTTGTGGTCAGGGAACAATATTCAGTTGCACAATAGATAAGCTTTATGAAGTTCAGCTTCCCCAGGCAAACATAAAGCAATCAGATCTTTACCAAATGATCCGTGAAGTTGGAAAACTTAACGACATCTACCGAAGTGCCGGAGCGGTACACGGCTGTGCATTGTGTCACGGCACCACGTCTTTGATACATGTTGAAGATGTCGGTCGGCACAATGCGGCAGATGCAGTCTCGGGCCACATGTGGCTGGAAGGTATCGACGGTTCTGACAAGATTTTTTATACCACCGGACGATTGACATCAGAAATAGTCATGAAAACAGCATTCATGGGTATTCCAGCGCTGGTGTCTCGCTCCGGCGTCACTCACATGGGACTGGAACTGGCAGAGCATCTTGGCCTGACGATGATTGCGCGTGCAAAAGGCAAACACTTTCTGGTGTACCACGGCGCGCAAAACATTGAGCTCGATGCCATACCGCCAAAGCGCATGGTCCCTCCACCGACCAAAGGCATGCTGGATTTAAAAACCAGTTAACGTACTACGGATAACGCTGCCTACCCGGCATAATTCAGTAAGGCGACCTGTAAAATTGAGCGTACTTCTGGATTTATAGAGTTTACTGGTAAGTTATCTTGTTTCTAAAAATAACGGACGGTCTGTTCGACACCAGAATTCTCATGAATAATGCGGCCAGGCATCTAAACCCTTGCAGCACCGGAATAACACATGGCAAATATTGATATCGCTAAGCGTGTCTATGACCACACGTTCAAAATGGATCCGATTGTTCGCAGCATACTGGACACCGACGTCTACAAACTATTGATGTTGCAAACCATTCATCGAGAGTGGCGCGACACTCCGGTTACTTTTTCACTGATAAACAGAAGTAAAACCGTCAGGCTGGCAGATGATATCGATGAAGCTGAATTACGCGAACAACTGGAACATGCACGCACTATCAGGCTTACAAAAAAAGAAAGCATCTGGCTTGCAGGTAATACCTTTTACGGCAAAGAACGTTTGTTTACTGCAGAGTTTTTACAATGGTTAAAAGAATACCAGCTGCCCGAGTTCGAACTCGCAAAACGCGATGGCCAGTACATCATAGATATTCACGGTACCTGGGCTGAAACCTCGCTGTGGGAAATCCCGCTATTAGCAATTATCAGTGAGCTACGCTCGCGCGCAACAATGCGTGGCATGGGTCGCTTTGAAGTTGATGTGACGTATGCGCGCGCTAAAGCCAAAATGTGGGAAAAAGTTTTACGACTTAAAAAACTACCTGGCCTTAATATTGCCGATTTTGGAACTCGCAGGAGACACAGTTTCCTGTGGCAACGTTGGTGTGTTGATGCATTAAAAGAAGGGCTGGGAAATAACTTCACCGGCACCAGCAACGTACTGCTTGCGATGGATCATGACCTCGAGGCAATAGGTACCAACGCACATGAACTGCCAATGGCAGTTGCAACACTCGCAAATAACGATAAAGAATTGGCCAACAGTCCTTACAAAGTACTTGAAAGCTGGCAGAAAACCTACGACAGCAATTTACTAATCGTGCTGCCCGATACCTATGGCACAACACGTTTTTTGCAGAATGCACCAGACTGGGTAGCAGACTGGAAGGGTTTCCGAATAGATTCAAAAGAACCCATTGAAGGCGGTGAAGAAATTATCAGCTGGTGGCAGGAGAAAGGCGTCGACCCCAGGGATAGATTGATCATTTTTTCAGACGGGCTGGATATCGATACTATTGAATCAACCTATCACCACTTTGACGGACGGGTGAGGACAAGTTTTGGTTGGGGCACTAATCTCACCAACGACTTTCGTGACTGTGCCCCGTATCCAAACAACAACCTCAGTGCTTTCTCTTTGGTTGTTAAACTCACCTCAGCCAATGGTGAGCCAACCGTTAAATTGTCAGATAACCTTGCCAAAGCCACCGGTCCTGATTCAGAAATAAAAAGATACCTGCAAGTCTTTGGTCACGAGGACCGCACTGACACACAAGTAGAAGTCTGAACGGCATATTCCCGTATCGAGCAATTTCACCCGAAGCCTTTTAGGCCAACAGTGCAAACAGTTGAGCGAGCCAGCTTTTTTAGCACATCCCGGTTTTGAACAAAGCCAATCCTGAACCAATAGTTGGCTTTAATGCGCTATGGTCCTAAGCAGACCAAAGTCTTTAGCTAGTGCGCATCCAGAAACAGGGCGTAGCGAGGCTCGGTCACGTGCGTGAAATTTTTCCTACTGCTTGTGGGCGCTTAGTCATTCTTAAGTAACTACATGTAGTCGGTGAAAGTTCGCGTTGCGTGAGCCGACCGCAGTAGCGCTGTTTCTGGATAGGCACTAGCTAGTGCCTGGAGTTTAGCGAGCGAGAGTCTTCTTAGTCCGGCCGAGACGCTTTGCCAAACGCGCCAGCATCACTTCGCGTTTGCGCTCAATCCTCGACACAACTGGTGCAATGAACATTAAAACCAGAGCTGCCAGCCATAGAAAATAGCCGGGCTTCAATACAGCTCTGTCGTCGAGCGTGATTAAAATACCCATATAAGCTGCTGCAAGAATGAATATAAGACTAATCCACCAAAACCACTTAAGAGAGGTGACTTTAGTTGGTGAAAACACCAGCATCGCCCAAAAAATAAACACAAAGTTGGCAGCGGCAGACATAAGCGCAATGAAGTAAGAAATAATGTCTGACATGGATGCAGACGAAAAAAGTCCTGCTGTACCGTAGCGCAGTGCAGAGAAGAACGTTTGCACACCCGAAAGACTTTTCGCATCGCCCAACGTCACAGTTGCCGTAAACAGCGATGCGCCGAACAACAAAGTTGCTATGCCAAAAACTATTTTTCCGATCATGTTTCTAAACCCACCGGACGCCATCAGACTCTCTGATTGATACCGCACCTCAGGCTACCTTCTCACGCCATTGTTTCGACCAATATAGAAAAAAGTTTAGCTCCTTAGACAGCTTCACCTGACTATCCATGCTCTCCCCGAACAAGCTTCACAGCTGTTGACTCACTGCTCAGTGCTCAGTGCTTATCCGGAAAAAACCGCTAATTATTTGCTAAGTTAGGGCCAGTCGAATAATTTACAAGCCCGTATAGCCAGTTTTACGCGGAGGAATTATGACAGCAAACACTCTTGCGCAAACATTATATTCCGTTGAACTTAAACCATCACAATCTCAGGTCTACTCATAGAGCAACGCGAAATTGAGGTTCAACGATATATTGTGGCGGCAATACCGCGCCTAGCGCTTAGTTGGATACCGCGCTTCAAAGTGCAATTTTTCCTGTCGCACGTGTTGATAAAACGGATCCCTCTCAAGACGAGCAATATACTCTGCCCATGCATCTCGCGACCGCCGCCAGCTTTTCTCACTGCTATTGTCCAGTGGCAGGGCGGCACTCAGGACTGCCTCTTTATTCAGGCTGCTCGCCTGAACTGAATACTTAGCTGCAGAATCTACCGCAATGTTCCAGCGATCAGTCACACCTCTGACCAGAGCAACACCAATAAGACAAGCACCGACGACTACAAGACAAACCGTTTTAAACGAGGGTTGAGACGGATTATCTACGCTTCCACCCAGCGCTCTTGTCGCTGCAAGGTGAACTTTTTCATCAACTGCATCGGGTACTTCAGGACATGTATCACTAAATAGCGTATACAGATCATCATCGGTTGATCTTCGTATACTGATAACCTCACCCATTTAACTGCTCACTTTTGGCTTGCTGCATTGATACATGCTGACGCAATGCACTCACAGTTTCACGAGCAAGGCGATCTACCGTTGCCTTACTAACATCAATAAAGTCCGCAATATCCTGTACTGTCATTGAAAAGCAATACCGAAGTAAAACCACTTCTTTTTGTTCAGGATTGAGGTTTTCTATGGCATCTAACAAGGAGGTTTCCGACATCGCAGTATCCGGCGCAGACGCCATTAACTCATTTTCGAATTCACCTGCTGCAAAAGTAACATCAGATTGATCTTCCGGTTCTTCATCATCCAGCTCAGTCATTGCACGGTTTCTCGACGCAATGCTGACAACTTTTGGCTCTTTTGCAGTCACCCTTTGCACTTCTGTTTCCCGCTCCAGTGAGTGCAACCGGATATGATCATGCAATCGTGCCCAGGCAGAATGATATAACCAATCCGCAAAATTTATGTCCTTGGTGTAGCGAATGCGTCCGCGTACAACCGTCATCCAAACGTCATGGAATAACTCTGCAGTTAGGGATCTGTCACCATGAGTACCAAAATAAAAAAACCGATAGATAGAACCGCTGTAACGGCGATACAGCACCTCAAAGCCCTCATAGTCTCCAGCGGCGAACACCATCATCAGTGCGCTATCAGATTCTCGTTGATTTTTGGCATTGCCTGGCATTTGAATCACGGATTATGAAACCCCGTAGTTGCACGGCGTGTGTCACCGTCCGAGATACGCTGCAAAGCGCTGGCCAACACGTGTGATTAATTTGGCAAAACATCTCAACAACCTAAAACGCAGGATTCAAAACAAGCAAACGCCGTTAAAAAAACCCTGTTTCGCTCATTTATGGAACTTGCATAGAGTTGGTCCAATGCAAACTGTGACGATGCTCTATCAATCCCCAGTGCCAAGTCCGTATAAAGTGTGCCAATTGCACACAGATTGAGAGAGTCGCATGAAAAAAATCACCATTTTCGCCGTCGTTGCCACAAGTCTTGTGGTTCTATCCGGTTGCCAGAGTTTTTCACCGGCAAAACATTCTCAGAATCAGGGAACTTTTACAGCACCGACTTACTACGGACGTGAACTGCCCGGGCCGTTTATAGCAAACCGCAAGAAAGTTAATCAGGAAGACACACATAACCTGCGTGGTTTCCGAAACTTTGGTCGCCGCCACTGGCAGTTCTAAGGTTTTATTTAGAATTTCTGCCATGCAACTTTGCCTGGCAGATCTATAACAGGGTGCACGCAAAGTAGAATTCAGAAAGCATTAAGAGTGCAGTCTATAAAGTGGTACTTGAAGTACCACCCCCTGTTCGGCGAGACAGATCCCCCTGTGACTGTCTCGCCGTT
>CAZYRP010000014.1:0-47464 GCA_964649465.1 uncultured Granulosicoccaceae bacterium | reverse complement strand
GCAAGCCAATGAACACCAGCATCCAAAAAATACACGGAGGATTATCTTTCAAAGCGCAGCACTTTAGTGCCATCAAACAATTACCCCTGCCGGAATCGGTAACAATCAGCATTCCCGACAATTCAACCGTAACAATAGCAGCTGGCGAACGTGTATTGACCGGGCAACCAATGGCAGAGGCTTGTGAAAATACTGTGATGAGCCACGCATCACTTTCCGGAGTGGTTACCGCAATCGATGCACGCTCCGTGACAATAAAATCTGATCACAAGGACGAAAAATTTATATATCAAAAAACACCTGTTGAGAATTATCAATTTCTATTTCAGTCTATGGGGCTTGTTGGCCTTGGCGGTGCCGCATTCCCGGTATTTGAAAAGCTGCAAAAAACTCAGGCGGGTTTGAGCGTTGACACCTTACTAATAAACGCCGCCGAGTGTGATCCGGCAATCTATTGCGACGAAGCACTTATGCAGGAAAGAGCAGCTGACGTAGTGAAAGGAATACAAATAGCGCAACGAGCAACGGGTGCAAAAAATTGTATTGTTGGCATCGAAGAAAATAAAACTGAAGCAATAGCACAGCTAAGACAACACCTGCCGAACAACATTCAGCTGATTTGCGTACCCGCCATCTATCCCAGTGGAGCGGAGCAAACACTGTTTAAGCTTTGTACAGGTTATGGTGGCTCTTTGCAGAACCATGGTGCGATATGTTTTAACATAGCCACCTGTTACTCAATGTATTGCGCAGCAGAACTGTCACAGCCGCTAATTTCCCGCATCGTCACCGTGGTATCGCATAACCAGATAGCAAATTATGAGCTTCGTTTGGGCACACCAATACAACACGTCTTGAAACTGGCTGGATTCGCAGCAGGTGACCGGTTTATCGAGGGTGGTAAAATGATGGGTCAGGCAATCGCTGGCGATCAGTTTATAAACAAGCATACCAACAGCCTGATTCTTCATCCTGAAAAAACGCTGGAAGCCCTGCCTTGCATCCGCTGTGGCGCATGCGCTGATGTCTGTCCTGAAAATCTTTATCCACAACAATTGCACTGGCATTCACATCCGCACAATACAGCGGCGCTCAATGAGCTAAAAATTGATCGATGTATAGAATGCGCTTGCTGTGACGCAGTCTGCCCGAGCCATATCCCGCTAGCCAGTTCGTTTAACAACGCAATGTCAATAATTCAGGCAGAGAAAGCCGAGCAGAATAAAGCGACACTTGCCAAACTCAGGTACGAAAAACGTTTATCACGACTTAATGATCAATCATCAAGGCAACGAAAAGAACTTGACAAGAAAACAGCTAACCTTGCCGACACCAACAAAACAGGCGCAGCCAAAAAAGCACTGATTGCCAAGGCACTTACTCGCCGTAAAAACAAAAAGCCATCCGGCCCGGAAAACAATCCACGGGATGCATCGAGGTGACCGGATCAGCCATCACATCAATCAATAACCCTGGTCCGGCATCTGTATCCGCAACGATGAAACTGGTGCTACTGGCATTGATTCCAGGCATTTTAGTTTTTATTTATCAAAACGGCTGGGGCAGTGTCATCAATATACTTTTGGCGGCAGTAAGCGCTGTTGTATTTGAAGCCGCCGCACAAAAACTTCGCCATCGACCACCACAGGCAGCCCTCGCAGATTACTCAGGCCTGGTGACTGCAATTCTTATCGCGCTTTGTCTGCCACCACTTATTCCGTGGTGGATACCCGTTATCGCAACGGGCTTTGCGATCCTGCTTGCAAAGCACGCTTTTGGCGGAATTGGCAGCAATTTGTTTAACCCTGCAATGGTCGGATACGCCTGCGTACTGATTAGTTTTCCAGCCGACCTGAGTCTATGGCTGTTACAACCCGATAGTTTTTCGGTTCCTTTGTCTAATGCAATAAAGGCAAGTTTCAATGGTGGACTGGCTAACATGTCCTTAACGACAGCTGAGTGGGATGCACTGACCGGTGCAACGGCGCTGGACCAGCATAGAACGCTCAATCTCCAGAACCTGACTGCTACCGAGATAGATGCACAGACACAAGGGTGGTTTGGCGCTCGACAGGGCGAGTGGATAAACCTTGCCTATCTTATCGGTGGCTTGTGGTTGCTGAACAGGAAGGTTATCAACTGGCATATACCAGTTAGCTTTCTCGGTACACTGCTATTGGCCACTTTGCTGCACAATTTATTGCACGATACCCCACTGTCAATACCAGTCAATTTGTTTGGCGGTGCAACTATGTTGTGTGCATTTTTTATCAGCACGGATCCCGTCTCTGCTGCCGCCAGCAACCGTGGCAGGGTTATCTATGCTGCTTTGACCGGACTACTTGTCTATGTGATCCGTGCATACGGGGCCTATCCTGACGCTGTCGCATTTGCCGTACTATTGGCTAACTGTACAGTCCCTGCAATAGATCGACTGGACATTTTCCTCAACCGTGAAACTTCAGGATCATGAAGCAGAGCAGGCGCATGGTATCCGCCAACCGACACAGCCTGGTGCTTGGCGGTTTTGCACTACTGGTCACATCTGTTCTTGCACTGACCCAATGTGTGACAGTTAATCGCATAGAGAGTAACGAAACCGCACACAGACAAAAAGCACTGGCGCAGGTGCTGCCCACACAGTGGTACGATCATTCGCTTGAAGAACATACGATGGTATTGTTCGATAAAGCCAGTAATAGAAACCGCATCTGTTATATAGCCAAAATTGGCAACAGACCAGTAGCAGTTATTGTATCCGGCATCGCAACAGATGGTTATTCAGGTGATATTGAATTGCTTGTTGGCATCCTCGAGGACGGAACCATTACTGGTGTACGTGTAACCAAACATAGCGAAACACCAGGCCTCGGCGATGCGATAGAATTATCGCGTTCCGACTGGATAAAAAGTTTTGACGGAAAAAGCCTTGCAGACCCGGCAGAATCTCGCTGGGCGGTAAGAAAGCAAAACGGCGCTTTTGACCAATTCACCGGAGCGACTGTAACTCCGCGAGCAGTCGTTAACGAGGTCAGGAATACGCTGCTGTTTTTCAGAAATGCAAAAAACCAATTGTTTGACTCATGAATGAAATCGCCAACAACAGTGCGCCGCAAAGTAGAACGGCGAGCCGCGAGTGGAAGACGTTACTGGCAGATGGCATGTGGCGAAACAATCCAGCCATGGTGCAGCTGCTCGGCTTGTGCCCGTTACTTGCCGTTAGCAATACAACAATCAACGGATTGAGCCTTGGGTTAGCCACAGCTTTTACCGTGTTGATGTCAAATATATTTGTATCCGTTGCAAAGAATACTATTTTGCCAGAGATACGCATTCCGATTTACGTAATCATAATCAGCGGCATTGTCACCATGGTTGGATTACTAATGAATGCCTATGCTCATGACATGTACTTACGCCTTGGTATTTTTATACCGCTGATCATCACCAATTGCGCAATTCTCGCCAGAGCCGAGGCATTCGCTGCAAAAAATACGGTATTCGATTCGGCCATTGACGGCCTCGCAACAGGTGCCGGTTTTGCAGCAGTACTAATTGTTCTAGGTGCAATCAGGGAACTAATAGGCCACGGGACAATACTGGCAGACGCACATTTACTATTTGCCACAGCACCGATGGCACCGTTAATCGATCTAGGTGACAACTACCGCGGCCTGCTGCTCGCTATACTCCCGCCCGGCGCGTTTATTCTATTCGGCTTACTGCTGGCCCTAAAAAACCTGACCAGTAATACTTAGCCGTTAAAACATGAATTCTCACATGACCCATGCACCGGATTGAATGCTGCAATGATTTTTTCACAGGATCGTACAAAGCTCCGTCGACAGTATCTTGAGGTTTGGCAAAAAGCTAATCGCCGTGAACCTTTAGAACCACTCGAAGAGCTGATAGCCGATGTCATTCGTGATCATCCGGAATATCATCCACTCCTCGCAAACGAAGATGCAGCTATTAGCTCGGAGTTCTATCCGGAACACGGCACAACTAATCCGTTTTTGCATATGGGTATGCATATCGCACTACGCGAACAGGTAGCATCGGACCGTCCGCCAGGTATCACAGACCTTACCCGCAAACTTCTACTCAGATACCGTGACAGCCACGAAATGGAGCATCACATGATGGAGCCATTGGGCAAGATTCTATGGCAGGCACAGCGAGATCACACGGAGCCGGATCAGCAGGAGTATATGGAGATGCTTCGAACACTGGTAAAAACACGCCAATAAGAATTAACTAAATTATTTTACGTTTCTCGTAATATCTTCGCAGCACCAGCGGCAGTATATACATCGGTAACTGCCACACACCCAGAAAGATAAAAAAGCCCTCTCCTATAGATGATTCAGCGATGGAGGATCCTGCTATTGCCGCCACCAATCCCATATTCCGGTAAGCACACAAAAGAGCTCCGGTTGTTGCATCCTGTGGACCTAAAAAAGACAAAGCATAAAAGCTGATCAACTGCACACCAATACTGATAGCAAAAGCCAAAACCAGATACGACAATAGTCGATACGGGTCACTGAACATCAATTCGGTGACCCCATCCATTACCGCGACGCCAAAAAAAACCAGAAGCACCATTGCCACTGAGGGCATTTTTTTTTGCAACCAGCCATCCACTTCCGGGCTAACTATTTTTCTAATTACGTACGCAACCACAATAGGTATTACAACAAACACGATACAACGGACACTGTAGGCATTTATATCAAGAGACACGTCTGAACCCAACAGGAGTTGCAGAAAAACATATAGTGGCAACGGCATAAGCACTGCACCAATCAACCCTACCACCAGCGACAAGGCACTATTAAGATTAAACAAGCGCGACAGCGCCGTAGTGGCGGTAATAGAGCCAGTACACATCGAAACAACAGCGAACAAATGCAATTCTTCCGAGAGAAACGGCTTTAGCAATACAAAGCACAGCATTGGCAAACCCAGCAGTTGCCACACCAGTGTTATCCAGCTGGCATGGTGACCAACAGCCGCATGCGTGGCATCAGTAAAACTTACCTGCAGCACTGCAGACAGAAAAAGTAAAAATATCAATGGCAGCAATAACGGCTTAAATAAGGCCGCCAGCGCTGGAAACGCTATACCAATAAATATCGATAACGCCAGCAATGCAAGCTGCCACCCTTTATTCAAAGGAGGACCCTGTCACCTGAAAACCTCCACTTTTAAAACACCCGTTACGGCACTTCAACTTTTGAGCGACGCCAGTGTTGATCCAGCACTTCAGCACTGGTATCGGAGATGACTTTACCTTCAGCGTCCAGAGCTCTTTCAATTGATTTAAATCTTTTCTCAAACTTTGTGGTGGCCTTTTTGAGCGCCTGCTCCGGATCCACATTCATATGCCGCGCGACATTGGCTATCGTAAACAGTAAGTCACCCAGCTCATCTTCGATCGCATCTTCATCTTTACTCGCAGCCGCCTGCCAAAGCTCATTCAATTCCTCATCAATCTTATCTAACACCGGCGTCAGTTCATCCCAGTCAAATCCAACCCGTGACGCGCGCTTTTGTATTTTTTCAGCGCGAGTTAAAGCAGGCAAAGCCAACGCTACTCCATCAATTGCCGACACGGGCTCAGCTGATTTTTGTTCGCGCTCCTGCTGCTTCAACATTTCCCAATGGGCTTTCTGCTCTTCCTGTGAGTCAAACACGGTCTCACCGAACACATGAGGATGCCGTTCAATCATTTTGTTCGAAATACCCTGCGCCACATCTTCAAACTCAAACAGACCCTGATCGTTCGCCATCTGAGAGTGGAAGACTACCTGCAGAAGCAAGTCGCCTAACTCTTCGCGCAAACCCTGCATATCTTTACGGGCTATTGCATCGGCAACTTCATAGGCTTCTTCGATTGTATAGGGCGCGATGGTGTCGAACGACTGTTCAATATCCCACGGACACCCATTTTCAGGATCACGCAGCTTAGCCATCACATCGAGCAGAGAACCCATGTGAGGCAACGGAGGAGTATTGGTGGTCATGGCAACAATTCAGTTTTTGATCTGTTGCCAGTTTACCGTTCTATAGTGGAGAATGTCAGAGAGGTATTGCGATATCAGTCCGAGACTAATACCCGGACTGTACGTTACATCAAAATTGCAAATGCTGAATCAGAATTGCAACCGGATACCTATATGCACGTTGTCATCCAGCTCGAGCGTGGCATTGGTGTCATCGTTCTCCACTTCCAGTAATCGGTATCCAATGAATGCCTTCGCTGCCGGGACAATTTCAAGGCTGACACGTGCTGTAATTTCGAGCAGCGAGGACGTATCGCCGAATGTGGTGATGCCCGGTGTAAAAAAGCCTTCCACTTTAAAATCAATCGGATTAAATCTGGCAGGACTCTGAACTTTAATACCACCGCCGATCGCAAGCGCCCCGACGTCTGTGTCGTTCTGCTCTACCGAACCGACATAACCTTTGACCCCGAACTCCAGCTGATAAGGTATGCGTGTTGTTGTCTGATTGCCTACTGCAACCAATTTGACGTGACCGACAATATCATCGAGCTCGTTATAAAAAGCACCGATCGACAGCAAACCTGTCGACTCAAGTTGTCCACCGCGATTTCCGCGTGTGAAGTTTCGCACCGGTGCCAGGTATTCAAGGTTTAGTGATTCGTTACTGAACGAGAGGTCAAAACCCGACGCTTTCGTGCCAGTTGAGAACAACAAACCCAAAGCGATGACTGGTAAAAGTTTGCGCATGGTGTTTCCGTTTTAGATAACATTCCTGCGAGCTGAACCATACGCCCTGACGGCACCGGTATCTGCTGCATAAGCGGTTATAAATTGATAGCGGGTGGGTAGAGTTCTACCCAAGGTAGGTATCGTACCCGACACAACCACAAACTGGAACTTCACATAAAGGGAAAGTTCCTAACAATTCAGACAGTCGCACCTGTGGCCGGCCATTAGATCGATTTCAAATTGCCTCATATTTCACAAGGCCCGGTATTTCAAACAGCCGGGTATTTCAAACGACCAGGCTGGCAGCGTGTTGTGACACCCAGCACAACCAGTGGGATTTTTTCGATAAGCGACAGAATTACATGCATTGTTTTGGTTACAGACTGGTAAACGGTTTACTCGAAGAGCACTTCATGCCCGAGCATGATGTCGTTGGAGAAAATAAACTTACCATTCACCTTCGCACCGTCCAGTACCCTTGGCAACCAGATCCTGTCATCCGCCCACATCTCACCATAGGGTATTTCAGAGCGCTTGAACCAAAGCGGGATTGCCTCATCCGTTTCCGTTGGCTCACCTTCAAATCGGGTACTGGTGAATACATGCACATGTATTGAATAGCCATCGGTGAACTGGAATCGGAGTTCACCACAGGCCGCTGTATCCAGCACCGAGATACACAGCTCCTCACGCACTTCTCGCAAAGCACACTGACGCGGCGTCTCGCCGGCCTCCAGCTTGCCACCCGGGCCATTGATTTTACCGGCACCAAGGCCACGCTTTTTCCGAATCAGCAGTACTTCATCTCCCTGCAGCACAAACAAGAGAGTTGCTATGTCAGTTGCCGCCCAATTCTCATCGATACTATCCAGATTCAGATACTTACCAGCCATGTGCTTCACCGTTGATCTAAAAACCACTGCCGCATGCGATGCCAATCGTAACAGCTTTACAAATCACCGCCAGTTGTAGCTGGTGGTTACAGCACTTGATGTGTTGAACTACACGCCGCAGTATGATTGCTGATCTCTCCACAGAAGATACCGATATGTCGAACAGCGTAATCCCGTTTTTATTAAAAAGACGCTCAGTTGTTGCGAAAAAAATGGTGCCGGAAGCACCGAGCAAGCAGGATTTGCAGAACATTATCAACTGCGGCTTGCGCGTACCTGATCACTCAAACGTACAACCCTGGAAAATTGTGGTCCTCGAAGGTGAAGCAAGGCAACAGTTCGACGAACAAGTCATATTGAAAGCTGCCATCTCAAAAGCTGACGAACCTTTAAGCGATGTTCAAACAGCACTCGAATCCACTCGCATGCAACGCAGTGGAGTTGTTGTTACCGTTTTATGCAGTATGGTCGTGCCACACAAGATACCGGTCTGGGAGCAACAGCTGTCGGCAGGCGCCGTGTGTGCACAACTCTTAATAGCCGCACAATCTCTCGACTACGCAGCTCAGTGGCTAACCGAGTGGCCGGCTTATGACCCGGATGTTATAGCCGCACTCGGCGGTAACCCGAGCTCTGATCGCATCGCAGGCTTCATTCACATCGGCAAAAAGCAACAACAACCAGATGAACGCAAGCGCCCGGACCCGAACGAAAAGGTCACCCGCTGGCAGGCACCGGGGTAGACAAAATCGAAAATATCAGCAACGCCACTGGAAGCTGCAGATTTCACTCCGAGCCCAAACCCCGGAAAAATTCTCGGCATTACCCGTCGGTCATACTTTAACGAGGTAGGTATCGTTACTGAATTTGTGTCCTAAGATCTCTCTACCTGTTAACGAGCCGTCCACCGAGTAGCTTTTACCCACAGCGCACTCACCGACGACTTCAATATTTACCCCGGGACACCCTAGATGAAATCTGTCGCCACATATTCGCTGCTAGCAGCGGCTTTCGCACTGCCACTGCCTGCTACATCAGTGCATGCTGCCGACCCCAACTGCCAGTACGCAAACAGCGACCCTGACGGCGATGGCTGGGGTTGGGAAAACCATCGCAGCTGCATTGTGACTGACGGCACAGCAAGTATTTCAGAAGCTACTGCGGAAGTGGATTCGCCACCGCCAGCTCAGCAGGAATCCGCACCTCAATCATCAGATTCTCGACCGGTATGTTCAAGCACCGCCGCAGATTCTGACGGTGACGGATGGGGTTGGGAAAACCACGCCAGCTGTATTGTGACAAGCGCAAGCCAGGCTGAAGCTGCAGCGCCGACGGAAACTCCAACTGCACCGATAACTCCGCCACAAGCAGCAACTCCAACACCGGAAATTCCAACTGCAGAAGAAACGACTACAACGATAGTTACCTCACCTGCTGTAGTTCTTACGCCAGATGTAGTTACTCCGGTAGCACCGCAGGCTTTACCTGCCGTTACAACCACTTCCGAAACAACAAACCCTGAAATAATCGATGGGCTTTACCGCGGCAGACATAAGATTTGTTCCAGTGCCTCATCGGACATTGATGGTGACGGCTGGGGATTCGAATTCCACGAAAGCTGCAAAGTAGTTGCAGGCTACGTTAATCCCGATACGCCAGCCAGCATTCCTCCGGATGGTAACAACCTGAATGCACAGGTTGGCACTATATACGATCAGAATTTCGACACCTCAACAACCGGTCTGTATCAGGCAGATCAACTCAACAACGAATGGCAGTCACCGTTCTGGCATCTCGGTTTTGATGAAGGTCGAGTAAGCATTGTCGATACCGGTGCTCTTCATGGCAACGCTATGCAGGTTACTTACCCTGCCGGGCGTTACGGTGCAGGCGGCTCAAGTGCTTTTTTGTCAGACGTACAGTTCGGCATGGGCTTACCTAAAACCTACGAAGAACTCTATGTTGCCTACGACATTCGATTCGCAGTTGGATTCGATTTTGTCAAAGGCGGCAAACTGCCCGGTCTGTGCGGTGCCGATGTAAATCAGGCTCCAAATACCGGCTGCAATACAGGTGGAGGTTACCCAACAGGTTACGACGGCTGGAGTGCACGCGGCATGTGGCGAGAGGACGGCATACTTGAAAACTACGTTTATCACGCATCACAACGCAACTTCTACGGTGATGATGAATTCTGGGATGTGTCTGCCACTCCGGGGGTCTGGCATCGCGTTGAGCACCGTGTTGTACTTAATACACCGGGTTCTAAAAACGGCATTCTCGAAGCGTGGTTCGACGGTACAAAAGTGCTGTCACTTAACAACATCGAATACCGCAAAACAAACAACATTGGTATCAACCTTTTCTACTTCAGCACATTTTTCGGCGGCAATGATATCAGCTGGGCACCATCGACAGATCAGACTATGAATTTCGATAATTTTGTTATGTCGACCAATAAAATTGACTAAACAGTTAATCATACAAAACATCCGTTACCAGTAAAGGTAACGGGTATTTACGTTTTTGACACGGGTTGCCGCCAGCCTAACAACCCGAGTGCAATTATTAGCGAAATAATAAAAAAGCACACAGACCATCGACTTAGCTCCTCTCCCGCTATAGCTGTCACTAATGCCGCCAGCATCGAACCCGCAATATATCCGGTAAAACCGAATACTGCCGCTGCAGTTCCGGCACGCTCGCGGTGAGGATCAAGAGTTAAACTTGCAAGATTGGCGTGAATGACCAGAAAGCTGGTATGAAATACGAGCATTAGTACAGTCAGCAAACGATCAGTCAACATACCGTTGAATACAAAAATCATGATCAGACCTGCAGTCAATGTTACTACTATAGCGCCCCAGCGTGCCGAGCCAATTGCTCCAAAATGGCGGATCAATTTATGGTTAACAATCTGGCCGAATATAATTCCTGCGGATGAAAAAGCAAAAAGATACGCAAAGCGTTTGCTGTCTGCACCCAGCTGAGCGTACAACACCTGCGCATGCTCAAGGAAAGTTACTATTAAACAGGTACTGGCGATACCGAGCAAAATAAAATACCGCGACTGTGGATGCTTAAAAACCAAGGCGAAATTCTGAATAATTTCACGCCACCCGGCTTTGTGTCTTAATTCAATTGCAAGTGTTTCAGGTAGCTTATAGGTTGCAACACCCATAGCCAACACGAACAAAATTAAAAATATAAAAATTCCCCGCCAGCCGACCGAGTCGTAAATTAAATAACCAATCAGCGGTGCCAATACCGGACCAATGGCAAAAAACATACTGACTGTTGCCATGTTTTGTGCAAGTGCTGAACCCGCATAGCGATCTCTGATCATGGCGCGACAGATGACCACAGCGGAAGCAGCACCAAAGCCCTGTAAAAATCTGCCAGCAAGCAACTGCCAGAGAGATGCTGACATCAGACAGACAGCGGAGCCCACTATAAAAATAGTCAGACCCAGATAGATTCCCGGCTTTCTACCAGCGCGATCAGACAGCGCGCCAAAAAACGGATGCGCCAAACCCATAGCAAACAGATATACCGGCACGATCAGCTGAATTTGTTGTGACGTCGCATTGGTACTATCAGCTAAGCTCGGAAAGGCAGGCAGTATAATGTCTATGGAGAATGCTGAAATACTCAGCATCAATCCACAATAAAGACTAAACCATGTAATTTGCAACAGTAACCAACCCCTAACGCGACTGCAGAGTAAAACCTATACTCAATGTTGCTAAACAAACTCTGAGCACCTCCATGACAACTCTGGATAAACCAACAGCTAATCCCTGGAAAACCAGGACAAGTGATCAAGTGTACGACAATCAGTGGATCTCGGTGCGCGAAGATAAAGTCATTAATCCGTCCGGCGGCGACGGTATCTATGGCGTGGTGCACTTTAAGAATCTGGCCATCGGAATTTTGCCGGTGGACAGTGAACAACACACCTGGCTTGTTGGCCAGTACCGCTATGCACTGGAAGAATATTCATGGGAGATTCCTATGGGAGGCTCACCGCATGCAGACCGGCCACTGGAGGGTGCAGTACGTGAACTAAAAGAGGAAACCGGACTTACCGCTAAAACCTGGCAAACGCTTATGAAGGTTCACCCGTCTAATTCTGTCACCGATGAAACGGGCTATATCTATCTGGCCACAGATCTCACAGAAGGACAGATGGAGCATGAGGAAACAGAGGAACTGCTAATCAAACGCCTGCCGGTTGAACAGGCTGTGCAGATGGCAATGACTGATGAAATCACAGACTGCATTTCTGTGGCAGCACTTTTAAGACTTCACATTGGCTTGCAAACTGGTGAGATCGTCGTTTAAATACCTAAGGAGCCTCTGATCAATTGCTGGCGTCAGAGTGACATGAACATTTAATCAGAGGTTCCCTGACATTAAACACATTGGCGGGTTAAAATACCCTTAGTGAAAAAAATAATTATAGACACAGACCCTGGTATTGACGACGCTATAGCCCTTAGTTATGCGCTCAATCACCCGCAGCTCGACGTACTCGCTTTAACCACTATTTACGGTAATGTCACCGTAGATCTTGCCACACAAAACACGTTGCGTCTGTGTGAGCTGAACAGTGTAACAGTACCCGTTGCCACAGGCGCCAGCACGCCACTACATATCAAACCTAACCCAGTGGCAGATTTTGTACACGGTGCCAACGGTTTTGGTGAAATCCAGTTACCTGAGCCCACACTGCAGGCGGCATCACTAAGTGCAGCAGAACTGATTGTTGAATTGATTAAAAAATTCCCCGGTGAAATCACATTGGTGGCGGTCGGCCCGTTGTCGAATATTGCACTGGCGCTGGAACTATCCCCTGGCATTGCAACCCAGGTTAAAGAAGTAGTCGTTATGGGGGGTGCATTCCACCGGGAAGGCAACGTCACGCCGCACGCGGAAGCCAATATCTGGAATGACCCGCACGCAGCGAAACAAGTATTTACCGCAGATTGGCCATTGACTGTGCACGGTCTGGATGTGACGTATCAAATTAGCTTTTCGCCGGCTTATCTCGACAAGCTGGCAGAGCAGTCAGAGAACGTCGGTACTTTCCTGCGAGATGCGGCAAATTTTTACATAAAGTTCTACAAGCAACAGCTTAACTTTGATGGCTGCTGCCCACATGATCAACTGGCTTTGTCTTACGTCACCCACCCCGAATGGTTCACACTTGAAAATGGCACGCTGGACGTTGTCATAGACAATGAATCCCTTGGCAAAACCACCATTGATACCACCCAAAATAACAACAGGAAAAGCAATAAATCCATTGCAACAGGAGTTGACCGGGAGGCACTACTGAAAGAATACGCCGCAGTACTCAGCAGAGCTGTTTAACTAGCTATCTGCCTGTAACAATATTTCGATATTTCTAATTCCCTCTGCACCCGACACCGCAACCCGGGTGCTACCAGCTATTGCGTCAACAAAGTTCTTTATTTCACCGATGTACGGATTACATACTTCGAACTCCAGTGGCTCACCGTCTATTTGAATTGCGCCACCACCGTTTGTAGCCAGTGTCCCTTCAGCAATCACGGTCGCGTTGGCACAATACAGTTCAAACCTGGATGGTGCACTAAACTTGACTGAAGTCAGTACATCCGCAATGACACTGTCACCAAACTGAAGTGACAAACTGGCCGTTTCATCATGCGGCCCGCCATAAGTGCTTTTGTCAATCTGTGAGGCAACACCGGTTACCTCACCACTTACCGGCAACAACATCCAGCGCAATAAATCGACACAGTGAGTACCAACACCAGCCAGCCCCCACCAGCGACCATGCTCTTCGTGTGCGCGCCAGTTGCTGTTGTCTTCTGCTTTCCATGTCCACATAGCGCGTGCGTAATACGGCGAACCTAACGCACCGTTATGCAGCATATTGGCAATTTTTCGATGACCGTCATGCCAGCGCATATGATAAGCAATGGCAAGTTTCACGCGCTCACGGGCGCAGGTATCATATATTTCCTGTGCGTCCTCAAGTGATGTTGCCATTGGTTTTTCCAGCAATACATGCTTACCCGCTCTGGCACTGGCAATAGCATGCTGTGCATGCAGTCCGTCAGGGGTGGCAATAATTACCGCGTCAAGTGCCGGATCTGCCAGAAAAGAGGCCAGAGAATCAAACGCGTTATGCTGTGCTTGCGCACCATGTTGCCGGGCAAACGATGACGCCCGTTCTTTATCGCGGCTTAAAACGCTCCAGAATTTAGCACCATTCACCTGCTTAAGTGCCGGCACCAGTTGTGAGTCTGCAATTCGACCTGTGCCGATAACGCCGATATTGCAATCATCATCAATGTTAAAGTTCATAGCTATCCGGGACCACGAGCCACCAGATGCAAGCACCGTATCGAAAATCACCGGGCAGGCACTTCAGGCTCTGGCCGAATACTATACCTGAATCTTAAACAGCCAAAATGCCGCAGCACATTGTGAACCTTAAACCATGGCAACAATCAACCTGAGTCACTGCAAACACTGGATCTTCGATATGGATGGCACACTAACCATTGCCATTCATGACTTCGACGCAATTCGCGAAACTCTGGGTATTGTCAGTGGTACACCGATACTTGAAGCGATTGATAAAATGCCAGATCAAGAAGCAAAGCAAATGATGCAGAAGTTGTTCGACATCGAGATGGAAATTGCAAAAAAAGCAGTTCAGCAACCGGGCGCTCACCAGTTATTGGAACAACTGACATCTCTTGGCTGCACACTGGGCATCCTCACCCGCAATGACTGCGATATAGCCACAGAAACCCTGAAAGCTGCGGGTCTGTTGAGCTTTTTTAAACAAGACGCAATTCTGGGTCGGGAAAGCTGTGCGCCGAAACCGGATCCTGCCGGTATCTATCATCATTTGTACACCTGGCAGGCGGCACCCTCTGGCACCGTGATGGTTGGCGACTATAAATTCGATCTGGAATCGGGTTACCGGGCTGGTGTACATACAGTGCACCTTGATGTCGACAACGGTGAAATATGGCCTGAGATGACCACCGTCAGAGTATCCAGCCTGACTGAACTTCATGAGTTGACCCGCCCATAAGCAGATGGAGGTAGAGATGCAGCGAGTTTAGCTAACCATCCTGTGGCTCACGGGCAATCACAAAAGACTCATTCAAAAACCACAGACCACCATGGCGGCTAACTACTTCGCGCGTTGCTTCTATATAGGAATTGTCGGCCATTGCCTTGTCAATTTGATCATCCGACATTTGTGCAACGTAAACTGCCGCATTCCAGGCTGCGAGCAGTGCTGACGTTCCTATATTGGAAATCTCTTCTGGCAATGAGTGCAGGCGATATTTAAACAATGCATTCTCTTCAGCAGTAACACAACAGTGCAAAGCTGACTCATCTCCGAGTTCTTTTTTCAGCGCTTCAATAATATCGTGGCGCGGCGTCGGGAACGGATTTACATCCGGCCATATCTTTCTAACGATTTCCATACCCGGATCATAGCCAGTGGATTGCACGACAATCATTCGACCATCAATTGCCAGAGATTCGGCCATAGGTGCAAGAACGGTTTTTACTTTTCTTTCCGCTGGAGTTCTGGATCGATAGGGTTGTGCACAGATAATCAGATCGTATCCATCTGTCAGCGGTTTTTCATCAGGTATTACTGAATCGAGTGCGAACTTTTGATCTTCACGGTAGAGAACGATCATCGCCGGGTTTACATACAATGGATTGCCGGTCTTCGGACTCGGTTTAGTCTGCCATCCTTCGTGAACAATATCTGACAGATCGCGCAGCTGACTATCAAAGTGCTTTGCAGTCGTGCCTTCAAGCGCAATATCCCAGCGCTTAAAGTTTTCTTGCTTCTCCGGTTTTGCGGGATAAAGATCAGCAGCCTCAGCGTAACGCATATTGGTAATTACCAGCACCATCTGCGGGTGCTCGGCAAATCGATCAGCCATTTTCTCAAGACCGAGCCGTACATCCTCAACACTGATTTCTTTAGCTGCAGCCAGAAAAGGAATTTCCGGATATCGATCATGCATAGCACGCAGCACATGCGACAATACTGTCGCATCACCCATACCTGCATCAAACATCCGCAGTGCCGGTGGTGTTGGGTTGAGTTTGTCGAGTTCCTCGTTGATGCGTTGTGCAATTGACCACTTTTCATCAGTGGTTGTCACAAACAGCAGGTACTTCTCGCGGCTGTCGAAAAATCGTACCGGCTGCCCGGTATCTGGAGTGTCACCTGTCACTTGCTCACCTGTTTGTCTGTAGTCAAAGCAAAAACTGCCAGCTTAAGAATATGCCTTAAGTGTAGTTCAGATGACGGCACTTAGGCCATTCCTGTAACGCCCCGGGAACCGCAGAGCCACCCGATAAAACACATCGGGTTTTCCCGCACAGTCGTGATACTCTTTCTGACGATAACCGGCACACCAGCACGGTAACCTTTCAGTCGCATTGCAATGCTCTCATTTTTTGAAAAACTAACCGCTGCATACCCTGCCGAAGATCCTTCGACGCCGCCTGCCAATCTTTTTGCATTTTTCCGCCACTACAGCCGTGGAATGGAAAAACCGCTGGGTATTCTGGCCGGATTAACAGCCATCATGGCAATACTGGAAGTGATGCTGTTTGGCTTTCTCGGACAACTGGTCGACTGGCTGGCAGACAAAAACCCGGACACTTTCTTCGCTGAAGAAAGCCACACACTGTGGTGGATGACATTTGTTTTACTAGTTGCACTACCGCTGGTGTCACTACTGCATACGCTGTTAAATCATCAAACGCTACTGGGCAACTACCCCATGGCTATACGCTGGACCGCGCATAGATACCTGTTAAAGCAAAGTCTGGCGTTTTACCAAAATGATTTTGCCGGACGCATCGCCACCAAGGTAATGCAAACATCTTTATCTATACGTGAAGCGGTGATGAAATTGCTGGATGTTTTTGTCTACGTCATTGTATATTTTTCATCAATGCTGGTAGTGGTTATGCAGTCGAGCCCAATTCTAATGGTGCCACTGTTTGTCTGGTTGTGTCTTTACATTGCAGCACAATGCTATTTCATACCAAAACTAAAGCGAGTATCAACACTACAGGCAGATGCCAGATCGCTGATGACAGGACGTATTGTCGACAGCTATACCAATATTGCGACGGTAAAATTGTTTGCCCACACAGAGCGAGAAACTGACTACGCAAAGTTTGCTATGGACGGCTTTCTTAAAACGGTATATCGACAAATGCGATTGTCGACTGGTATAGAAGTCTGCCTCAACTTCCTTAACTTTTTATTGATTTTCAGCCTGGCAGCCACTTCCATAGCATTATGGTTACACGACGCCATTACTATTGGCGCGATAGCTATTTCAATTAGCCTGGCGCTCCGCCTGAATGGCATGTCTCACTGGATTATGTGGGAACTCAGCGCACTTTTTGAACATATAGGCAGCGCTATTGACGGCAGGAATACGCTGTCCAAACCACTGGCGGTCACAGACAGTGATGCTGCCTCTGAATTGGAAGTCACGCACGGCAAAATTCAATTCGACTCGGTCGGGTTCAACTATGGCGGTGATGAGCAGGTGCTTAGAAATCTGCAGCTCACTATCAACCCGGGGGAGAAAGTTGGTGTTGTCGGTCGCTCCGGAGCCGGTAAATCAACGCTGGTAAATTTGCTGATGCGTTTTCATGACGTTGAGGCCGGCAGTATCTCTATCGACGGTCAAAACCTGAATACGGTTACGCAAAACAGTTTACGCCGGCAGATCGGCATGGTCACACAAGATACATCGCTACTGCATAGAACAGTACGTGAAAATATTTTATATGGCAGACCGGATGCAACAGAGCAACAAATGACAGATGCTGCTCGCAAAGCCGAGGCGCATGAATTTATTTTGAAGCTAAGCGACCCGAGCGGTAACAATGGCTACGATGCGCAAGTCGGTGAACGCGGAGTAAAGTTGTCTGGCGGGCAAAGACAACGAATAGCTATTGCTCGGGTGCTTTTGAAAAATGCACCAATACTGGTGCTCGACGAGGCAACTGCCGCACTCGATTCCGAAGTCGAGGCAGAAATCCAACAGAGCTTCACACGGTTAATGCAGGATAAAACCGTTATAGCAATAGCACACCGACTCTCCACAATTGCCGCGATGGACAGATTGATTGTGATGGATCAGGGCCAGATAATCGAACAGGGATCGCACAGCGAACTAATAAAACTCAACGGACTTTATGCAAGCCTTTGGCACCGGCAAACATCTGGTTTTCTGGGTATTGATGAAATTCCGTCCGGGGACAACCTGCCACAATAATTCAGTGCGAAAGCCGTATTTAAAATACAAGCTCGCAGAGTTCAGCTCGATCCATGCGCTAATAAATACGCCTGAAGGCGATCAACAAACGGCACATCTGCGGCACTTAATCCAACCAATTTAAGCTCCTCTACCGAGCACCATTGAAGCTTGTCGTGATCGGTTGGCATAAACTCCCCCTGCCAGTCACGCACAATAAAACAGTGCAAATTGATATCTATCGACTTAGTGTGGTGAGTATAGGAACCGAGTGACTGACCTACCTCAATGCCAACGTTGAGCTCTTCGGCTATTTCCCGAATCAGCGCTGCCTCAAAGGTCTCTTCAGACTTCCTTTTGCCACCTGGAAACTCCCATTGCCCGGCATTTGACAGACCACTTTTCTTTCGCGCTGCGAGAAACTTGTTGCGTCGTTGGAAAACTGCGGCCGCCACCTCGAGCGACATCATGATAGTGCGCTTGCGAAACTACTATTCTTCCTCGAGATCATCCAGCTCGTCGAGTTCATCTAATTCATCGAGTTGGTCTAATTCATCCAGCTGATTTAGTAAATCCATTTCATTAACAGCAGGGCTGTTTTCCGGATCTGCGGCGACGTAATCAATCTTATCGCAATCAACTACCTGACAGCGGCGATACGCAAGATACGATTCACGGGCAAATACATAGGGATCTAAAGCTGCCTGCTGCAAAAGCTCTTCTTTCCCTAAAAGACTGGTGCGCTGATCAACAATACCCAATGCAACCAGTTCCGTAATTGAATCAACACCAGACGCATTACCGACAGCACCAAGCGTTTCCATTTGCAGGTACGTATCCAGTGCCGTGCCAAAAGCACTGCGCAATGTTCTCGGACCTAACAGAGGCAGTACGATGTAGGGCCCTTCCGGCACACCCCACACACCCAGCGTCTGGCCAAAATCTTCGTTGTTTTTTTCAAGCTCCACTTTTGATGCAACATCGAATATTCCACCCAGCCCGACAACTGAGTTAAGCGCCAGACGCGACGAATCACTCATGGCCTGCTCGAACTTGCCCTGTAAAGCAGAATTAGCGGCAACACCCACATCACCGACGTTGCTGAAAAAATTACGCACACCTGCTCGAACAACAGACGGGGTGTACTCTACGTAGGATTCCGCAATTGGCTTCAGTGCCTTTGCATCCAGCCGCGAGTTAAATTCGAACATTAAGCGGTTATATTTTTCCAGCGGATCGTAAGTTGTGCCTTGAGCCTTTGCGCTGTTGTCAGTGTCATCGGCACTATCATTGAACAGGTCAGCCATCATCGTTTCAGCCGCCACAGACACGGCATCTACCAGCAAATCTTTGTCAAACAGGCGGGAAAGGCTGCTTTCAGCCGACGCCGGTGAGGCCAGAGCCAGACTGAACATCAACCAGATTGTGACGAACAAATTTCTCATAATTCTTCCATTACAGGCAGTTTCCGCCCGTTCCAGTGAACTCTGTGGGCAAATGATCAGGAATCAAGCCATTATTGTCAGGTTCCGCAAAATCTCGCAAAATACCCGGAAAATACCTAATTGCGTCGTGAAAGCAGACCGAAAAAGCCGACACCAGCAGCAGTAAACCAGTAGCACCAGACGTTTTATCATAGCGGCTCAAGGTATAGTAACCCACTCAGCACGATACAAACTAAACCACATTCCACAGGCATTCAAAATGACGCTCACCGCATCCGTCCAGGCGTTTGTTCTCCACTTTGGAGAAATGGGTAGCCGCTGGGGTATCAATCGCACGGTCGGCCAGATATACGCTCTTTTGTTCCTGTCCCGCGATCCATTAAATGCAGATCAAATCACCGATACACTCGGCATTTCACGAAGCAATACCAGTATGGGTCTGAAGGAACTCCAGTCGTGGCGTCTGGTCAGGTTGCAACACCTGCCCGGTGACCGCAGAGAGTACTTCTCTACTCCGGAAGATATTATAGAGATTGCACTCACGCTGGTTGAAGAGAGAAGAAAACGGGAGCTCGATCCAACTCTCACCCTGTTGCGTCAAACACTTATGGAAGAGCCGGTAGATACTGCAGAAGAACATGCGCATGATCGCATGAAGCAAATGTGTAATTTGATGGAGATGGTCTCAAGCTGGTCACACGATCTGCAAAAGCTGTCACCGCAGGAAGTCGAGCGACTGTTAAAGCTCGGACGCGCTGTTCCACACCTGCTTAAAATGAAAGACAAATTTTCAGTTGTAGGAAAAAATTCAGATACCGAAAGCTGATCCTAAATTTGTGACACCAACTAATTTCATGAAAAAACATAAAACTGAAGGCACGGGATTTTTCAATGTGCTGAAAAGTGCAATCGCTGCAGCTTTCGGTGTTCAATCATCAAAAAACCGCGAACGGGATTTCAAACAAGGCAAACCCATCCATTTCATTGTTGCCGGTGTTCTGTTGACCATTACATTTTTATTATTGATTGGTCTGTTTGTGAAAGTAATGATATCCACAAATAGTTGATACACCAGGCAGTCAATGTCCGACCGCCGGGCGTGTATTAAAAAGCGAAGCTACCGAGATTAGCCGCTAGCGTCTATCCAGCCGATCGAGTGCACGATGAACGCTGTCTGCGCTAATACTTTCATCAACTTCCTTTTTAGAATTTGTATCTGACGAACTCCACACCGGCGACAGATCCCAATTTTTCCACTCCTGAGAATCCTTTGTGTCTTTATCGGAATCATCAGTGGAATCATTTTTTTTCATTTCCTGCAACGCGTCCTTCATGCGTTGATAGTCTTCAGTATTAGTCAATTGGCCACGAGCCAGTCGATCTTTAAACTCATCACTCATCGAACCGTGTCCTGATTAGGTGTAATAAACAACTTATTGAACATCGTTACATCACAACCGCACCAGTTTAACGGGATTAGCTTTGGAGTATGGTGATGCAGTCAGCATCCTTTACTACACAAGAGCACTTAACTGCTAAGTCACTCCACAATTTGCAGCAACATCTAATTAAAACCTGTCGACCAGCACTCAATATTTTTGATCTGCATCGCGTTTAAGATTACTGCGTCAGAGAACTCATTGTGCCCCTCAAGTATGCTCGCAGCTGATTTTTTTCAGAGGCTTTGCCATGGGCAGCTTATCAACAAGGACAGCAGCGATTGCTCTGGCGGTAATTGCAACAACAAGCGGCAACGCAATTGCTGCTCAATGCGGCGATGCGCTCGAAGCGCGCGAGGGCAGCGATTATTTCGACATTCAACCGACACTGCTCGATGATGCAACACTCGGTCAGGTACGAAAGTTCGCTGGGCAACTGAACGGTGTATGGCACGGAACCGGGTTGGACGTCAGGTGCATAATCCCAAACGAATTAACACCGTCAAGCAACAACAAATATAGAGTTGAAGCTGAAATCACTCAACACTTTCTCGGCCGTTCAATTCTGGAAGTTGCACAACACACGAAGGAATACACCAACCTTGACCTTATTAACCTCTCACCCGATACAGAAAATAACGACTTCACTCTTACCGGCGGACAGGGCCAGGGTCGAGGACTGCGGAACTTCAGCGTAGACGTATCAAGCCCCAACTCTCTGGTATACGATGAAAAATATCGCGTCTTTACGCCACGTCAGGTAACGAGACTCAGAGGTGAAGTCAGGGAAACAGTAGATAGAGCAGCTGTTCGTCTCGTACATGAAATAAAAACGGTATCGTTCAACCAAAGTGCCGACACACTAACCGTGAATCGAGACGTTTATGTCAACGGTTACTTTAGCGCAAAGCAGGAATGGCAGCTTACTCGCTACTAATTTCTGGTAGCTAATCACCTGTCAGTAGTTGGCCAGCCTGCCAGTTAACATGTAAAAGCGGCGACATTGAACTCGGACCGTAGAGCTTACGCTGCAGAAGCTCCACTACTGCGGACGCGCCACAGCGGCGCGTTCTTGCTAGGCATATTTCTGCCGCGCAAGCTCCGCTCCTATCCCGAGTTTTTTGTATCTACCCTGCCGAGAGATGACTCAAGCACATATCCGGTGATTGACGAACCATCGTTAGTACCGATATGTATCCACTTGCCGCGCCTCTCAAATGCGGTAACGACAACCCCACGCTCAAGTGAAAGAATCGTTTTTGATTGTGCAGTTGGTGACGCTTTAAGCTCTGTGAAATCTTCCAGTACAGAACGCAGCGGCAGCAGTTTACCTTTAGAACTCGGCACAGCGGTTAAGCTGCCGGATGGCACCGGCACAGGTTCTATCGCCGCTACCGAAGAGACCACCACCGTGTCTGACGCTTCATCAATTGTTGGAGTAGTAGCCATAGCAGCAACAACCCTCTCTTCCTGAACAGTGCCGAACAGGGAAGCAGGAGGTTCTATGCGAGTCGCTATCGTCGTCACGACAGGATCTGATGTTTGCGCGCTAGTGATCACCTCGTTCTCGGTCACCTCTATTTCCGGTTGTAGTATTGGTAGCACCACTGCAACTTCAGTCGATTGAGACTGAACAGTTTCTACAGTTGCCACGGACGGCTCCGGCGTTACGAGCACTGGTGCTACTGGTTCACGGGTTACAAGCTCCGGGATTACTGGCTCTGGCTGCATCGAGGTAGTCACTACCACGGGGCTTTCCAATTCCACCTCGACTTCAGGCTTTGCCATTTCCTGATGGGCAATTTCCTGCTCCGCTTCAGCCGACTCTGCCAACCCGGACTGCTCCAGCCTGGGTTGTTCCATATTCTCTGGCGCAGCGGCCATCTGGTCATCCGAGGACTGTTGGTCGAGACTGTGGATGTTAAAAATATACTTGGTGGGTTGCTCGCCGGCATAACCCTCCATCGAGACGATATCCTCCGGCGAGAGCTCGGGCCGACTCCCGTACGCCAGCAGACCGAGAAACAACGCTGCTGCAACAACGCCACCGACTATCAACCCACGGGGCTGAGAATCTTTCGCAAGCCTCGGCGCTTCTGAGAGATCGCGCTCGTCAAAATCGTGATTATGAAATGGCATCAAACTACCTTGTGGCGCATGGTTTTCTAAATGATTGTATCAATACTGTAACACTCGGCGGTATTATAAGGATATTTGCCGCAAACAATAAATTATTATCGACCGCGCCTGGCGTAAATGGGCGAAACAAGCGAAAAACGCGAAGTACCTAACGTTCTAACTTGCGGCAGCAGTCGTATTAACTGTGCACCCACAGAGCTTTGCCGTCGTATCATACCGAAGAAACTGAATACCGACAGCAAGCCTCAGCAATTGCATGTCTCACCGTGCCCGGGCGCAAAAGGGAAAACGCAGTGATCGCTTCTGCCGAACGAAACGTCAAGCTCTACCCGATATACCGCGCCGCATCCGATGCCATGGCCTGGTTGCCGATATTTTTTCTATTCTTCAGCGAACGCCTGAGCTTACCCGAGGTGTTATTGCTGGAAGCGATCTACTACATCGCAGTTGTAATCACTGAAGTTCCTTCAGGATATTTATCCGATCTCGTTGGCCGACGCCGTACTTTACTGCTTTCTTGCCTTGCGATATTGGCAGCCTATGTATGCTTTCTGGTATCAGACAAGTTTGCAGGCTTTGCTGTCGGGCAAATACTATTGGCCGTAAGTATTGCTTTTCGATCCGGCACCGATACCGCCCTGCATTATGAATCACTACAGGCGCTCGGACGCAGCAGTGAATACGGCGACAGAGAAGCGGTAGCCGGCAAGTACGGCTTCGCCGCAACGGCTGCGGCAGCACTGGCCGGTGGCATACTCGGGAGTTTTAATTTGGCATGGCCGTACTACTTATCTATGCTGGCCGCAGCAATTTCTGTCTACATAGTGTTCTCTTTCATCGAGCCTGACAATTATAACAGCGGTCGTACACGCTATGGCACTGGTAGTGATTCCGAAACCAGTTCCGGCAGCGGATTTATTACTCAGCTTGGCTACTGCATAAACTACTTAAAAAATCCACTGCTGCTATGGCTGCTGATTTACACCATGTACATGACAACGTTCGTACATATACCTTACGAGTTTTATCAACCCTACCTCCGACTCCTTGATGATAAAAACCAGCTCGCAGGCGCAAGTGCACCGTTGGTAGCCGGTTTTCTTTTTGCACTCACAGCTCTTGTTGCGTCTGTCACTTCTACCTACAGTATGTTTTGGCAGCGACGCATCGGTTTATTGCGGCTCTTATTAAGTGCAGCCGCAATCGAATTGGCAATTATTGCCGCGATGGCAATACTGCTGCATCCGTTAATAGCGTTATTGGTCATATTACGTAGCGGCCCGATGGCAGTTATCACCGCACCGGTAAATGCAGCAACTGCACCTCTGATCGAAAACCAGCATCGCGCTACATTCCTGTCTATCCAGAGTCTTGCAGGCAGACTGGCATTCGCCACATTGCTATTTAGCTTTTCACTATTGGTGACAGATAGCGGTCAGGCGGACTGGGGATCACTGTCTCTGTTGCTAAGAGTATCCACCGTTGTCGGACTCACGGGACTTCTGGCATTGCACTTCACTGCAAAGAAAATAAACACATCTACATCAGAATGAAACTAACGTGAATCGTCGCAAAGCAGTGATGTCTGTATTAGCCGGCGCGGTATGTATGAGCTTTGCAGGCCTGTGGATACGGCTGATAGACAATGCTGACGGATATCAAATCCTGACACTTCGTGGCATCGCCCAGTGTGCAGTTGTCTGGCTAGTCGCCTGCCTGATGCGCAACATCAAACCTCTCGAATTTCTCAAAAACTTCGACCGCACTGATGCACTCATTGGCCTGATGATGGCATCTGCATTTTGCTTCTACATATTTTCACTGTTAAATACATCAGTTGCTTCTACGCTGTTTATTCTTAGCATCGCGCCGGTTTTTGCGGCACTTCTTGGCTGGCTGGTTATAAACGAAAAACCAACGTATATAACCTGCATTGCCATTGCAGGCGCACTGACCGGTGTTTTGGTAATGGTGGGTGCAGGTGTTGATTTGGGTCGTACCCTCGGCAATCTGTATGCAGTGGCTGCAGCACTTGGCTTTGCATGCATGTTAGTTATTGCGCGTAAATCGAAAAAGAAAGATGTGTTAGCCGGTAACTTTCTCGGTGCTGTTCTGGCAAGTATCGCTATGGGCACGTTTGCACTAACAGCGGGTCAGGGTTTGGCCGTCTCGACCTATGATCTGTTTATGATCCTTGGCATGGGGGTATTTTCTATTGGCCTTGGTATCGCTCTGGTGGCCTGTGCCGCACCAAATCTTCCTGCCGCCGACGTAAGCTTGCTGGTGTTGCTTGAAAGCGTACTGGCACCGGTATGGGTCTGGCTGTTTCTGGGAGAAGCCATGACTGGCAGTGAGATTGCTGGCGGTGCGCTCATCATGGCATCTGTGGTGATACTGTCCCTGCTATCAACAGAGACGAGTGTGCGCAAACGAGGTTTAGCTAAATAAAGCTGCAGACACCTAAGCTAAATGGCACACCCGGAAGGATTCGAACCTCCGACTGCCGGCATCAAAATGCGCATACAGTGTTGGAGAAACTTCCGTGCAGGTTTTTTTACAATTTATGCAGCCTCAGACATTTCATTTCCAGAGTGCGGCAGACTAATAGTAACCGTAGTACCTTCACCAACCGTGCTGGTAACATCTATGCGGCCATCAAGGTCCTTTATGATTCCATAAGAAATAGATAAACCCAGACCAGTGCCCTCCCCGACCGGCTTGGTCGTGTAGAACGGTGTAAACAGGTTCGGTAGCTGATCCTCCGCGATACCCACACCACTATCGATTACACGCAACACGACATTAATTCCAACAACTTCTGTCTCTACGGTTAACTTGCCTTTAGCAGAACCTTTTTGTTTTATTGCCTGACCCGCGTTGACCAGCAAATTCGTGATCACCTGATTAATAGGGCCTGAATTGCCAGAGACGCTGGGCACTGGATTCAATTGCGTCACTATCTCGCAGTTGTACTTCAACTCGCTATTGACCATTTTCAGCGTTGAACGTACACATTCGTTAAGATCAGCTGATTCCTCACTCGCACCATCTACACGCGAGAAGCTTTTAAGACTTTGAACAATCTCGCTAACCCGTTTGCACCCATCGATCGAATCTGACAGCAGATCGGGGATGTCCTCCCGCAGAAAATCAATGTCTTCCTGCTCGCACAACTCTGTAATCTCTGCCAATAACCGCTTTTGCTCGTCGTTACTACCTGTCGTTACCGCTTGTACAAGCGCTGCGTAGTTTTCAAGTAGTTGGTGATAACAGTCAGTATATTCTTTGAGCGTATCGAGGTTGCCGTTAATGAATCCAATCGGATTATTTATCTCGTGAGCAACGCCTGCAGCAAGCTGACCAACCGAGGCTAGTTTTTCTGACTGTACGAGTTGTTGCTGTGTCGTTTTTAACTTTTCGTAGGCAATGTTCAGTTCGTCGTGCTTTTTTGAAAGCTGCGCCGTACGCTTCTCAACCCGCTGCTCCAGTTCCACATTCAGCGACTCCAGCTCACGCTGATATTTCAGGCGCTGCTTCTCTGCCTCTTTCAGATCGTCGACCATGGTATTGAATGCCATCGCCACTTCGGCTACATCATCGCGCCCACTTATCGGCACGTGGTGGTCAAAATCTCCGGTCGCGATTTTACGAGCCGCGTAGCGCAGGGCGTGGAGCTGGCGAGTTAAATACGTACCCAGTAAATAGGAGAATAGCGCTACCAGCAACATCTCGAAAAGTGCGATCGAGGCACTCATGCGACCAGTATCGGCCAGAGACTGTTCTATCTCTGCCGTCGATATACCGATTTCGACCCGACCATAGATACGCCCACCCTCGCTAATTTCGGCAAAGGTATCGTAAACACCATCGCTAACCGACTTTAGATTCCTGTCGGCCTGAAACTGTAGCAACTCAAAACCAGGAACTGCCCTTTCAGCAAACACGTTGCCATTGCTGTCGATCACGCGGGCATACATCAGCCCCTTGTTTTGCAGCACTTCGTCTACGAAGCTCTCCAGCGATGCAAGATCGAAAGAAAGCACTGCATCTTTAGTAGTCGTCGCGAAAAGCGTCGCCGTAGTTCTGGCGTGTTCCGATATTGCCGCCTCACCAGCGCCATACATAAAACGCAGCACAGTTGTGATCAACAACACCAGCAGCACGGCCTCGATTGCGGCCACGCCGATGATGGTCTTTAACCTTAGCGACACAGTCTGGCTAACACGTTGTTTTGTTGGCTTTCATATTAACTGTTGATCAATCTATCCAACAGCTCGATACCAAGCGCTCTGACATCGTCCCAATCAGCATTGGTCGCAGGCTCAACACCTTTGAACTTAACAGTCCCGAGCAACTGCTTACCAACAGCTGTCGTGTCCATAGAAACCATCGCTTCTCGAATTTTGGCAACTGCTTCATACGGTAATCTTGGATGTGCAGCGAATGCGTGTGGCGTATAGGGTTTGGTGGTCCATAACACTCGCAGTTGATCTCGCACTTCAGGATCCGTATTGCGAAACGTTCGAACTACACCGCCGCCAGCCGGGAACAGGCCGCGTGCAACACCCAGGTACACTGAATCGTGCGATGACACATACTGCGTCGAGTATTCAATCGCGTCACTGCTTAGCCTTGCGCGCGGTAATACACTGGCAGCAAATGCCGCAGGTGAAGGAAACGCGAGCGTCTGATCAGCCAATTCGTTTAAACCTGTTAACGGACTGTCTTTTCGCACCACAACAATACCTTTGATCTGCTTGTCCTTCTCCTTTGCGAATGCCTGGTAGCCGGGATCGCGTTGAAAAACTGTGTAGTGATACGGATTCATGTACGCGATGTCGTACTCACCTGCTGCCAGGCGGCGTTCGAAGGTGGGAATGTCCTTAGCTGTTTTAAAGACAAGTTTGTAACCGGTTTTCGACTCCAAATGCGCGAGTATCGGCGTCCAAAGCCGGGCCAGTTTCTTGGCTGACTGTTGCGGTACCACGCCAAACGTCAGGGTACGCTCGGTAGCAACAGCAGTCGACGTAAGGGAAAACAACAATAACAATGACATCAAACTTTTTCTGATCATAGTGCTCTCTTTCCTTTTGCGTGCACCCTTAAGCACACGGATTCATCGGATTACAGCAAATCTGTTGGTCGAGAATTACGGCGGCCAGGTTCAAAACTTAAACGCCTGAAACTAAAGATGCCGACCACGTCGCCGATATCCCGCGAACACAGAAAACCACTGAAGTTAACAATGATTAAATAAGAATTCGGATTGGAGCAACTATGCACGCTGAAGAACACAAAGTACTCAAGCACTTGCCACCGGCTGCTCGACAGATGGTAGAAGACGCTATAAAAGACGCGAGCGACAAAGCACTCAAGGCTATGTTGCTGGTCGACAACGAACAACCAGTTCTGCGCTCATTGCAGCGGATGTTGCGTCGAGAGGATTTTCCAGTAATCACAGCAACAAGCGGTGCTGAAGCACTGCAACTACTAAAAGAAAACGAAGTAGCAGTTGTGGTTTCCGACTATCGCATGCCAGAAATGAACGGCGTACAGCTGTTAGATAAGGTGCGTGCTATCGACCCGGATACACGAAGAATTATTCTTACCGGCCAGGCTGACATGGAAACAGTAATTAGTGCAGTTAATCGCGGTACTGTATCCAAGTTCATAACTAAACCTTGGCAAACAAAGCAACTGGCTGAGGAACTGCGCGATGCACATCGGGAGCACGGTCTGGATGAGGAAAAGCTGGTTTTAAAAAACGCACTACAGCTTGTAAACGATGAGATGAAACACAAGTGAACAATAATACAGGGACATAATATGGTCGCCATGGTTATGGAACAGTGGCGGGTAATTTATCTAAAGCAATACGCCAGCTAAATGAGATACGCACACGGGCTCATAATCGCCGACATAATCGTGTGGGGCAGGTTTTCCAAAGTCACTTCAAGAGACTATTGATTAATGCATAGAGTGACCTGTTGATGAACTCGCGACAGATGTAAAAGAAATCAGTCGACAGGAGTGTCGATCAGGCAACCCATCATTGGACAGGTACTTCCTGGAAGGTAATAGACCAGTCGGCAGGAATTGCAGCAGCAATTCAACAGTGACTCATCGCAAACAGAAATAGCAGAGCTAATGGGTGACCTCAAATTGCTCTGTTACCAGGAAAAGCCCGCTGCAATCGCAGCGGGCTTTATCGTTTTAATGACCGGGGACGCTTATCTGAACAGGGTACAAGTGACACAGTGCCTGAAATATCTACGAACGGCGGAACACAGGCCTGCCAGGTTGAAGGCATGGCGCTTCAGTAAAGCAATTTATCGCCGGGATACCAGCTGGAAAGCCCGCAATACCGTTGCGAGGTTTTTTGATATGCGAAAAAAATGGGAGCAAACGAATTTTTGAATAAACAATAGACAGTAGTGATGTATTGACAACTTTAGACAAAAAAATCTCATGTAAACGATTACAATCGGCTACACTGACCTATGTAAACGTTTACAAATATTTCTGTCACAACGTAATCCTTTCAATTTTGGAGGGCAATTCACTCAATTATGAGCGAATACCCGCCACCAAATTGCCAGGATTCAACACATCGAGGGCGTAGTAATGGATATCAATAACCTGGAAACATTTATTGAGGTCGCGGAAAGCAAATCCTTCTCCAGATCAGCTGAAACCTTGCACCTAACACAACCGGCGGTTAGCAAAAGGATTGCAGCATTAGAAACAGAGCTTTCTTTTAAGCTTTTTGACCGTGCTGGACGCACCGTTCATTTAACCGAAGCCGGAAAAGTGCTGTTGCCGGCGGCGCGTAAAATCACCGCAGAGGTATCTCGAATTTCCACTGAGATTATCACTCTGGGCAAGGAGGTCGGTGGCAAGCTTTCAATTGGTGCAATAGAGCATGTGGGGCTGGATCGATTAGCACCGTTGTTAAAAAGCTACAGGGAAAGCTATCCGGGCGTTGAGATGGATGTCCGTATTCTTGATGTGGAGGAAATGCTGAGTGACATAGACTCGGGTGGGATTGAGTTGGTTTTGTGCTCTACAAACACACCTAACCCGGTAGTAAACTCCCAACTGCGTTTAACTAATTTCAGGGTTTGCACTGAAAAGCAGCTGGTTGTAGCGGCGATGGATCATCCATTAGCAAATTTCAGCAATATTACTGTTACGGAGCTTGCTGAATATCCGGCTGTTCTACCTCCACCCAATTCTGCAACCCGGCAATCCATTGATCGGATCATGGGGACGAATGGCGTAGAAGCACAAATAGTGATGGAAGCGAGGGATATGTCAGCCACAAAATCATTTGCTGCCAGTGGTTTGGGCTGGGCTTTGCTGCCGCAATCCGAACTGAACGATAATCTGGCTGTGCTCAACGTTCCCGACATGCAAAAAACGAGCTACTCACAGGAATTGATTTTAAATTCGGACCGCAGCCTGTCACGAGCCGCACAAGCGTTAGTGGAATTGCTGGCGCCTTAGACAGCGTGTTGATCACTTCATGCAAAAAACCTTTTGTGATCGGGCTTAGCGATTACGTGTTCGAGATCAAGTAAGTTGAAAATGTTGTAAAACGCACAGGTATTGATAACTATGATAATTTGCGAGAATGGAAATCGCTTTCATATTAAAACCGGTTATGGCATATTCAGTATGTTATTGGTTGTTTTGGCAACTTTCACCCACATTGGTAAACCTTAATGGCCACTTCTGTTGAGGTAGCAAATCGGGCCGGCGTGTCCATTGCAACGGTTTCCAGAGTGGTCAATAGCCCTGAAAAGGTTGATCCGAAGACACGAGAGGCTGTGCAGAAAATTATCGACGAACTGGGCTACCGGCCCAACGCGGTAGCACGGGTTCTGGTCAAACAGTCGTCCAGCACGATTGGTGTAGTGATCAACCGATTCTCTTCGCCGTACTATGGACATATGCTGGATGGAGTTGAGCGCGCACTGTTTGAGGTAGGTTTCAAAGCTATAGCCGAGTCCAGCAGAGAGTCTGCCAGCGGGGAATTGAGCGCGATAGACTCGTTGCTCGATCGCCAGTGTGACGGCATCATCTTGCATTCTGATAAGCTCTCCAACACACAGCTCACGAAACTCCTTAAAAAATATCCGCAGATTGTTGTAATGAATCGTTGTGTACCAAACTTCGAAGCAAGGTGTGTGTATTTGGATAACGTACAGGGAGGAGCTCTTGCGGCATCACACCTTTATGAGTGTGGGCATAAAAACGTGGCGGTTGTGACCGGCCCACTGGGTTTCTTTGAGGCAAAAGATCGCCTTAAGGGATTTATTGAACAGTGGAAAAAAGACGGTCGTTGCACAAACAATGTGAAAGTCATAGAGGGTGACTTTACTGTCGCCAGTGGCCGCGAAAGCATGCAGACCGTTTCTGAAAGCAAGGAAGACATAACCGCCATATTTTTTATGAGTGATGAAATGGCAGCAGGAGCATTGGATTATTGCCACGAAAAAGGTATCCGTGTACCAGATGATTTTTCTTTCATAGGTTTTGATGATATGGATATTGCGTCTTTAGTCTATCCAAAACTTACGACTATCAGGCAACTACTCGGCAGTATAGGTGCAGCCTCAGGCGCATTAGCGCACGCCATTGCAACCAATACACCCAATGCCAACTTTGTAAATATCTTTCAGCCATCACTAGTTGAACGTAATTCTATAAAAAAAATTTAGTACTTAATGTTATCTCTTAAGAGTTAGGGGGTTTTTGAGATGAAATTTGCTGTATCCATTTTTGCTGCTGTCGCGATGATTTCTACAGTTTATGCCAACGATGTACGATTCGATGGCTGGCCTGAACTCGACTCGCATCTTGATGCTGTAATTCCACTATACGAGGCGAAATATACTGAAGCTAGCATTAGCTATCAAATGAATAATCACGGTGATCATCACAAGAGACTCACCATTAACCTTGCCACTGGTCATGGTGCGGGTGACGTGGTTGCAGTGGATGTTGGATTTATTGGTTCTTTTATCAACGAGGGTGGCTTTGAAAATCTTTCAGACGCCAGTTATGATGCGAATAGTCTGTCGAAAAAATTTGTACCCTACGCATGGGAACAGGGAAAGGGTCTCGATGGCAATCAGTACGCCATTCCATACGACATCGGACCGGGAGTGATGTTCTACCGACGTGATATGCTTGATTTGGTATCAGTAGAGGTCAACTCGGTAATCACTGACTGGGATAGTTACATTGAATTTGGCAGAAAACTTAAGGAAAAAAATATATTTTTAATTGCCGACGCTGGCGATATTGCAAAAACCATTGTTCACACAACGGTTAAAGATGGAAATGGATACTACTTTGATGGCGATGGCAACTCTCTCATTACAACCGATCGCTTCGTTAAGGCATTTACAATTGCCAAGCAGGTCAGGGATGAAGGTCTTGATGCTGAAATCAGCGCATGGACTAATGAATGGTACGATAGTTTTAAGCAAGGCACCGTTGCAACGCAACTCTCCGGCGCCTGGTTGATCGGTCACTTACAAAACTGGATGGCACCCGACACCGTGGGTAAGTGGGGTGTGTCTAATTTGCCGAATGGCATTTACGGATCCTGGGGTGGTGGATTTCTTGCCATTCCCAAACAGGCAGAAAACAAAAAAGCTGCATGGAATTTTATTCAATATTTAACCTCCGACGTAGAAGCACAAATTTCAGCACTGAAAAATATAGGCGCATTTCCTGTGCTCAAAGCATCGTACAGCAACGAAGTATTCAATGAACCAATGGAGTTTCTGGCGGGCCAGAAGGCAAACCGGCTGTTTGCTGAGATAGCCGAAAAAATAACACCGGTACAGCCACGCAAAGGAGACTTGATCGCGGAAGATATAGTGTTAAAAGGGGCTCTACGCGAAGTTCTTGACGAAGACAAAGACAAAGACATACTTACCGCACTGCAGGATGCCGATCGCTTAATCAGGCGTAGAGTCAGGTAGATCTATCGCTCTGTTAACGGAATTTACAATATGCGGGGAAGTATGTAGTGTCCCTACTCACTGCGTTCTTTTAAATTCCGTTAAATAAGTAAACAGACTGTTATGCCTGAACACGAAGTTCATTACCCGTCTGCAGTTGAGAAGAAACAGTTAATGCATAAGGGCACTTTGAAAAAGCAGCTCATGCCCTGGCTGTTTATCAGTCCATTCATCACGTTATTTTTGCTGTTTACCGCATTCCCATTGCTTTTTTCTTTATATCTGTCATTTCAAAAATGGAATCCAGTCGCCGGTTTGGGGGCTATGGAATACGTTGGTTTGGAAAACTACCAGCTGACGCTTGAAGATCCGTGGTTCTGGAAATCTATATATAACACGCTTTGGCTGGGTTTGGTCTCAGGCATTTCGCAACATCTTATAGCGATTCCTGTTGCCTATTGTTTGGTGAGAACATTCAAAGGCGCTATGCGGCACGTTTACACAGCTACGCTGTTTATTCCTTTTATAACTTCCACTGTCGCAATATCACTTATTTTTTTTACTATTTTTTCAAAAAATGGAATTTTAAACGAATGGCTACTAGCGCTTTCTGAACTTCCCGTTCTGGGTTGGTTCTTTTCCTGGGTACCGGAAGCCCTGCCAATCCGTTGGTTGAGTGATGCAGATCTTATCAAACCAACCATAGCTTTTGTGGTTATCTGGAAGTACACAGGTTTTAATATTGTTATCTATTCTGTTGGTTTCCTGACTGTCCCAAACAGTCTTTACGATGCTGCGAAAGTAGACGGCTGCAGCGGATGGCAGCAGTTATGGCATGTGGCGCTACCCGTCATACGGCCATTCATCTTTTTTGCGGTTACATTATCAATTATTGGCGGCTTTCAACTATTTGAGGAACCCTATGTGTTAACGGCCGGTAACAGCGGTGGCGTATCGCAGCAGGGACTTACAACATCTTACTATCTGTATCTGGTTGGGTGGGAATGGCTGGAGATGGGGCCAGCGGCTGCTATATCCTGGTTATTGTTTGTATTTATAACACTGGCAACATCAGTGCACTTTTATTTCAACGGTCGATCCGGAATGGGAGGTGATAAGTGACTCGCCTAATACCCAAGCTCAGCCTACATGCCCTTTTACTTATCGGCATAGTGATCACCATTTTTCCTTTTGTCTGGGTTGCGTTGATGGGGACGCACTCAAGATCAGAAATATATTCCTCACCGCCTCCATTTTTCTACGGCGATGATTTGCAAGAGAACTACAACAAACTATTAGACATCATGCCGTATTGGAAAGTACTGATTAACTCTCTGTTTGTATCTGTTATGGGGTCTCTTGCATCTATCTTTTTTTGCTCTATGTGCGCTTACGGTTTTTACGCCTACGAATTCAAGGGCAAGAATATTGTTTTTGCAGTAATGATTTCTACCCTGATGATACCGCCAACTCTTTTGATCATCCCATCATTTCTGACTATCAAATTTTACGGATTACTGGATACGCATTTTGCTCTGTGGTTTCCTGCTGCTGCGAATGCGTTCGGAATTTTCCTGATTCGTCAGTATATGGCTAACACAATTACCCGCAATATCCTCGATGCTGCAAAATTAGATGGCGCTTCCGATTTTCGAATTTACTGGTCAGTTGTAATGCCTTTAATAAAACCGGCATTGGCAACATTAGGTATTGTGATGTTTATTGGCTTATGGAACAACTTTCTCGCACCTTTGATCTTAATTTCTTCGCCAGAAAAGTATGTGCTAACCCTCGCTTTGAGATCACTGCAGTCGATCGCTAACTCCCCATGGGGTGCAATCATGCTTGGTACCTTTTTATCTATGTTGCCTTTGCTAATTGCGTTTGTATTTTTTTCAAAAAAAATCATGGATGGTCTAACAACTGGAGTAGTTAAAGACCTGAACAGAGTGGTAACCACCAGGCCCCCAAAGTTCCGCTAGAAAAATAACTCTTAAGTCGTATTGCTGCGGTGAAACACCCTGACAGCAAAGTTTCACTATGAGCATCTATGCAGTCGCATTTCACTTCAGCCAAATGTCAGAATTGAAGCAAACATTGAGAGTCTCTCAATTACTAAGCCCTGATGAATTCCAATATAAATAAATGAACCAGCACCCTGCTCACCAAGTATTTCGAGAGCAATGGGCAACCCCTTCTGCCCCAATGTTGGCGCTGGAAGTAGCCTCACCTTTTAAATATTTTTTATATTATCAAACAAACCATAACCAGTGCTTATGCATTCTTATTCATACATTCATTTTCATAGATATAACTATCGTCTTATGGGACATAACCAACACTAATGAGTCGTGCTTTTCAGTAAAAACCGAATGTGAAGTATCTATCTTTCATATCAAGAATCTATTTCATACGACGATACTACTTGTTTCTGTGCCTCTAACTTTTAGAGATTTCTAGTTCTGCAAGGTGAAACCAGTGGTGCCAAAATGTAACACTGGATTGAGTTGGTCACTTTCTGAAAACATTTCCAACCGGGGAATCTATGTTTATTAAGTTTAGCCACCAACTGTTATTCAATCATCTTTTAAACAAGATAGAGCACTTCTTTTTTACCCATTTAATATTCTAAACAATGTTAAATCTAAAAGGTAAACACGGTTCTAAACAATCAACGCTACACCAGCAGCTTCTGCAATCACATCTGCGGGTAGCCGGGTTGGCAGCTATTGCTTTTGTGCTCGTCGCAGTCGCAATGCAATTACTGAATAACCCTATCAAGTCTATTCAGTCAGTCAACATTCCCACAGCAAACGCAGCCATGACCATTCAACTCGGGCACAACGATCCGCGGCTAACCTCAGGGGATGGGTTGCGCTTAAGGAGTCGTCTTTTCGTGAAAACGTTGATCACGCATGGGAAGAAGAAATTCGACCCGCGTTTGAATCGTTAAACGCTCTACCAGGCAACCGAATATTCAATCAACGTCAAATACTCCTGAGCTCTCTTGATAGCAAACTCATTAGACTCAAGAGGCTACAGGCCGCAACTATTGCCATTGCATCCCAACCTGAAAACGAGCCAGCCCGGCTCGAATATAGCCAGGAATACGTACCAAAACAGATAGAATTTCTCAATGATGTAGAAACAATCAGACTGAAGGAAAATCATCCGAGTGGAAGATCGAAAGAAAGTTATCTCGCACTGCGTTTTGTCGTGACCAAGGCAGAAGCAGCGCTCGGACTGTTCGTTGTCGACGGACAGGAGGCAGACGCCTCAGAGCACAGGCGTCGACTGGCACGTGTTCGATATGCGCTGCAGTACTTTGAATCACTGTCTAATGTATAAGAGTCGTTAATGCCTCAAATAGAAAATCTTGAAAGATTGTCAAGCAGCATTATCGAGTCCAGACAATCGTCTCGTAGCAATATTGCCTGGCACAACATAGGTACCAAAATGGCCCCGCTCGCCGCAGAAATTGAAGAAGAACTAGCGACCATTGCTAACTACGAGGTTGCCACTATGCGCAAACGTGTAGATCAGGTTGCCACCTGGACCAATTTATTATCAGTCGGTTCTCTTATTGTGCTGTTCATACTTTTTGTGGCAGCCTTGCTTCTCTCGAACGCTGCAGCCAAACGGATATCAACGCCTGTCACTCAGCTATTTCGCGCGACAGAGGAGCTAAAAAACGGAAACTACAATCAGCGCCTGCGACCCAATGGTGTGCTTGAAGTCCAGGGTTTAATCAAAGCTTTCAATGCGATGAGTGAGTCCATCATGCACTCGCATCAATCACTGGAGAAAATCGCCTACACGGACGAATTAACCGGGCTTGCGAACAGAAAGGCATTCAGCAACAGTGTCCAGTCATTTCTCACAGACATGCCACTGTGTAAAACGTATGTGGGTGCCATGGTCATAGACCTCGACTACTTCAAACAGGTTAATGACTCAATGGGGCACGATGCAGGTGATTATTTACTGAAGGTATTTAGTCAGCGACTGCAACAGAGTCTCGGAGAAGCAGACTTTGCCGCACGCATTGGTGGGGATGAGTTTGCAGTACTTCTCAAGTCTATTACAAACGAAGAGGATGCAAAATCACTTGTCGAAAATATCATTGAAAAAACATCACAATCGGTCATCTATCAGGGCCAAAATATTGAACCCTCATCAACGATCGGACTCGCAATTGACAGGACAAACGGACTGGATTTAAACGGGTTGGTTAAAAAAGCTGACTTTGCTCTGTACGATGCGAAATCGAATGGCCGGGGCGGTTATTGTTTCTACTCACCTGAGATCCACAAAAAAGCCAGGAATACACGTGTGCTGGCAGATCTAATCGAATGTAATGATCTGGATGACATGTTCAGACTGGTATATCAACCTTATGTTGCTTTATCTACAGAAGAGTTCGTGGGTGCGGAGGCACTGTTGCGCTGTACTCATCCAGCGTGCGCCGAGCAATCTATCCTCGATATCATCACTATGCTGGAGCGCAGCGGAAATATCGAAGCAATCAGTAAGTGGGTTGTTAAAGTCGCACTTGCTCAGCTAAAAGAGTGGCGTGACACCAGCAGTATATCCGACGAGTTCACTATGTCCGTAAATGTATCAGCGGCCTTACTTCGAAACGATAATTTTGTACACGCAATAGTTGATATTGTAGAAGACTCTGGAGTGCCGGGCGGCGCACTCATGATTGAAATAACCGAGACCACAGTAATGGAAGACTACACTCGCTGCAGACAAGCCATGCAACAACTCAATGAGGTCGGTATTGAATTTGCGATGGACGATTTCGGTACCGGTTACTCTTCCCTTGAAAGACTGAAGGAAATGCCGCTTTCTTTGCTAAAAATTGACCAAACGTTTGTAAAAACTATGATGACGAACATCAACGATACAGCGATCGTGGATACGTCTGTGAGACTCGGTCACGCTATCGGCATGACAGTTATAGCAGAGGGCATTGAAACTGCGGAACAAGCTGCTGCCCTGCACAAGCTGGGCTGTGAACGAGGCCAGGGTTATTATTACTCAAAGCCATTACCACCAGATGAAATAGATCTGACACAGCAGACAACGAGGCTTGCCGCCTGAGAGTCCGTCAGACAAATAATATCTTGCTAACATGGAACTGTTTGAATAGTTTTAAACGTATTCACTGTTTCCGGTCACACCGTGCCCTTCCCCGTTTCAAACCGTTCAATCATCCAGTTGGGCTTCGGACTGCTCTAATTGATAAAATCTAAACCAGTCATACTCGGCGATCAATGGTAATTGATCAAGCGACCACTCGCCGCCAAACCATTGTGCGATTTCATGAGTGGGCTGCCAAAAATTCATGATTAACACTGCCGGCTCGTCTGGATAGTTACCACCAGCCTTATCGATCTCTTCCTTGCTGATTTCCCTTTTCAGCCTTCCATCTACGAAAAACTGAATTTTCCCGGGGCGCCAGTCAATCGCGTACACATGCCAGCTGGCTGAATGACGACCAGAGATAGATAGGTGCTTTTCCATATTGCTTGTGCACTCGTACACATCACAGTCTTCGAATTTTTCAGCATGTGTGGTAATCACATTGGTACTGACCTCTTCCGGTAACCGCCCCTGTAACTCAATATCGATTTCCTGCCACGGGTCCTTGTAGAACTGAAATGTAAACAACGATTGTATAAAGCCACTTGTGTCCGGACTTTTCATACGCGCCTCTAGTCGTCCGTACGGACCATGCTCGAGAATAGTACGCATTTCCCCTGAGGCACATTGTTTTTCATCGACGATCTTTTTCTCGTGGCGACTGAAACTGGATGGCACTGTTTTCTCAACCATCACTAACCGCATCTTGCCATCGCCATCAAAACGTACACGCGCCGGATCGTCAACAAATCGACAATCGTTTTCCGGAAAGCCACCAGTACTGCGCTCCCATATCTCTCCATTCATCTCGTCAAATCGTTCATCGATTGTGAGATTCAAACCATCAGGACACGGGTTGTAGTCGGGGTAGGTTTCAAGGTTGCCCAAATTTGCATCGCAGTCAAGCACGATAGGCGTTCCAGATTCCATTTCAGCGGCAACTACAGAGCCACCGGCAAACAATGCGGAAGTGAAACCGATAAGCAGCAGTATCCGTGGGAATAAGCACTTTGAATGGATGTATGATTTAATTTTATTTGGCAAGGTTTGGTACCTTTCCTTGGGAATTTACAGTACCAGCTGAACAATTCAATATTCTGACCAATTTGCATAGGCCTCGGGGATGAACACTGTATTACTCATGATCCAACAGCAACTAACTCCTAACTACACTGCCCAACCTTGCCTATTCAAACTTTTCACCTGCACCGGATAAACACACCACAGCCCACAATAACGATTCCACTGTTTCAATACGGTTGTCATTTCGAGGCCTGCCTTGCAGTGTTTAGGAGGGCGCGAACCCCAGACTTCACCTTTATTAATATTTTATTGTGCTTGACAACTTCCCTGTTAGAAGCGGCCTATGCTTTGTTATTATTAGCCATCAGGTTAATCCAAATAGAAAGAACAGGTATGAAAAATGGTCACTGAAGCGGAAGCGTTCTGCTTGTCTTGTGGTGTAGCCAGAAACCAGGGCCGTAATTGCGACTACTGTGGCCGGATGTATCTGGACGCAGCTAAAGGAGCGACAGCAAAGCCTGCTCCGTTGCGCGCGCTGCCTGCCAAATACAAGGTAAAAAAAACCGGTAGTGAAACGGTTATTAGTTGGCGTTGGAGAAACCGTTCATCATGGTTTCTTTTCCCGTTCTCCGTATTATGGATAGGTATGCCTTTATACGCCACAGGCGGGATGGATCTTTTGGACCCACTATCTGCGTTCCCGATTCCATTGATACCCGTACTAATCGGTGTGGCGTTTTTTATTAAGGCGGTTATTACAGCGCTTAATCACACGTCGATTCACGCCAGCAAACATAGTCTGTATGTCAGGCACTACCCGATACCGTCGAGGCGTGGCTTCCGCTATACCAGTAATGAAATAGAACAGGTATTTGTCTCACGGGTGCAGAGATCAAATGATAATAAAACATGGCATGCGCCAATTCTTCAATTAGTCACCACATCGGGTGTAAGTCAGGCCATATTGAGCGGCTCCAATGAATCACAATTTGTCGTTTTTGAGTCACTACGTCATGAGATTCTGGACGCGCTTGGAATTGATGCAGCACCCGTAGCCGGTGCTTATGAAATTACTGAATAGATATACAGACACCCGTAGCAATAATTGAGTTATGAACACGCTTCGATAGGACGTAAACCTAATTCCTCAGCCTAGCATCATCGTGATAACTGCGAGTTTACTCACTTTTCGTTTCGCGTAAAGTTTCATTAAACGACATTTATTCTTTATCACTTACAATAAGTATCTTTGCGATAATCCGAAATCATAGATGTGTGATTCAGATTTAGTTGTTTGTGGCATGTCAATATTCGTACATTCCCCGCAATATCATCGTAAGAATTTTTTACACCAGGCACTTCACAGGCTCTTCGACAGCTGGTGCCGGCAAATATTTTTTTTCCGACTACGATTGGATAATTACAAGTCAGAGTTTATTTGGCCTATCGCGCTTAAATCAATTTGTTTCAATATGAAGCGGGTTCAGCAACTCGCCAACCGAATATTTAACGATTACCAGATTACCCTTATGAAGTTGCCGGCATAGTGATTACGTCTTCAGCGCCCGCTTGAGCAATAGATAACAATGTCACAATATTTTTTTAATCAATCGGGATGACAGTCGATACCTGTACTTTGCGTAGCCCTGTGAAAATAAGGAAATCACAATGAAAAAGCATGCATGCCCGAGCGTTATAAAAATCGCTTTGCTCAGTACTGTATTGGCGATTGCGTCAAGCAACGCGTCGGCGACAGGCTCTCCCAGAATTGGTGCCGGCGTAAGCATCGGTTCACTGGGCGCTGGAGCTACAATCGCTTTTGGAATAAATCGCTCGCTGGAGGCCCGCATTGGATTTAATCAGTTCTCAATGGACTTTGATATCGACGCACAGGATCTTAACTATATTGGCGATGTTTCGCTAAGTACAACCACTGCAATTCTTGATTTCTATCCATCGCAGAGATCCGGATTTCGGTTGTCGCTAGGCGCATTTCTAAACAACAACGAAATTAACGGTACAGCCTCGCCAGGTGATCCGGTAACTTTGGGTAGCCAGGTGTTTCAGCCAGAAGATATTGGCAGTGCTTCGGCAAGCGTTGCATTCCCTGATACTGCTCCCTACGTAGGGCTTGGTTGGGGACGTCGAACTGGTGAGAAAAACAGCTTGAGATTTTCAGTGGATGCAGGTGTTTTTATGCAGGGCCAACCCACCACAACTCTGTCGATCGAAAACCCTAACGGTATTATAAGCGATGAAGATATTGAGCAGGCAAGAACAGAGCTACAAGAAACACTGGATGATTTCGAATTGTACCCGGTACTGACACTCGGTGTCGGTTATTCGTTTTAAGACTCTGGTAGTTTTTAATAATGGGCAGGCCCAAAGGGCCTGCCAGTGAACCCTCAGCGCACAAAAAATGGAGTCACACATTTTCCTGACTTGGGAAAATAATAGAAGCAGCTGGCAATACAACATCATTGATGTTTCCAGCCAAAGGGCTAGCCAACTGAACAACTCTGAAGGAGCGTACGCTTGTCCGTGTCATAGACGCGGATCTGCTTGAAAGCAACAGCCCTTTAGAGTGATCTCACGGCAGCGCTAAAATAAAATCCACCAACGTTTCGATATCTTCCTGACTCACCTGTGGAAAATTAGCGGGCATAGGAATGCCGCCTGTTTGATCAACCCAAGCGCCCGCACCGCCATTCCTGACCGCCTCAATAAGCTTTTGCCTGCCTTCTGAGTCATCACGATAGCGATTGGCAACATCCATCCATGCGGGCCCAACCAACTTGCTGTCTATTGCATGGCAGCCAGTGCAACCACTCTGCAAAGCAAGCGCTGGCATTTCGGTTACGTTTGCCGCAACGTCTTCCACATTCGTACTTGGCTGTTCAGTGGTGTCTGCAGATGCCAGGTTGTGATGCTGATGCAAAAACCGCACAATCTGTTCGAACTCAGACATGCTCGCCTCCAGTCCATTGCTCACCATTCGGGTGACAAGCTGCTGTACTTCATCAGCACCTTCGAAGCTCTTATCCAATGCCAGATCAGATGAGTGACACAATGAACACTTGCTCTCGAATACTTCGCGCGCCGCCACCACATCGAAATCGGCGGAATCATCTTTGACCATCTCGCCCGCTTTTTTAATGGCGCTCATACTATCTGCAGACGCACTCAGTTGTTTTCGCCGTTCCATCATTGAGTTTTGCAGCGTTGGAGTAATGGCAATCAGGTAGGCTGTTATCTGCCATCTTTCCTGTTGAGTAAAACCGGTCACTACTGTGGCACGGTTGGCCATACGCTCTACCGTGTCGCGCCAGTTTTTAGCAGTACGCGGTCGCGCCAGTATTGTGCGAAGGTCATGGCACTGAACGCATTTGCCGCGCAACAATTGCCGTCCTTCAAACAGTGAGCTCCGACTGGCCATTTCATCAATTGTTAGCTCGGCTGTTTCCGGATCGTAGCCAATATCGGGTAATTGATCACGCACTCGCTGCAATCGCTGTTCGGTAAACCCTTCACCGCCAAGCGCTTGAGCTGCAAGTACTCGCTCGCGCCATACTGAAGGTAGCGCCAGACCCATCAGGACAATTGTCAGTATAAAAAGTGTTGTGCCCAGCGGAGGAGCAAGTGTAGATTCAAGGTGTTTGAAAAATCGCACTATCGCAATTTTTACAATTAACAAACCACCGATGCTGTACCCGAGCACCAGATGAAACACCGTACGCGCCGGTAGTTCTATTTGATAGGTCCACATTCGTGGCAGCATCTGAATCATCAAATATATATAGATTGCGACAAACATCCAGCCCATCAGCCGGTGTAAGGCCATGGCCCAACGCGGTGCTGAACTGCGATGCTCCTTTTTACTGAATGGGTAGCCCCATAAGTGGTACATCAGAAACGTCGCTGCGAACGCAAGCACCACGAAAGCAATGGCCAGAAAAACGTTGACAACTGAAGACAAAATTATTCCTTTAGCCGGTAAAAAATAGGTTGGGATTCACTCCCCGGTTCCTTCCATTATAATACCAGTTTCAATACTTTAGAGAGAAGTTTCAGTTTTCTTCCAGTGCACACTGCTTTTCGCTTGAACCGCTGCTATGTATCTCACTGCGTGAGACACGCGGGCACATATTCGCAGTCATAATAGTGTAGGGCATGTGTTTCAAGGTCGTTTGCAAGTGATATTTGGATGCATAGAGTTACAAACTTTACCAACGCAAATGGACAGTAAACAACAACATGAATGCGTGTCAGGTCTGCCCTTCCTCTAAGTTCTGTATTTTCATGATCAATCACATGTACGATAGTGGATTTTTGGTGACATGGAGCGTATCAATTAAATGACCAAAGCCACGTTACTTGAGAGACGCCTTAGGATTACCACAGGTCTCATCTTAGCGGCCTACATCGTTTTACACCTGTTGAATCATTCGCTTGGCTTGATTTCACTGCATGTGATGGATTCTGTAAGAGTCGTATTAACAGGTTTTTGGCGTGGAAATTTTGGCCAGTTTTTATTATACGGTTCACTGATCACCCATTTTTCCCTGGGGTTGTTGTCGCTCTACCGAAGAAAGACGCTTCGGATTCCAAGATGGGAGTTGCTGCAACTGATCTTTGGCCTTTCGCTAGTTCCCTTGTTAGCGGGCCATGTTGCAGCAACATGGGGAACTCGAATTTTCTTAGGAGCAGAACTAACTTATACCAGCGTTATAGAATATATGTTTTCAGACAATTGGTTTTGGATCAGGCAATTGTTATTGCTGTGTGTAGCGTGGACGCATGTATGTATCGGGCTCTATTTCTTTTTTCGGCTTTTTGCATCCTTCCGCAAGATTGCAATTTATCTCTATCCATTTGCATTGATTCTGCCATTGTTGGTAGTAATTTCGATTGGACGCACCGCTGTTGATATTGAGGCTTTAAAAATCGGTGTAACGACTTCTGTTGCTGTACCTGTTGAGGGCGGTGATTACGGAATTGATTATTCGGACAATTACTCTGATGATTATTCCTACAGTTCTGGCAATGAATCCGCATCTGGTGACAACCAATTAAAAAACAGGGCGTTGTTTCAACAGGGCATATTGGGATTTTTCTGGGGGGCAATTCTATTCACTCTTTTTGCAAGGTTGTTTCGAAAAAAGCGAGACGGAACTACTGAAACATACTCCTTGAAGTTATTAAACGGTAAAAGTGTCAGTATCCCGAAAAATCACACGATACTGGAAGCATTGCGGGCTTCAGCTGTTTCACACGCTTCAATATGTGGTGGCAGGGGCAGGTGTACTACCTGCCGGGTTCGAATTAATGAAGAAGCTATTGGGAAATTACCACCACCATCAAATTTGGAAGCCAACGCATTAAAGCGCATCAACGCCGCTGCTAATGTGAGACTTGCCTGCCAGTGTTATCCAAACTGCGACCTGCAAATCTCTCCTTTGGTATCGGCAAATATGGACATTCAATCAAGTCTTAGCAAGGCAGCTGAAGTATGTGACGAGCGCAATGTGTTCGCAATGTTTATCGATCTTAGAAATTCCACTAATCTGGCGGAGCAAAAATTACCTTTTGATATCTTGTTTATTTTGAATCTCTTTTTTAGAGAAATGGCAACGGCTATTGATAAGAACAATGGACATTATTCTCAATTTGCAGGTGATGGTTGCATGGCACTGTTTGGTCTTGATGGAGATTTACATTCCGGGTCGTTAGATGCGCTGCGATGCGCCAGGGACATGCAACAAAGCCTTAGCCGAATTAACGAACAACTTGAGTCGGAACTCAATATACCTTTAGAAATGGGTATCGGAATACATTGCGGCGAGGCAATTGTGGGACTTATGGGGCCACCCACCGCGCCGAATCTAACGGCAATCGGAGACAACGTAAATGTCGCAGCCAGGCTGGAGAGCCAGGCAGGACTATTGAAATGTCAGTTGGTGATATCAACTGAGGTAGCAAAACATTCCCGTATTGATTTTGATAAGTTTCCGATCAGACAAGTGTCTCTAAAAGGCAAGCCTGAAAATTTTGCAATACACGCAATCGATGATATTTCTGACATAAAGGAAATCGAATAACTTAGATATCCTCAGCCCAATAAAACTGATATGCGGATCCCGGTATAGTCATTGACAAGCAGAGAGTAAGATTCAATTCTATTGGGCGACTCCCAGGCAATTGAGATATACAGCTGCTATTCCTGACGCCCTGTCCATTACTTCCGCGAAGGAAGCTTCCAATAGTTTGTTTTTTAAGCGCTGCTCCAGTCGACTTGTAAATACCCATTCTATAGGTGCACAGTTAACTGGAGTAATGCACGCTTGGAGGTTTTTACCGGTCGGCAGGAATTACAGTTGCGTATACACTCCGTTGATGTGGCGTATACAACGAGACAAATTCCCCCGTGGGGTACGCACCAAAAAATGATAGTGATTGCTCATCAGGCAATACGCATGCACCTCCAGTGCAAATCGTTTGTGCGCTTGCTCCAGGCAGTCTGGAAAATACACATAATAGCGCTCACCATGATAAACATTCTGCCTACCCCCGCCGCGATTCATCACGTAATAGTACGCGCCTTCGTACTCTACTCTTTGAGGCCATACCATTGGTCATATGGAAGATAGTTTTATAGCTTATGTCATGTCTCGACCCCAATCTCTTTCTTGTAGTGGAAGGGGCAACATTCCCGCAGAATCATCACTGAATGACGTTGCGCGGCCGGCTAGCTAAGTGATGCCCCACAATTATGGGGCATTTACTACCCAACATGAAAATCTACGGATTAGTTATGTCCACACACCTCTGAATATACTCGATTCGGGAAGTTATCACGCTGCTAACGCATTTGCGTACACGCCCGCCATGTATTACCGAACTATTCGACGACCGAGGACCATGTACCAACAATGCTGCCGCAGAATATAGAGTTGTTGCTCATGTAAGCAGCGCAATCCCTTGCTTCTTTCGTTGTTAAACTGAACGTGTTGTATGGTCCTTGTAAACCAAAGGATATCGTCGCAGGATCGCCGTCGTAAGGGACAAGGATGCGGAAAAACGCAGCGTTAGCATCGTCAAATGGATCATCACTAATGTTGCCGCTGGCGCCCCAACTGCAACTGATGTCCGAACTTTGTTCACCAAAAGAAGTTCCACCACTAGCAAGAGTTTCTTTTATTTGGTCTAACTGCGCTTGAAGATCAGACGTAAACGAACAACTCTGACCGCCAATACCGGCGATTCCTTGTGGCCCAGGTTCACCTTGCGGTCCGGGAGCACCAGCAGCACCAGTGTCACCTTGCGGACCTTCGGGCCCTTGTGGACCTTCAGGGCCAGTTGCACCATCCACAGCTACAGTATCTCCGGCAGGACCAGGTGGTCCAACCGGTCCTTGCGGACCTTCGGGTCCAACCGGGCCTTGCGAACCTTCGTAAACCGAAGGATCAACACATTCAAAACCTAGCGTTGTTGCTCTTATTAGCTGGCCTGCCTCACAACCGAGTTCAGCCACTAATTCAGTCGCGTGGCTCAATACTTGTGGTGGTTCTACTACACTTCCATCGTCACCTCCACTTTCACCATCACCTGCCATGATCAAAAGATTGGTAACCCCCCATTTGAGATTTGGGCTTACAGTGTTGTAGAGAACTATTTCGTGCGTCCCAGCCAATAAACTCCCAAGTTGAAATGTTTCCGCTGGCGAGAATTGATTATTAGCAAGTACAGAGTTTGATAGAACTGTGCTTCCATTGGGTAGCGTTAGCGATATCTCATCGGGATAGTCCATATCAAAAGGGACTAAGGAAAGGGTCACAGGACCGGCGGTGGTTTTTGTGAAAGAAACAGTGAGAGCTGAATTCACTTCTTCAAATGGAGAAGGTGCTTTCCTGCCGTAAAGTGTTGGATCGGTTTCTCCAGGCTCCAATGTAATAAATACATCTGCAATAGCGTTTGAAGTAGAAGATAGCATCGCTGCTGCCAGAAAATACTTAAAACGACTTCGGATAGTTGCTGTTAGCCGTAGAGTCGCAGCCAACCCGCAATCTACCAATGCGACTCGAATGCAAGTTACAGCCATACTGATACTTCTATTTTCCATAATAGACACCTAATAGCGAACCCTGAAAGTAAGCTGTACGGCTATAAAGTGTCTATACTATGAATCCGGTATTGACAGAAAAAATTAGAAGTCTACAACATAGTTCGCAGGGCCAATCCACTTCTGCTGAACTTGCTATAAATAGCCGGATTGAAAAGTGCTAGGAGTCTGCGCGGCAGACGAGAAATAGAATCCGTACACCCTCAGGCAGCC
>CAZYRP010000013.1:0-48283 GCA_964649465.1 uncultured Granulosicoccaceae bacterium | reverse complement strand
GCATTATGAACAGTTACTCATGAATGCACCTCTTGTTGAAATGAACAGTTGAATACTGGCTTTTGGTTTAAATGAATTCGGTTAATCCGCAAAACCCGACTGTTCCCGGAACGTCTGCTACCCCGCATGCTGCCTCCGAGAAACCTGTTGAACCTACTGTAGAAACGGGCACCGGCGTGTTGCCGAATCCGTTTGGCAAAGCAGACATGCTGCGTGCGTGCGAAATAGAGTTTGATGACTCAACCCGCACCCGGGCGCGCAACTATGCCGATAATGGTCATGTGCTGCAAATGCATTTCAATGGCGTTAAAACTCTGACGGCGACCGTCAGAGGATCCGAAGATGATGTGTATCAATTGAAAATTGACGTTACTCGCGGACGTGAAAACCTGAGTCTGCGTGGCATCTGTAATTGTCCGGTCCGACTTAACTGCGCACATGTGGGTGCGGCACTTTATTCCTGGATAGAGAGTGAGGAGGCACCGGTTGCCAGTGCAGATTCAGTTGCAATCTGGCGGAATGCATTAAACAACCAAAAGGAACAGGAAGACCAGCAACTGTCGGTTGACAGCGTGGTTGTGTTGTATCGAATACGCCAGACCAGAATGAAACAGGATGTGCGGTATTCTGTGGCTGCCTTTTCAGCGCGCAAACTTAGAAGCGGCGGATTGGGAAAATCGTCACCGTTGCCGCTTGATCGCAGACACTTTGATTCGTCAGATCTCACTAGTCGTGACGCTCGTATATGCAACGCTCTGATCGGATTAAAAGACAGTCCGTCCGGCCTGCACTTAAGTGGCGAACATGGCTATATGGTGTTCCGCTGGATGATAGAGAGCGGTAATTGCTATTACGAAGCCTTCGACAGCAAGCCGTTGAGAATTGATGTCAATCGTAGTGTTAGCGCTGAATGGCAGGAAAGCAGCGATGACCTGCGCAAGCTCAGGATGTCACTGACGGGTAGTCATGAGCCTTTTGTTTGTCTGCCGACGCAGCCCCCCTGGTATGTTATTACGGACTCGGCACGTTGTGGTGTGATTGACACTGATGTGCCGCCGCGCTTTCTTGCAGGGGTGCCGTATCTGCCGCCAGTGGCGGAAGAAGATGCCATGCGAATTTCCGAGTTGATGGTCGAGTCTCTTGAATCGGTTGATTTGCCATTGCCGGCTAAAGTCGATATTCGGCAGATAGCCGGTGTCAAGCCACGGGGTGTGGTGGTACTGACCGCGCGTAAAGACAGTGGCGGCACCCATCGCTATGCGGAAATACTGGTCGACTATGACGGTGCTCGTCTGCCTCACATGATGGCGATCGACGGTGAAAATGAATTTCTGCATCGCCAGGCAGATGGCCAGTTTGTGCGAGTAATAAGACTTGCTGAAGACGAGCTTGCACTGATTAACGAGCTGACCGGTTCCAACCTGCCGGAGTGGGTAACCACACGCCAGTCTAAAGGTACTATTATTTTAAACGTGGAGGCCAAGACCTCACGTGACATGGTGCTATGGCAGGATCTGATTGACGGCAAATTATCTGATCTGCGTCAAAATGGCTGGATTATAGAACGCACGCCAGAGTTTGAGTTTCGCATTGTTACTTCCAAAGAGTGGCAGATGAATGTTGATCATTCCCCTGCCAACAACTGGTTTGATCTCGATCTGAATTTTATTATCGATGGTCAGACAATCTCTCTGATACCCATTCTTGCGAGCTTCGTGGAACGCGTTGGTCCGGATCTGCCGCGCTACCTTGAAGATCCTGAAGCATCTGCAACTGTGTGGCTTGATGATGAAACACTGATTGAATTTCCGATACACCACATACGTCCGGTGCTTGAAGTATTGATTGAAATGCACGAGCACGAAGATGGCAAACTGCGATTCTCTGACTTGCAGGCTACTGTCATAAGCGATATCGCCGAGGGCATAGAGCAAGTTGGTGAAGTAGAACTTGACTGGGAAGTTTCCGGCAGACTCGGTGAACTGCTACAACGGATTAAAACTTTCAAGGGAATTGAAGACATACCTGTACCTGCAACGCTCACTGCTGACTTGCGTGATTATCAGCGCGACGGCTTAAACTGGCTGCAGTTTTTACGTGAGTTTGGCTTCGGCGGCATACTTGCCGATGACATGGGCCTGGGTAAAACCGTACAGGCGCTGGCGACGGTGCTGGTTGAAAAACAGAGTGGCCGTTCGACTCTCCCTTCGCTTGTGGTTGCACCCACAAGTTTGATGGGCAACTGGCGTCGTGAGGCAGAAAAATTTTCACCAGATCTAAAAGTGGTTGTGCTTCATGGTGCTGATCGATCGGAACACTTTGACTCGCTGCAGCAGTACGACCTACTGCTCACAACTTATGCACTGTTGTCACGTGATGAAGCAATTCACAGTAAGGCTGAATACCACTATCTGATTCTCGATGAAGCGCAGGCAATTAAAAACCCGGCGACCAAGCAGGCAAAAGCAGTCTGTCAGGTTAAAGCAAATCATAAATTGTGTCTGACAGGTACGCCGGTTGAAAATCATTTGGGTGAAGTGTGGTCGCAGTTTCGCTTTTTGATGCCGGGCTTTTTTGGGGATCAGAAAAACTTCAACAGAACTTTTAGAAATCCGATTGAAAAAACAGCTGACTCACTGGCGTCGAAGGCACTGACCAATCGTCTTAAGCCTTTTGTGATGCGCAGAAGCAAAGATGCCGTGGCATCTGAGTTACCGTCAAAGACCGAAATTATTCATCGCGTATCGCTGCACCCTGAGCAGTCTGTACTTTATGAGGGTATACGTGCAGCAATGGAAGCCAGAGTTCGCAAGGCGCTTTCAGAAAGTGGTTTGGCACAAAGTCATATCACGGTACTGGATGCACTGTTGCGGTTGCGTCAAACATGTCTTGATCCTCGCCTGGTCAAGATGCAAAACGCGCAGAACATTCACGCTTCTGCAAAGCTTGATGCATTGATGGAAATGTTGCCAACTTTTGTAGAAGAAGGGCGTCGTGTTTTGTTGTTCTCGCAGTTCACCGAAATGCTTTCATTAATTGAAGAAAAGATTGTTGAAGCTGGTATCACCTATACCAAGCTAACAGGAAAAACAAAAAAGCGGGATGAGGTCGTAGACGAATTCCAGTCCGGCAATGTATCAGTGTTTTTAATCTCGCTTAAAGCCGGTGGTACTGGTTTAAATCTGACTCAGGCAGACACAGTAATTCTGTACGATCCATGGTGGAATCCGGCGGTCGAGAATCAGGCTATTGACCGGGCGCATCGTATAGGGCAGGACAAACCGGTTTTTGTCTACCGCATGATTACCGAGCAAACGGTTGAAGAAAAGATTGTCGAGATGCAGGAGCGTAAACGCCAGCTTGCTAATATTGTAGTGGAGAATCAGGAGCAGGGCCTTGGTAAGCTTGAGGCTGATGATATTCTGGATTTGTTTACTTAAGAATTATTGACTGAACTGGCTTGGGTTCACTTCAAGCTTGATGCTAAGGGTGTCGTCTCTTAACGCCATGCAAATCTGGGTTGACCAAAGTGGGCGACCCGTGTTGAATTACCGAATAACGCGACTTCTCTAAACTGATAAATAATTGCTGCCGTCGGACTGTATACCGTAGTGCCGACACTTGGCAGATAAAGCGACATCACGTCATTGTCGCTCGAAGGTTTAGCATCGCTGTTTTCTATCTCTGTAGTTGTCAGGTTAACATCGGCACTTTCGCGGCCTATGTTGAGATCGAGTGACTCAAGCTCTGCAAGCGGGATCTGATAAACCTTTGCTACTTCATCTGGGTTCGGGATAAGGCTATCCTGGCTTTCAATCCAGACTACAACCGGCGTTATGTTAAAGCCGGACTGTGTCGGCATATCATCTAGCAAACCCAGCACTGAATCCTGGTGTAGCGTTAAACCAAGTTCCTCTGAAAGCTCCCGCAGCGCAGCCTCAATAATCGACTCATCTGCATCAACTTTGCCACCTGGCAGTGCATATTGGCCTGCGTGCCTGCGCAGCTTCCTGCTTCTTTGAGTTAGAAGAATGCTTGCAGTTTTACTTTTATTGTGAGGTGTTATTCCCAGTACGACGGCCGCCGCCGTGAGGCTATTGTCGGATAGTTTAGTATTTCTGAAATTACTTAGCTTTCTAATAATTTTGTCGCGAAGTTGATTGTCGTGTTCAAAGTGTGACATGGGTTAGTCGATTTAGTGGAGAAAGCCATTAACTTTCCGGGTATAGCTAAAATTGAATTCTATGTGCTGACAATTTGAAGCTGTTCTATCGGATTTTAGTCTACCTGCCGTCTAACTTGAAGAGATTGTGTGAAGTTCTGCGCGATTCTCGCTTTAGCAATGAATTTTACTGGTAGGGAGTATTAAATTGAGTATCAAGATGTATGTAAGAGCAGTTGGTGTATCTTGTCTGGTGTCGTTTTTATTGGCGGCGTGCGGTGGTTCTGGTTCTTCCGATTTGGCGAAGTTAAGTTCAATAGCAGGTGTTTGGGGTGATAGCAATGCTGATGATGTCGAGTATATTGTTATCAATCCGGCAGGTAATCTGAGTATCTATGATTATCAGGCTGATGCTTTTGGCACAGGTGAAAACTGCTATCTTATTGAAGCGCTGGATCCGGACTTAACATCGGTGTCGGTAACTGTCAGTGGAAGTAATTACGATTTGAATTTTAGTGATTCTGAATTTCAGGGAATTCTCGAAAACAGCATCTCTGTTAGCGCAGATGGGGATTCGTTTTCACTGTGGACGGAGCTTGATGAAAGCAGTGCACGGCTGGGTCGTAATCCCAATACCGTTATCATAACTGCTGATAGAAGTGTTGCTCCGGTAGTTGTGCAACGAGTTCTGGGAGTTGCCCAGACTGATTTGAATTTGTGTACCGGATCCTCTGTTGTCCAAAATGATGATTCTGGTTCTTCTACAAACACAAGCTCACCTACGTTTAAATTAATGTTTGAAGAGGTGGTGCATGGATTTGGTGATCAATTTGATGGATGACCAAAGCTGAGTAAAACTCAAAATGACGATCCGGGCCCGGCAAGAAATTCCAGTTCTTCCGGGCTTGATTCTCTGTTAAGTATCTTATTGCGGTGCGGATAGCGACCAAACTGCTTGACTATTGCCTGGTGCTTTAATTCGTAATCTATGGTGTTGTCTAAACCGGTGCTATTAAACAGCTCAACGGCTAGCTCGTGGATTGCCTCTGATTCACTATGCATGTAAGGCATCAACAGAAAAGACTGCTTGATCGGGTCGAGCTCTTCCAGGCAATTTAGCGACACGGCCTCCTGCGCCAATGCGAGCGCTATGGGGTCACTGGCAAAGGCTTCCGGGGTATTGCGGTGTATGTTGCGGGAAAACTGATCCAGAACAATAATTTCAGCAAGCCTGCCTTCGGCGTTAGTTCGCCAGTTATACAGCTCGGCCTTTGCAGCTGAGGAATGTAGCTGCCCAAACTGAGCAGTCAGCAGAAGATCAAACTCATCATCCTTTTTAAACCAGAGTTTGTTGTCGATGGCGTTAAACCAGAAATCGATGATGTATTCGGGGGATTGGGTCATTTCAATCGGGCTTGTCGTTGAGTGGGTGGATGTCAAAGTCGGTTAGGTCGTTCCAGTGCTTAAACCACTCTTCAAAGAGTTTTATGTTGTTGGTAGCCATTATCTGAAAGCAAATATTGGTGTCAGAGCTCAGCCACGAGTCAATGTAGTACAACCCCTCAGGTAACATACGCCCGTTAGCGTTATATCTTTGGTAAATTTGAGTCTGTGCGCCTTCGTGAAAGCGTTCAACAATCATGTAGCGTGGCAGGTTATTCATTGATTCACGTGCCTTTTAACAAGCTAACCCGGTAGTAAATCTACCCGGTGTTAGAATTTTCCAAGATTAGATTTACATAGTAGCGCCTATCTGCCATGGGATAAATTCATGATCGCCAAGGCCATGCTGTTCACTCAGTGGTTGCTGTCCTGATGCGACGGCCAGCAAGAGATCGAATATCTCCTGTCCCACATCTGCAATGCTTGCACCCTCTGTAACAATCTTACCGGCGTTGATATCCATATCGTCCTGCATGCGATCATACATCTCTGTGTTAGTGGCAATTTTAATGCACGGAGATGGTTTGCAACCATAAGTAGATCCACGACCTGTAGTAAAAGCCACCAGGTTGCAACCACCGGCGACTTCGCCTGTAATGGATGCAGGGTCGTAGCCCGGGCTGTCCATAAATACAAATCCCGTGCGGTCAACGGACTCTGCGTAACGATACACGCCGTTTAATCGGGTGGTGCCGCCTTTGGCGACAGCGCCAAGCGACTTTTCTAGTATCGTTGTGAGGCCGCCAAGCTTATTGCCGGGTGATGGATTGTTATCCATTGAACCTCCATTTATCTGAACGTGATGTTCCCACCACTCGATTCTTTCAATCAGTTTTTTACCGATCAATTCATCGCTGGCGCGTCGCGTTAGTAAGTGTTCCGCGCCATAAACTTCAGGGGTCTCAGCAATAACTGCAGTACCGCCATTTTTAACCAGTAAATCGGAGGCGTAGCCGAGTGCCGGATTTGCGGTAATTCCGGACCAGGCGTCAGAGCCGCCGCATTGTAAAGCGAGCATCAGTTCGGAGGCAGGGCACGTCTCACGGCTGATATCGTTTACTTTTGGCAGCATCTCTTTGATTCTTGCAACGCCTGCAGCAATAGTTTTTTTATGACCACCCACCGACTGAATATTCATGGTTCGGAGCAACGGGCCGCGCTCTAATTCTGATTGCTCTACCAGCGTGCTGATCTGATTTACCTCACAACCGAGACCAACCAGTAAAACCCCGCCAACATTCGGGTGCTGGGCATAGCCGTGAATCACGCGTTGCAGATTATCGTACCCATCACCGCTGTCAGCCAGGCCACATCCGGTGCTATGTGAGAGTCCCACCACGCCGTCAATATTTGAAAATGGCTCTAACAGGGAATGATCGAATGCGCTGGCAATACTTTGTACAGCGGTGGCGGAGCAGTTAACACTTGAGATCACCGCAATAAAGTTTCTTGTACCAGTCTTTCCATTGGCGCGCTTATAACCCATAAATGTGGCGCGACTAGCGGGTTCAATAAGATCGGGTTCGGTGTTGTCAGTGCCGAATTCATATTGATGGTCGGTGTTTCTGAATTCAATATTATGAGTATGGATGTGCTTTCCAATCGCTATGTCGTCGGTTGCATAGCCAATAATCTGTGCGTATTTTGTGACAGCCGCTCCTTTTGAAATTTTAGCAAGAGCAACCTTGTGGCCTTTCGGGATATCGTCTGCTGTGGTAACTGTTGCAGTCTTCTCTCCGGCTTTGATGTCGCGCAATGCAACAGCGACGTTGTCTTCCGCACTGAGTTTGATCAGATCAGAGTTGTCTGTGGAAGTTTTTGCCCAGTGAATAGGAGTGTCGTTGCTCATGTATTGCTGCCATCAATGTAATCGTCAATATAGTTCTGAACTATTTCCTCTAATGAGCCGTCCAGCGGTAAGCCGAGTTTTAATGCACGACTGTTGTCGATTTGAGTAGGCCAGCCGCTGACTATTTTTGCAATAACTTCATCGCGCTCAAGAATATGTTCACCCAGATGTCGGTTGCCAGCGGCGTTTTTAAGCGCTGCCATCATTTGATTAACCGTAGCGTTAATTGCCGGAAGCCCGACTCCGCGATCTGTACCCAGTGCAGAGGCTGGTACTTCTGCCAGACGTATAATGCCGTTAACAATACTTCTGTAGCTTAGAACTGGCATCATCTGCTCAGGGTCGACGGGAATTTTACACAATTCCCCTGCAAGTGGCTCCCGAAACAGGCCACTGACAAAACTCGATGCCGCAAGATTCGGCTTACCCGGCCTGATAATCACTGTTGGCAATCTTGCACTGCGTCCGTCAAGGAAGCCTTTGCGGCTATAGTCGTTAATTAGCAATTCGCCAATTGCTTTAGTTGCGCCGTAGGTTGTCTGCGGTGTTAGCTTTGCAGTATCAGCCACTGTGTCCGGCATGGTGTCACCACCGAATGCCGCCAGTGAGCTGGTGAACACCACTCTGGCGTTGTTATTCTGTGCTCTGATGTTTTCAAACAGATAGCGAGCTCCATCCAAATTGACTCTGAGTGCTAAATCAAAATCCTGTTCTCCATGCCCGCTTACAATTGATGCCAGGTGAAAGACAACATCGTAGCTATGATCAAAAAGAGAATTCACCCATGTTGTATCTGATATGTCCCCAAAGCGTGTCTCTACCAGCGGATGATCTTTTAAGCCCGGGTGCCAGAAGCCGGGTTCGGCAACATCTGCCAGAATTATTTTTTTAATTTTGTCAGACGGTTTGTTGTCGAGCTGCAGTCTGGCACGCTGGAGACACTCCAGCGCCAATCTTTGACCGACGAAGCCGGTACCACCGGTAATCAGTATTTTCATTTGGTTGATCTTTCGGTATTTGTTAGCTGGTAGTGCATGCGTTTAATGATTGTGGCGCGGTAGTTCTTCTGTCACGCAATGGTACGCTTCCGCCAGTTCTATACATGCACCATGAGAAAGCTGCCCGACAGTTGTTCTGTATAAAGTTTGCCAGGGTGTCTGATCAGCCGGATATTCAGTTTTAGCAGTGCGTGCGGCAAGCTCGGTATCATCTACCAGCATGTTGACAGTGCCTTCATTCATGTCAATACGCACAGTGTCGCCAGTTCGCAGGAGTGATAGTCCGCCACCTTTAACTGATTCCGGTGAGGCATTAAGAATAGAAGGGCTTGCAGAAGTCCCTGATTGTCTGCCGTCACCAATGCACGGTAATTCTGTGATGCCGCGCTTTATGAGTTCATCTGGTGGCTGCATATTGACGACTTCCGCAGAGCCGGGCCATCCGACAGGCCCCGTGCCACGCATCACCAGAATACAGGTTTCATCAATGTTCAATGATTTGTCATTGAGACGGTCGTGATAGTCTTCGGAGCCTTCAAATACGATGGCCCGACCTTCAAAGACGCCACCTTTTAAGAAGCGTTGCTGAAATTCTTCACTAATGACGCTGGTTTTCAGTACTGCGGAGTCAAACAAGTTGCCAGACATAACCAGGAATCCGGCACGTTCACGTATGGGTGCGCTGAATGTTTTTATAACCCGCTCATCAGTAGTAGCTTTATCAGCGCAGTTTTTAGCCATAGATTTGCCATTTACGGTCAGTGCATCATTGTGGAGTTTGCCAGCTCTTTGCAACTCACCCATGACCGCTTGAACACCGCCGGCTCTGTGGAATGACTCTCCCAGGTATTCGCCGGCAGGCTGCATGTTTACCAGCAGCGGAATGTCATAGCCGTGCGTTTGCCAGTCTTTGATGTCGAGTTCTACATCCATGCATTTGGCGATTGCGTTGATATGAATTGGTGCATTGGTGGAACCACCTATGGCCGAGTTCAAAGCAATAGTATTTTCAAATGCTTCCCGAGTAAGGATTTTGGCCGGAGTCAGGTCTTCATCAACCATAGCTACGATGCGTTTGCCGGTCTCATAAGCTATTTGCAGCCGCTCTCGATACGGTGCCGGTATTGCAGCACAGTTTGGCAGTGACATACCGAGTCCCTCGGCCAGTGCATTCATTGTTGATGCGGTGCCCATCGTATTGCAGTGCCCGGGAGACGGTGCTGCTGATGCGGTGATCTCCATGAATTCGTCGTAGTCTATTTCACCTGCAGCAAGCTTTAAGCGAGACTCCCAGACAATTGTGCCTGAGCCCGCCAGCTTGCCGTTGTGCCAGCCGTCGAGCATTGGCCCGCCGGATAAGCAAATGGCGGGCAGGTTGGCAGTGGCGGCTGCCATTAAGCACGCGGGTGTGGTTTTGTCACAACCGGTTGTAAGAACTACACCGTCGAACGGGTAGCCGTGTAGAATTTCAACCAGTCCCATGTAGGCGAGATTGCGGTCGATTGCCGCCGTTGGACGACGTGAGGTTTCCTGGATAGGGTGTACCGGAAATTCGATCGCGATACCACCAGCTTCACGAATGCCTTCTCGTACGCGTTTGGCGTTTTCAAGATGTGCGCGGTTGCAGGGTGATAGATCACTGCCAGTCTGGGCTATTCCAATGATTGGTTTACCGGACTGCAGTTCCTCTCGCGTCAATCCGTAGTTCAGGTATCGCTCAACGTAGAGTGCCGTCATTGACGGATTGGCGGGGTTGTTGAACCACGCCTCGCTGCGGCGTTTAAACTTTTTCGGCTCGCGGCTCACATCATCCTCCGGGGTTAGCTGGCTGGAGTGCCAAAAATAAAGTGCCTGGTCAAATTGCACCAGTGTAGTGTTGTGCTCAATAATACACGTAATCGAAGCCTGGCTTTGTCGGTCACCGACCGGAATAAATCCGTGTGCTTACAATCTATATCCACTACATTGCCAATCGCCGGGGCTCTTAATGTCAATACATCCTGATCTTGATTTGCAGGGCACAATCCGCCCGGGACTGGATATTCTAGCCAATGAAATCATAATTGGATTGAAAAAGCGGCAGCGCTACGCTGCTAACCCGAAGATTTATCAACCCGGTCTGGTGGTACCGCAGCCGGAACAGTCGCTGTTGATCTACGAGCTGTGTCGTATTGAACAATGTCATGCAGAGCTGGGTCGTTATTCGTTTGCTGCACAGGATGCATACACCGATGTGTCTCAGGTCGAAAACATCATCAATCGCAAAGCACCTGAGAGTCCGGTCAGAGATATGGCGAGTGGTGTCGGCCAGCGGATCATCGACTTTTACAAGCTTTGGATAGAGAAGTATTGCGATAATTCAGATAAACCCGAATCCTATGGACAGACAGTCACCGCCGATGTCGATGTATTGCTTGCGATTATGGAGCGGGTCAATTTAGGCAAGCAGGTGGCCGAGTCAAAATTTGTTGAACTAACCGATGACTTTAAAGCCACAGGCGGTGACCGTGAAGGCATGTTGAAGCTGATTGTGAGAAAAGATCGCGAGCAGAAAGTAATTGATCTATCCAGGAATCTGGCTATTCATTATGAACTGACCGAGGCGGCAGCAGTTGATGTATTTGAATTTATGATTAGCGTGACGGTTGATATCGAAGTGGATTACCTGCGAATGAGGATTGCCGATGCCTGATCGATATTCTCTATTTTGAGGTCGGTCGCTGTTGTGTGTTTTTTCGGAGCGTTGTTACGGCATTATCAAATGCTGTTTAGTTTCTTTATCTGGTGGTAGCGACTGATTAAATTTCCGGTAAGTAGCGCAGGCGGTGTGTCAAGGATAAGCGCACCGTGGCCACGTAAGCGCTTATGGAAATTGTCCCGCTCAATCTGATAATTGTTAGCGCCAAGCCAGGCCAGCGCATCGTCGTATTCGTTAATGCTGGCTTTTATGATGTCGTCAACCACTGATTCGCGAAGATCTGCGATCAGTACAAGATGCCGCTTTCGTAAAAGGCTTATCGATTCGGTTAGTGCCTGTTGCTCATCGTTACGTGTATTGGTTACAACAATCACCAGCGCGCGCTTGCTCAGCCTTTGCAATAGTGTATTGGCGGCTGCAATGAAATCCGGCGCTTCGCGAGTTGGCCACAGATCATACGTTTGTTTGAGTAATAGCTGGCTGGCGGCAGCACCTTTTGTCGGTGCGACCCAGCGTTCGATGCCTCCGAATGTCATTAGGCCGACAGAGTCGCCCTGTTTTACTGCAATATGTGACAGCAGCATGAGTGCATTCAGTGTTTCATCTAAATGTGTCAGTTTCCCCACCGTGTGAGCCATACGTCTGCCGCAGTCTAGTAGAAAGACAATTTGTTGATCGCGCTCGTCCTGATATTCTTTTGCAATTAGTTTTTGCAAACGCGACGATGCCTTCCAATCGATATCACGCATAGGATCACCGTCGCGAAATTCACGCAGCTGGTGAAAGTCGTTCCCGGTACCGCGTTGCCGGCGTTTTTCCTGACCGAATTGATTTTGTACGCTGGCACCTGCCAGCATGTTGAACTGCCTTTGTGCTGCAAAATTCGGATAAACTTTCACCTCGCTTACGACAGGTACCGTAAACTGACGTTTCCAAAACCATTGTTCTATTTGACACATGACGGCTGATATCTGGTGGTCACCCCGTGTTGTGGGAATAATTCGGTAGCCAATAGTGCCCCGTCGCTTCGGTGGTATTGCAATGCTTTGTGGCAAGCCCTCGCTTTCGAATTCACCAGGGTGTAAATCGTGGCAACGCAATTTGCAGTGCCGTCCGGATGTGTTGTGAACTTCGAGACTTACTCGTGTGGATACACCCAGTGACCAGGATTTTGCAGTATTGCGTTTAACCTGCACAAGCCTGGATTGCTGCTTCAGTAACAGATACTCCAGTACAGACACCACTACTAACAGCAGTGACACCAGTATCAGGAGCGTCAGCGCGATAGCGCTGAAAGACGCCAGCAGCGCCAGCGGTGTCAGCCACAACAAGCAGTGTATTCCAAACTTTGACGGTATCATCTGCGTGGTGCCGCTATTTGCTCCAGAAGATCGCCTATTACATCGTCTGCTCTATAGCCTTCTATTTCGAGATCTGCGCTTAGTGCAATCCGGTGACGCAAAACACCGGGTGCAATACTTTTGATATCGTCCGGTACCACAAAGTCATGTCCGTTTAATAATGCCTGCGCACGTGCTGCTCGTAACATGGCGATACTGGCTCGTGGACCGGCACCCACATCAATGCCGTTCCATGTTCGTGTTGCGCGCACGACTTCAACAATATATGACGCTACCGAATCGTCCACATGAATGGAAGCCGCCGCTCGCTGTAAATCTATTAAGTCAGTTGATTGCATCACGGTTTCAACCAGTGAAATGTCAAGTTTATCTCCGACTTTGTCTGCAGTTGTTAAACGCAGCATATCTATTTCATCCTGCTCGTCGGGGTATTCAATTAGCAGCTTGGTCAGGAATCGATCAAGTTGTGCCTGTGGCAACGGATAGGTACCTTCCTGCTCTATCGGGTTCTGTGTAGCTAACACGATAAATGGCTTGGGTAGCGACATAGTCTCGCCTTCTATACTGACTTGCTGTTCCTGCATTGCTTCGAGTAACGCTGCCTGTGTTTTTGCAGGAGCACGGTTTATTTCGTCTGCAACGATGAAATTGGCGAATACCGGACCTCGACGTATGGAAAATTGTTGATTGCTGGCGTCAAACATTGCATGGCCAACAATATCACTGGGCATTAGGTCAGGTGTGAATTGCACACGATTAAACGTTCCGGCAATACATTTGGACAGACAACGAACCAGTAACGTTTTACCGAGCCCCGGTACACCTTCGACCAGTACATGCCCGCCGGCGGTGACCGCAACCAGTAAATCATCAATTACCCGTCGCTGACCGAGTACCGATGTCTGCAGTACCGATCTCGTGCGCAACAGTAGATCGTGCGATCTTGCCACAGCGGAATTATGCTGAACGTTATTGCTTTCAACATTGGATGCCGTGTCCTCACCAACGACCGGTACAGTGTCGATATCAGTTAACTTCTTTTGTGGATTCATGGGTATTGCTCGATGTTATTTTTCTGCAGATCGTTTAATTGTCTGCAGACTTTGTACTATTGGTAGAATAGCTTTGCGTTGAATATTGGAATCAAATAGAGCGCTTTCGATTTGCTCGGATGTTAAATCGATGCCTCTTTGAATGCCTGTTACTAATTCTGTTTTCTGTGCTGCGTTATCAGGCGTCACATTTTTTTGCTTAGTGCCTGCAAATTTGCTGAGCAACTGCTTTCTTGTTGCTTCCAGTACAGTATTGCCGGATTGATAGCGGCAACGAAATTGTGCGGTCGCTTGCAGGTGTCTGGCAAAATTATTACTACGAGGCTCAATGTGTTGCTGAATTGGCCCGAATCGAACTGTCGATCGCCTTAACAGTGCAAGACCAATTACTACCAGAATAAGACACAGGTACTTGAATTGATTCCACAGCAAACTAAATACACCCGGCATTGCTATACTAGTGTCGCTGATATGGATTGTGTCATGGGTACTGGCGTGATCGGCCACAACGGTTTTAAATAGCTTTGCGTGATCGAAGCCTGCGATATGAATATTGGCCCATAAGTAGGGTTCTGCGAATACGGTGACCAAACCGTTTTGATGCGGGAACTGTGCAAACGCCAGCAGATCTTCTACACCTCCGCTGCGGGAAAGCGGTAACTCGGAGTAGACATCAAATTGATGTTCCAGGTACATTTCCACTTCAAGTGGTTCCGTATCTGATCCACCATAGACCTGAAATATACTGTACTCATCATATGCGTTGAAATCTATTGTGGGTACTACACCCAGTGTGTATAGAAAATCTCTGGCGGCGTCGCTGCTGCCGTTGGGATCGAGGCCAACAATTAAATGACCACCGTCGTTTATCCAGTCCAGCATTCTCTCCAGTGCAGACTCAGTGAGCAGATCTGGAATCGTCATCAGTACAATAGTGTCGGTAACAGGAGGATAGTTGGAGAAAAACTCTGCCGACTCGATGTTGCTGGTGTGGTAGCCAAGGCGTGTAATAAACCGGCTTGCGGCAAGAAAATGGTGCTTTCTGGCTGATTCTGAGATGGGTCCTTCAACTTCTACTTCGGTCCATTCGAAATTCTTCTTGTAATACACAGTTAGTGCGCTGGAGAAAACTAATATCAGGACGATGCTAAGCATCAAGCGTTTTTTTGACTTCCCGTCTTTCGACTTACCATCTTTTTGCTTACCAGGGGCCGAACTTCCTCCTCTTGAAATCATAACGAGGTCCCGGTGCGACCGAAGGCGGATTCCCACTCTGCACATAGTCCGGTCAGTTGTTCTTCCCGGAGTTCAGATCTTCCGTAAGCTACCTGTAGCCACAGGCGCGTTAGTATTGAAAATACGTTTTTACGTGGCGCTGGTTGCTCCCGACTGACTTGATCCAGGCACTGTTGCTCTGTAGCACTGTCGGTAATTTTCATATCATAGTGATGTACCAGGCGTGATAAAGCGCCACGGTAAAGGAGGCTCATGGCTTCACGTTGTTGTCCATTCTTTAGAAGTAGTTGCGCGCTGTGCGGTATGTCTTCCGGTAGAGACTCTGGTGCAATGTCCAGATCAAACAACTTTGTTTGCGCTACTTTTTGGCGTTTAAAGCCAATAAGGTCTGTTACAAACTGTATTTGTCGTGAATTTCGGAAGATATGAAATATGAGAAAGCCCAGTACCGCAGCTGCAAGTATCCATAAAATCACTTCCAGCCCGGCTGACAGAAACGCTAATTTACTGAAGAATTCCTGTAGCCAGCTCAGGTCACGATCAGTTGTCTTTTTCTTTGGCTTTTCATTTCTGCGCTTTAATTTTTTAACAGTTCTGGTAGAGCCGAAGTCCTTATGCTGCAATACCTCACCAATTAGCGTTTGGCTGGCATCAGAGCTATCGCTACTAGCATTTATTGTATGTGCCGTGACATCCGGAGATGATATTGATACAAATGTAGCCAGGAGCAGGGCTGCGACTGCTGACGATGGACCTCGATGGTTTTTGCCCGCGCTGTTATCTCCAGTGGCTGTATCTGTTGTAGATTCAGGTTGATCCGCCTTGACACTCGTACCGTTTGCAGCAACGGTCTGCAACTCATCTGGTTTTCTGGAAAATGTCTTCCTTGTGCCGGACAAATGTCTTGCATGGCGATCAACCATGCGATGAAACTGCAGGTCGATATCCCATGCTTCGAGATGTGTTCGGCGATTGATATAACTGGAAAATCCGGAACACACATAGAATGGCGCTACAATACCCATTGCTATCAGTGCACAACACTCCAGTACGGTTGCAGCCTGGCTGCCTGCGGTACCCTCAATCAGGCTTGTAAATTCCACACTTATGTACTCGGCCGGGAGCATCATATAGCCGACTAGTAATAACGAATACGTCAGAATTAGCTCAATGTGCAAGCAGGTCAGTATCAGGAGTCCTGATTTTGTGTTTACCCGATTAAGCACAGATTTTCTTGCAGATCTGTCTTTGCGATTATGATTCTCAACCATAACAATATTCATGGTTAGTGAGCGCGCGGAATCAAGCCGCCATAGTGTAAGGAATGTAGCCAATAGTGCGGGCAGATTTTTCCACAACTGCGTAAGTGATTGCCTGTAACTCACCGGTTCGTTAAACACTGCTCTTGAACACCAGAAGTACATCGGCGCTTCATACAGTGGCTTCATCCACCACCAAAGCGTTAGAGTGGCGAGTGCCGGAAGCCCGGCTAATTTGCAAATAAGATAGACTGGTATAGATAAAATACACCAGAGCAGAACAAGCTTAATAAACCATTTGCTACCCAGCTTGAAGCCAAGGTCAATACTTTGCCAACTGCTGCGCGGCCTTAGAGAGATAACAATATTGTCGAGATTCATTTTTGCCTGCCAGCGAATAACAGGTAGGCAGCTGTCAGTAGCCAAAATGCGATTCCAACAGAATACTTGATGGCTGGCTGTAGCGACATTGATGACCAGTACGCCTCAATAAAAGCTGCTGCCAATGTCATAAGGCCAGCCCCGACTACAAGCTTTACTGCAACTATTGCATTTTTCCTGAGTGCCGCGGCACGGCTGAGCGTACCGGGCTTAATTAGTGCCGTTCCTATAAGTAGGCCCGCCATGCCGCTGATGCATGCTGCAGTCAGTTCAAACGCACTATGTCCGGCAACAAATCCCCAGAAGCTTTCTATATAGCCTTTAGCTGTCAGATGTCCTGCTACTGAGCCCAGAAACAATCCGTTATAGAGCAGGAAAAATACAGTACCGATTCCAAAGAGTATTCCTCCGGCGAAAATCCGGAAATCGATGCCAATGTTGTTCTGTATATAGAAGCCGAACATCCGGAAATCGCTTGCATCTCCAAGTTCCTGCGGACGGAATCCGGAGGTGTTCGGGTCGTACATGTGCTCGTACGAGTCAACTGATGCGGGATCGTGAATGCGGTAAATAAAGTCACCGTCTATATAACTGGCGAAGCCAACTGCAAATGCCGGCAGATACAATAGTGCAGTCGAAATCCAGAATAAAAAATAGTGTTGTCTGACCAGCTGTGGAAACTCACTCGTTATAAACGCCAGACAATAACGCAATCGGCTGCCTCGATACTTATAAAGCTGGTTATAAGCCTCCAGTACCAGCTGATTAAGTGAGTCAACCAGTTGCGGGCTATAGCCGCGGGTTTTGGCCAAGGCTAGATGATGGCAGGTTTGAGTATATAAAGTAGGGAAGTTGTCGTACTGTTCTGCTGTTGGACGTGATTCCTGCTTTCGCTTTTGCAGAGCTGCCAATGTGTCCCGCAAAGCCTGCCAGTCAGCACTGTGCTGCTGTTCAAAGCTATGCTGATTCAACATTGCTCTGACCTCTGGTTATCCAGTTTGCCCATGCCTTCAGTGTGTTTACTGAAGCCTGACCTTTTTGTCCTGTCATTGGTGCCAGCGTATTTGCCAGTTCGATTTGTCTCTCGCTGGATAAGCCTTCACACCGTTCGGCGTACCTTACTAGAATTAGCTGATCTTCAGCCTTCAGAAACCCCGGGAGTGGCAAGCTTTCTGTATTATTGTCGGGTTTGGTGGCGGCTTCCTGCTGCATATATATGACCAGTGTGCCGCCAGCCAGATCACCCAGTCTTTGAAATCGTTTATTGCTGTTCATCGCTACCAGTCCGGTAACGTAGAACATTGGCAGAAAATCTACTGCTCTTAAAAAATTCCGAATGATAGCGGAGCTGAAGGTGAGTGGTGTACCGTCGTCCTGAACAACTTTTAAACCGAGCAGTTTTTTTCCCGGGGTCGTGCCTGTGATTCCTTCAAAAAGAGTTGGGTAAAGCCACTCAATAACAAAGGCTGTAATGCTCAGGAATCCGGCAACAAATTCTGAGTCTACATAGGATACGAAGAGTTCTGAAAATAAAAATGCCAGTATCAGGTAAATGACGCAGCGACAAAAAAAATCAAATGCCCATGCAGTACCGCGGGCAGCAGGACCTGTGACGTAGAGTTCAAGTTCTACTCCCTCGGGAGTGTCCACTGTGACTAGAGTATCCAATGGTATATACAAAGCAAGGCAGAAGAGTTATTCCGAATGCCTTAACTAATAAAGTCCCTGATTTCAAGTAGCACTGAAGCGCAAATCAGAGTTACTGTGAGTATGATACCGACGATGCCTACCGGTTTCTCCCAGCCTGTAACAGGTATAGGTTTGCCATAGTGGTTGTCTTCTGCAGAGCCGGGTAATAACGAAATGTAAAGTGTGAAAAGCATGCCGGCGACAGGCACAAGGGTAACCAGTATCCACCAGCCTGACATATCAATGTCATGCAGGCGTTTAGCCATTAATGCAACACCTATCCAAACCAAAGGAAGTATTGCTAAGCCCAGTATGACTGTGGAAATTATTGTCATCGCCTCGAGATCGCTTGAGGCAAAAGCGATGTATATCACTGCAACAACTGCTATGCAGAGCATAAGTATTGCGCTGCGCGCCATATACCCTAAAACACAGAGACGTCCTTTAAAGCTGAATAATCCCGAATGAGTATCTATAATTTCGGAGCCCAGATCTGACTCAGGAGGGCTGTATACGTCTGCTTTTGTGGTACTCATGTCCCACTACTCCGATAAATTCTACTGATTAATTCCGTTACTGCGTGCGTGGTTATTAAGAAGTAAACGGCAAGTGCGACTATGTCTGAACCAGACCGGCCAATCTATCTCTCAGTTTGGTGGTTAAAATGTGAGACAAGATGTCAGATAAAGACCGTGTTCGCATTGATCGTGGTGGAATGGAGATCGAGCGATCAATAGATATCGGCGCAGATACAGACTGTGAAACGGCGAATTCGGAATGCTGGATCCGGGAGGGGTATAGTGATCTGCGTAGGCGCAGTGGGCGTTTTGAACCGGTTTAAGTGGCTGTAAACCTGCAGGCTGTGGTAACGGATCGCGAAGGTCGCGATCCGTTATCGGTTGTTGCACGTGGCCAGGCTAGTAAGCCATGTCGTCGAAAGAGATTAGCCCCAGCATGTCAGCAAGACCGACGATAACCAGTGCCCATATTAACAGTCCCAATATACTCCAGGCATAATTCGCAATGGTGAACTTGCTGTTGCCAGTTCCCTGTGGATCAGATTGTGATGCATTTGCAGATACTTGTACTTTCAAAAGAATATGCAAAATCATTGGTAATAAAAGGATAGACAGCATGCTGGCTGTGTCAGAGACATTGTCTGCAACATGGCCAAGTACTGACAATACTACATATGCTGTGGCCAATGCTTTGTGTGACCAACCAACCTGCTCGCCAGCATCCGATGCCGATTTATGAATATGCTTGAACAGAGAGTGTGCGAAAAAGATGCTGAACAAAGCACGTGGTGCTGGCCAGATTGAAGATCCGGTGTCCATTTTTATGCGCTTCCAGTTCTCATAAAACCAGACGAGAGAATACAATCCGAATGTAAACATGAACAGCAGTATCATTTTTTTCTTTGCCACAACATAAAGTGTTGTGCGATCTGCAGCACTTGTTTCAGTCAGCTCTGCAGCTGGCACCTGGTACGGATCGTCAATTTTTATAGTGTTTTCCGCCATCGTATTTCTTCCTTACTTTACTAACTAATGATTGAGCGCAGTTTAACGGCAGAGGTCTGCAAACCATTCATTAATCAATGTGACACGGATTCAATAATAAAGAAAACAATGTGATCTTTGCGGAATTTGATAGTCAGGGAAGGTTTCGAGGAGGTTTTTGAAACTTCGTTACGAGCCCGATTGCAGTTGGGAATTTTGTGTAACCGGCGTCAAATGAAATATTCTTAAGCTGTTCTGCTATAGCCCTCTATCTCAAGGGCAATAGCTGGCCTGCTGGCTTTATTTTATTTTATTCGTTACAAACTCAACAATCTCACTCACTGCTACATCGGTAGACTCATCATCAGTGCGCCCTTTAAACTCAACCATGCCTTTTGCAAGTCCTTTTTCACTCATAACAATGCGCATCGGAATACCAATTAGTTCCATGTCGGCAAACATGACGCCGGCGCGGCTGTCTCTGTCATCGAGCAGAGTGTCTATACCTGCCTGTTTTAAAGAGTCATAAAGTTTTTCAACTTCGGTTCTCAATGCATCAGATTTTTTCATGTTGATAGGTACTATCACCACTTCAAACGGTGCAATAGGCAATGGCCAGATAATGCCATTGCTGTCATTGTTTTGTTCTATTGCAGCAGCTGCAACCCGTGTAATGCCAATGCCGTAGCAACCCATAGACATTAGGCAGGCTTTGCCGTTTTCATCAAGTACACTTGCCTGCATGGCCTGGCTGTATTTGTCGCCGAGCTGGAATATATGGCCAACCTCAATGCCACGCATGATCTGCAACTCACCCCGTCCATCTGGTGATGCGTCACCGGCTTCTATGTTGCGCAGGTCTGCAACAGCAGGGGTGTCTGCGTCGCGGTCCCAATTGATACCGAAGTAGTGCTTGTCTTCTATATTGGCTCCAGCGCCAAAGTCAGACATTGCGGCTACGGTGTGGTCGGCAATTACCGGCATGGGTAATTTGACCGGACCCAGTGATCCCGGACCTGCACCTACTGTTTTGCGAATTTCTTCATCACTGGCAAACTCCAGTGGTGATTGCACCATTGGATGGTTGTTGGCTTTAACCTCGTTTAGCTGATGGTCACCTCTGACAAGTAATGCAACAAGTTCTGATTCACACTCTTCAGATGCATGGCAAATAAGCGTTTTGATGGTTTTCTCAATTGGCAGATCAAAGTTGTCAATTAGTGCCTGAATTGTTTTGGTGTTTGGTGTGTCCACCAATGACATTTCCTGAGTGGCAGCAGCGCGTTTGTCAGTGCAAATTGCTTCGGCTTTTTCAAGGTTGGCGGCGTAGTTGCTTTTAGTTGAGTAGGCGATGGCGTCTTCGCCGCTGTCTGCGAGGACATGAAATTCTTTTGAGCCGGAACCGCCGATAGCACCACTGTCTGCCTCGACTGAGCGAAACTTCAGATGCATTCGTGAAAACACATTGGTATAGGCCTGATGCATGTCGTCAAAGGTTTGCTGCAGTGACTCTGGTGAAATATGAAAAGAGTAGGCGTCTTTCATAATGAACTCACGACTACGCATAACACCAAAGCGTGGTCTTACCTCATCGCGGAATTTGGTTTGTATCTGGTAGTAGTTCACTGGCAGCTGTTTGTAGCTGCGCAGATCACGACGTGCAATGTCGGTAATGACTTCTTCGTGCGTCGGGCCCATACAGTAGTCGCGCTGATGTCGATCTTTGAATCGCAGCAGTTCAGGGCCAAACTGCCCCCAGCGCCCGGATTCCTCCCATAATTCACTGGGCTGTACCGCCGGCATCAATAACTCGGCACCACCGGCATTGTTCATTTCTTCTCTGACGATATTCTCGATTTTGCGCAGCACGCGGAGACCGAGCGGCATCCAGGTATACAATCCGGCAGCGAGGCGGCGAATCATACCAGCGCGCAACATTAGCTGATGGCTGATAACTTCGGCATCCGCTGGTGATTCTTTGGTGGTCGCTAGTTGTAATTGGCTGGTACGCATAGGTTTCTTACGATAATTAAGTTAATGATGATTTGGTGAGGCTTGGTGTAGGATAGCCGTCCTGCCCGCATAATTCACCGCTGGAAGCTAGTTTGGCACACGGTCTGCCCTGACTTTGAGTGGTTCATCGATCCAGAACAATCAATTGGGCTTGAATCGATGGACGGGATCCAGTGGTCCAAATTGCTGTTCCGGGTTTGGTTTATCAGTGGAGTCGGCAATCTGCGCCCTGCATCGAGCGTCATCAGAATGACGTTTTCAGTGGTTGCCGGACACTTGAACTATCTTGTCCAGATATCGACAAAGTTAAAAAGCGGTTGGCCCCGGCGATTGGTAATAACTTTCGGGAAGAGCCCAAAAAGTAATGGCCGAAAAGCTGAGTTAGAACAATATTAAAATGATAGAGCCGATACGCGAATGGTACCAGCGGAATTTTTCTGATCCGCAGGCCGTTATCCTTGCGCTGCTGCTGATATCAGCTTTTCTGCTGATATGGCTGCTGGGCGGCGTGCTGGCGCCGGTACTTGTGGCGCTGGTGTTTGCCTACTTGCTGGATGGTGTCGTCACCGCAATGCAGAGGTACCATATTCCAAGGCCGCTGGCGTCCGCTACCGTGATGCTGGTGTTTGTATTTTTCTGTCTATTGCTTTTGTTTGGTGTGATGCCGCTTTTGTCACAGCAGGTTACCTCGCTTATAAGAGAGTTGCCGAATATGATTGCCGCCGGTCAGGATCAGTTGCAAAGGCTGCCGGAACTGTACCCGGCAGTTTTCACTACTGAGCAGATTAACGCACTGATCATCGATGTGCGTAGTCAGGTCGGGCGCTGGGGACAGGGTTTTCTTTCTTTCTCTATTGCCAGTGCGCTTAATCTGTTTGTGATTTCGGTGTATGTAGTGCTGGTGCCACTGATCGTGTTTTTTGCCTTGAAAGACAAACCACTCCTGGTTGAGTGGGCTAGAGGCTTTATGCCGAACCGAAGCCAGCTTGCGGAGAAAGTCTGGAATGAAGCTGATACAAAAATAGCCAACTACATTCGCGGCAAGTTTATTGAGATCATGATTGTCTGGCTGGTCAGCTATATCACTTTTGCATTGATGGATCTGAATTACGCTGTTCTGCTGAGTTTTCTGGTGGGTATATCGGTGATTATTCCGTTTGTTGGCGCAGTTGTAGTGACCCTGCCGATCGCAATTATTGCCTACTTTCAGTGGGGCTTTACAGCAAAGTTCGGATACCTGTTAGCGGCTTATCAGATCATACAAATACTCGATGGCAACGTGCTTGTGCCCTTGTTGTTTTCCGAGGTGGTCGATCTGCACCCATTGGCGATTATTATTTCTGTGCTGTTTTTTGGTGGCTTGTGGGGAATACTCGGGGTGTTTTTCGCGATCCCGCTGGCGGCACTTATGCAGGCAGTACTTGATGCCTGGCCACGACACCGTGGTGCGTCCGCTGAGGTCAATACCGAACCGCTGGATCAGCCGGTTGCCACGAAGCAGAAGTCGGCTTAGCAGGTTTTTTTATAAATTTTCGATCTGTCGACTCAGATCGCCCAGGTGCGCCCTGAGGTACTTAGGTGCATGTTTTTGTTCGGCTGCTCCGGTGGCTTTTGGCTGGTATTACCAGGCGATCCTTTCTCTGCAATTTTTCACTCTTGCTTGTCGCAACTCCGACAGTTGAACGCAACACGTGATGCTGTGCTTGTCACGCATTGGCGTGAGCAGTAAGCTGTCGGGATCGCTCCTGTGCGCAAAGACTAAAGAGGCATTCCAATGTTCCACGGCAGTATCGTTGCAATTGTGACCCCAATGCTGGATGACGGCGCGGTAGACTTCGATGCTTTGAAAAAACTGGTCAAATTCCACATAGATGCTGGTACGAACGCCATTGTATCTGTTGGCACCACTGGTGAATCTGCAACGTTGAGCATGGCGGAACACTCTGAAGTTATTCGCAAAACAATCGAGTTTGCTGGTGGCGCTATTCCGGTAATTGCCGGTACCGGTGCCAATTCAACTACCGAGGCGCTGGAGCTGACAGAAAATGCCAAGGTGGCTGGTGCTGATGCGTGTTTGCTTGTCACGCCTTACTACAACAAACCAACCCAGGAAGGGCTATACCAGCATTTTAAAAAAATTGCCGAGTCGGTTGCCATTCCGATCATCCTCTACAACGTTCCCGGGCGCACTTCAGTTGATATGAGTGCCGCGACTACCGCTCGCCTGGCGCAGATCGATAACATCATTGGAACCAAAGAAGCGCATGGCACGGTTGAGCGAATTAAAGAGGTGTTATCTCTGTGCCCGGACGACTTTGTTGTAATGACCGGTGATGACGGAACCGCCATGGAAAGCATTTTGGCTGGAGCTCGTGGCAACATCTCCGTGACAGCTAATGTAGCACCGGCAATTATGGCTCAGATGTGTGCGGCGGCACTGACGCAGGATGAAGCGAAGGCTCGCGAACTTGATGCAAAGGTCAGTGATCTGCACAAGTTCCTTTTTATTGAGTCAAGCCCGATCCCTGCCAAGTGGGCATTGCAGCAAATGGGTATGATCGGCGCGGGTATTCGTCTGCCACTGACACCGCTCGATTCGCAGTTTTATGGCGAAGTGGCTGATGCTATGAAAAAAGCAGACATCGCCTGATCTTGTATTGGCTGTCCTGAACTGGAATGTGCACCATGTGACTATGGTGCATTCGACCTACCATTGAACGAGTGTCGTCAAGCATTGTTGGAAGCTAATCGTTGAACATTAATCAGGCAGTACCACATGCTTCATTCTGCAGAGCAAGCGCATGAGCTTACAGTTTGCCAGTCTTGGCAGTGGCAGTAGCGGCAATTCAACGTTGGTACGGGTTGACGATACTTTGCTTCTGGTTGATGCCGGTTTTTCTGCCAAGGCAATAACAGAAAGGCTGGCAGCTCTTGATATAAACCCCGCAGATCTCAATGCCATTTTGGTTTCTCATGAGCATTCGGATCATGTGAAAGGATTGTCTGTATTGTCTCGCAAGCACAACATACCAGTCTGGCTTACGCGCGGTACGTATCAAAAACTCAAAGATAAAAAATTGCCGTGTGTTGAATTTATTCATCCGCATGGTTCGTTTTGTATTGGTGATGCCAAGGTCACACCATTTCCCATCCCCCATGATGCAGCCGAGCCTTGCCAGTACATCGTCGGTGATGGAAAGCGACGCGTGGCGATTGCCACGGATATGGGGTTTGTCACCGAGTACGTTTACGATCAGCTGACCGGTATTGATGCCTTGCTGCTGGAGGCAAACTACGATGGGCAGATGCTCAGCAACGGCTCCTATCCCTGGGCATTGCGCAAGCGCATTGATGGCAACTACGGTCATCTGAGCAATGATCAATCGGCATCGCTGGCCGCAGCTCTTGAGCATGGCGGATTGCAGAAACTCTGTCTCGGCCACCTGAGTGAAAACAACAACACGCCGGATACGGCACTGGATTCCGTTGCCAACAGGCTGCGTCGTGCAAATGACGACGTGCATGTGCTGCAGAGGTATACTTCCAGTCCGTGGTATGCGGTAGCCTGAGAATTCGTTCGCCTTTCGGGGCATCCGAAAGGTTTGTAACAGGTCTGTGGTGTGTCGGTGGAAAGTTACCGGGCATCATATAATCCCGCCTGCCAGTTCATACAAAGCCTTGAAATTAACAAAACAATCAGGACCTCAGATGGCCAAGAAGTCGAAAGCCGTGGTATTTGATAAAAACCCCGGTCGCAATGCGCAAACCTATGGCATAGCTCGTCAGCTAAACACCGACGAAGATTTAATCCATGAGCCGTCTGTCGGTGTTGTCGGTACTAAAGGTGACAGCCAGTGCTATATGGGTGTGCAGCGCAAAGTCGAGTCTATTCACGAATGCCTGCGTCAAAATCTGGGTACCGGCAGTGGTCAGATGCGCTTGCGGCTGGTGCAGCCGGAGTACACTGTTGCCACATCAGATGGCATGCGCAACGGCACGCGTGAAATGCGTTATTCACTGATTGGCCGTGAAGTAACTCACGACACTATTTGCGAGCATCTCAGTGCCAGCGGTCTGGAAGGTACCATTGCAGTGGTGGCCTGCGACAAACCACCGGTCGGTACATTGGCAGGACTTCTCGAGCACAATCGCCCTGCGATTATTATGTCTGATGGTCCAATTCGCCCCGGTGTTGATTCTGTCACTGAGCAACCGATAGATATCATCACTGGTTTTCAGGCAGCGGGTAATCCGGATGCTGACTTTAAAAAACGCATCGCAAAAGAATCCTGCCCCGGGTATGGCAGCTGCGGCGGTATGTTTACCTACAACACTATGCAAACGTTTATTGGTGTTGTGGGTATGCAGCCATTGCACATGGTGTCACCACCGTCTGATGATCCACGTCGGCTGGATGAATTTCCGGAACAGCTCGTCGGATACCTCAAAGGTTTGATTGAACGTGGTCACACCCCACGTGACATTGTCTCGCGCGATGCCATTCGCAATGCGGTTATCGTTTCGATGGCAGTTGGTGGCTCTACCAATGTATTGCTGCATGCACCAGAGATTGCACGCGCTGCGGGCTTTCGTAGTTTTGCAGAAGACATTATGTCACCTGAAGAGTTTAACCATTTATCGCAACACGTGGTTCCTGTACTGACTGATGCCAGGCCCTACGGTAATTATTCTATGGTCGATATAGATGGCAAGGGTGGTATACAGGTTATTGTGAAAGAGCTTATGAATGCTGGACTGCTGAATGGCACAACACTTACCTGTACCGGTGAAACACTTGCCGAACAGGTAGAGAGGCTAAACACCGCCGACGTTGATGGTACTGTGATCTATCCGGTTGAAAAACCCTATAAAGATACAGGAGGATTGCGAGTTTTAGGTGGTAATTTGTCGCCTGAGTACAGCGCTGTATTAAAGCTTGCAGGGGTTGAAGGGGGGCTTGAAAATAATCGCTTTGTTGGCAAGGCAAGAATTTTTAACGGTGAACAGGCTCTGCTCGATGCCCTGGAAACCGATGCTGATGGCTTTGCCAACAACGATATGGTGATAGTCAGATACGAAGGCCCGAGTGGTGCTCCGGGTATGCCTGAAATGCTCGACTCCACCTCCCGCATTACAACACTCTGTCGCGAGCGGGAAATTGTTGTAGGCATGATGACAGATGCAAGGTTCTCTGGCGGATCAGTTGGACTGGTTATTGGTCATGTAGGACCTGAGGCTGCACTGGGTGGTCCTATTGCTTTGGTTGAAGAAGGCGATGAGATCATTGCAGACCTTGATGCTAACGAACTGAACTGTACCCAGTTGCTGGATGAAGCAACCTTCAAAGCGCGGAGTGCTGTGTGGCAAAAGACAGTATCAGACAATAATGGCATACACCCATTGTGTGGTGAGGTTGATACGCGTTTGTTAAATCGTATGCGCCGTTCTGCGGTGTCCGCAGTCTATGGCGCCGGCATGCACCCGGATCGAGAGTTATGGGTGCCGGAGCCACGTGATCCTGAGCAATCCGGTTTTGTGCCGCAGAATAAATATCGTGAAGGCACGCAGAAGGCGTTTAGTTAGTAATTTAAAAGGCGAAAAACTACAGCGGGATATTTATGTCACTAAGGCCAGTTACCTCTACACAGCTCGCGCAACCTACCATGGAAGGTGCAGGTGTAAAGCTGCACCGTGCATTTGGTTTTCAAAACCCGGATCAGTTTGATCCTTTTTTATTGTTTGATGATTTTCGCAATGACCGACCTGAAGATTTTCAGGCCGGCTTTCCCTGGCATCCGCATCGTGGTATTGAAACCATCACCTATGTGCTTGACGGTACCGTTGAACACGGCGACAGCCTTGGCAACAAAGGCACTCTTGGACCTGGCTCCGTGCAGTGGATGACGGCGGGTTCCGGCATATTGCATCAGGAGATGCCGCAGGGTAATGCGCAAGGCCAAATGCATGGTTTTCAGCTGTGGGCTAACTTGCCGGGCGCATTAAAAATGACGGCACCGCGCTATCAGGATATTCAGGGTTCTGATATCACAGAGATTACCGACGACGATGGTACCCGTATAAAAATAATCATTGGTAACTTCAAAGGTGTAAAAGGCCCGGTGGATGGCATCGCCGCCGACCCTCAGTACCTCGATATATCCATACCGGCCGGTGTACGAAAAACGCTGCCGATAGATACTTACCGAAGTGCTTTTGCGTATGTCTTTGAAGGCGCTGGTCGGTTCAGAGATGCGTCAGATCCCGCAGGTGTCTTGGTAGAGAAAGAATTGGCAGGTCACGAGATCAATATTCGTGATCAATGTGGTAATCGCACGCTTGTGCAGTTTGGAACGGGTTCGGAAATCACGGTGCTGGCAGGTGAGGAGGGTGTTCGATTTTTACTGGTGTCCGGTTCACCAATTCAGGAACCTGTTGCGTGGCATGGACCGATTGTGATGAACACCCGCGAAGAGATAATGCAGGCTATGAGTGACTTGAAGAACGATACGTTTATTAAGCCGCAGCATTAGCGTTCAGCCGTCTTTGCCGCTTGCAGTTTCTATGAATTTTTAACGAACTTTTTAAGAGGTATTTGCTATGAAAGCAATACTTGGCACGATGACGTTTGGTGATCAGGTCGATCACGATGAAGCAACCAGTATGGTAAAAGCTTTTCGCGCTTCGGGTTTTACCGAGCTCGATTCAGCCTACGTGTATTGCGGCGGGGCTACTGAAAAACTCCTGGGAGATCTGAATCAGCAAAGTCAGCTGGCTGGCTGCGAAATCGCTACCAAGGTAAACCCGAAGGAAGGTGGACTTAGTCCGGATTCTGTCAATCATCAGCTAACGACTTCATTGCAAAGACTATCGACAGATGCCTGCGATCTTGTCTATCTGCATCAACCGGATCTGGAGACTCCCATAGTGGAAACGCTGCAGGCACTGGACAAGCATTATCAGGCAGGCCGGTTCAAGAAATTTGGTTTGAGTAACTATGCAGCATGGCAGGTGGCTGAAATTGTGGGTATATGCGAGCAGCGTGGTTATATCAAACCTGCTGTGTATCAGGGTATGTACAACGCGCTAACGCGTGATGTTGAGCGTGAGTTGTTTCCGTGCCTGCGAAATTTCGATATGGCTTTTTATGTTTACAACCCTTTGGCAGGCGGAATGCTAACCGGCAAGCATTTGAATGTTTCTGATACACCAGCGGACGGCCGCTTTTCAGGCAATGAAGAGTATCAAAAGCGTTATTGGAAGAGTGACTACTTTGCAGCTGTGAATGAATTCACGCAGTCCTGTAAGGCTGAACAGATTGATCCGGCAGCTGCGGCTCTTCGTTGGTTAGTCCATCATTCAGGCTTAAAAAACAGTTCAGGGGACGCTGTTATATTAGGTGCCAGCTCGATGCGGCATTTTGAAAGTAATCTGCAGGCTCTGCAACAGGGACCGTTACCTGAGGCTGTGGTGGATACATTAAACCGAGGTTGGGAGGCTGCTCGCCCCGACTGTATTAAGTATTTTCGACCTTGATCATCACCACAGGATAGTAACTTGAGTGGATCAGAGGTTTGAGCTGTAAGCAGAAAAAGCCCGGGTACTCTTACCCGGGCTTTTTATTGTTGTGAACAGCAAAACTTATTGGTAACTTAAGTTTAGCTTGGTGTTTCAAATAAATTTTCAACAGTCTCTTTGATCTCTTCAGAGGTTCGTATGCCTTGAGTGGTATGAACATGCTTGCCTTTGGCATCGAAAAACAAAAGTGTAATTTTTGGGACTCTGTATTTGTCCTGTAGCGATTTTCCTTCGGGGGTTGTGATGTCCGCCAGCCGGTAGTTAACCGGATCGTCTGAGTCTATGGTGTTTTTCATGATGTTTTTCAAACGCCGACAAGTCGGGCAACTCGGATCGTGAATTTGCACAACGGCAGGCTTGCCATTGCCAATAACACTGAGATCGTGCATTTCCTGCTTGCCCACCGCAACAGCATTGAGGCCAAAAGCAGTGCCGCCTATTGCCACGGCTGCGACTGGCAACAATAAAAATTTACGCCTTGACTGAGATGCGTCGCGATTCTGCTTTGCTTTCTGCGCTTTTTGGGATTTGCTGAGTTTTTTAGCCACTTGCTTTTCCTGTTCAGGGTTTTCCGTTTGGGTATTTCTTACCAGGTTGCCTGCGGGAAGACCGATTCATGTATGAGGAGGGCAGGTTTAGACAAATGTAGCATTACCAAGTTGCCTGTCAATCATGTGATTGCGCCTAAGGCCGATTCAGTGGTCGACTCTGCGACGGAATCAGTGCTCAGTAGTTGCGGGAGCAACCGAAATATCGTTTTTATACAAATGGCAGGTAGAAGTCGCGTACTTCGTCTACGCTCTTGCCTTTTAGACGGCTAATCTCATCTTGCTTAAGATAAATAAGTGCGTTGCAGTACAATTCGCCAACAGCTTTTCGGAGTGCTGTGTCCCGGTCCAGCGCGTCGAGCGCTTTTTCGAGGGAGTTTGGTACATGTCGAGTTTCGCGCACGTTTTCCAGTCCATCGAGATCTTCAGCCGCTTGCAGAGTGAGCTTTTGGTCAAAACCGAGCTTGGCAGCGGTTAGCACTGCGTTTACGGCCTGATAGGGATTGGTGGCGCAGTCTGCCATGCGGTGTTCGAGTCGGGCGGATTTTGCTGAGCTTGTCGAGCAGCGTGTAGTAACTAGCCTGTGATCTTCAGCCCAGTTGGCCCAGTAACCCGCCATACTACCGGTACTCAAGCGGTCGTAGCTGTTTATAGTAGTGGCAAGTAATGCAGCTATACCCTCGTGGTGATGGATCAAGCCTGCCATACAGTGTTTTGCGAGATCAGACAGCTCGCCATTAGGTGCGATGGCGTTATTCCCTGAGTTATCTGTAAAACTGAAGTTAACATGCAAGCCTGAACCGCCACGGTCTGGAATGGGTTTCGGCAGAAACGACAGCAGCAATCCTTTTTTGAGCGCCAGCTCACGGGCCATAACCCGCATAAGAAATGTATCGTCACAGGCTTTAAGCGCATTGTCGAATCGGAGAGTGAATTCAAATTGTCCATTATCAAATTCACCGTTGGCACTTTCCAGAGGAATGTCACAGGCGTGTGCGGTTTCCCATATTTCATCGACCAGACCACGAGGATCGTTTTCAGGACCGGTGCCATAAACAAATGCACCGGGTGTATCGTAGGGCCGCCAGATGCCATCGGTGTCACGCTGGAAAACATAGGCCTCTGTTTCGAGGCCAATCATCGGATCGAAGCCGTGAGCCTGCCATTCGCTAATTGTGTTTTGAAGTTGTGAGCGTGCGCATAGGCTAAACGGTTTGCCGTCGACTGTGATATTACCCAGCGCAATTTCGGTTGCTGCCTGCCAGCTGTTGCGACGTTGTTGATCGAGATTGAGCTGCATATCCGGTAAGCCATCGTGAACACCGCAGCCAGGCACTGGCAGTAAGTCACGATCAAAAGTAACAGCGTAGGCAGCACGTGCAAAACCGATAGCGCCGTTGGCTGCAACATCAACGGGTACGTACTTGCCGCGAGGCAAATTTAAAAGGTCACAAAAGAGTACCCTGGTGCGGTTGACGCTCATGAAGGCCGCCGGGTGCAGCGCACATTGAGACGTTTAACTCCACAAATAAAATTCGAACGTGTCCAGCTTGGTTCATCAAGCGCGTCGATATGTGAGATGCGCTTTGTCAGCTCCTGCAAAACAATGCGTACTTCAAGACGCGCCAGATGAATGCCCAAGCATACATGCGGGCCGCCTTGTCCGAATGCGAGGTGTCTGTTTGGTTTTCGGGCAAGGTTCACTTCATGTGGTTTGTCGAATACCGAATCATCGCGGCTGCCGGATACGAACCACAATAAAACTTTGTCTCCTTTTCTAATGGTTTTATCGTGCAACTCAACATCTTCTGTTGCAGTGCGACGAAAGTGCATGGTTGGTGAGGCAAGCCGAATAAATTCATCGGCGCAGCTGTCCCAGTAATCGCCGGATTGGAGCTGTGTCACAATCGCCGGATCCTTGCTTAGCAGATAAAGTGACATAGCTATAGAGTATCTGGTGGTATCATTGCCCGCTGCCACTAAAAGACAAAAGAAATTTTTAAACTCCTGTTCGTCCAGTCGATCTTCATGATTGATCATTTGTGCCAGTAGTCCATTCTTGTCAACCGGACGTCGACCAGCCATTACATCTGCTGCATAGTCATAAAGATCAACTCCCGCAGGACTTCGAAACGGCATCATTCGATATTCACTGGTGTCCATTTTATCAATTACAAATGAAGTGAAGTCAGGGTCTGTGTTGCCAATCAGTGCGTCACCTTTTTCAACCAGCCAGGGCAGGTCATCATCGGGAACTCCGAGTATGCGACCGAGCATCATCATTGGAAGAAGCTTGGCGATCTTTTCAACCGCGTCGAATTCCTTTTTCTCGAGTGCCTTATCGATTATATCGGATGCCAGAGACCGAATAAGTTCTTCGTACTGTGCGACTGTACGTATTGAGAAGTTGTTATTTACACGGCGCTTGGTTTCTGAGTGCTCGGGTGCATCAGTCTCCTGAAAAGTGCGCCGTGCGAGATATTCCTCATAGCTTTGATCTTCCAGCCGAATACCCTGGGCTGAACTGAAAACAGTACTGTTGCGATTAGCCAGCATGATGTCTGCATGTCGCGTTAAGCTCCAGAAGCCTTTGGTTTCTGCGTCGCCTTCTGTCCAGCACAACGGGTCTTCACGACGCAGTCGATCAAAGGTTTTATGTGGCACACCGTTGGTGAAGCTGTCGTGATCAAATAGATTGAGGTGACCGTTGTCCTGCATGCTCATTGCTCCTTAAAGAAACGAGTGCACCAGGTAGAAAATATATCACCGCGTGGTTGCCGTTTTAAACTCTGCCACGCAGACTTGGCCACTTGTGCATTCATTTTATCTTCAGTGAACTTCAGCACGCATGACATAAAATCGTGTGTGAACTCCGGGTGCGCTTGTGTTGTAAACAGATGAGAGCCTTTGGCGAAGCTTGCTATTTTGCATTTGTCACTTGAACCGAGTAAGTCACAACCGTCTGGCAGAGTGGTCACCTGATCTTCATGAAACATATACATCGGTAAAAACTTTTCTTCCGGCTGCATCCATGATCGATGGTTGCAAAAGTATGTGTCCTCGATGCCGACGTTGTATCCGTTGGAGGCTTTTTCAACTTTCCCTCCCAGGGCCAATGCGATAGCCTGATGCCCAAAACATGCGCCCATCAATGGTTTTTCTGCATTGTCGCAACGTCTAATAAAGTCCAGAAGGCCTACAGTAAAGATGTGCTGATCGAGAACGCTTAAAGGGCTGCCAGTGATCATAAACGCATCCTGCTCGCTTAGATTCTGTGGCAACTCTCCGCCTATGGTCATATAAATGCGGTATTGAAAGCGATCTTGCTGTTGATCAAACAGATCCCTGAATCGGTGGGCGTCATCAGGAAATGCGTCACCGACTGCTACGGATTTATCATGATTGACCTGCAGAATACCTAGTTTTATTTTTCTCATTGCAGGCAGTGGTGTTGGTGTGGTGGCTGCAGTGTGCAGCCACCTTTTAGGTATAAAAAACTTAGCTGTCTAATCTAAGTGATCTGGCCTAAGTGATTCGGCCTAAGTGATCCGACCGGGGCGATCTGGCTTAGTTATCAAGATCGGCGTTTTTGGCACGGTCTTCTGTAATGCGTGCGGCAGAAGCTGCACCATCCTGCCAGTAAACACGTGCACCTGTTTCCTGCATAAGTGTTTGCGCTTCTTCACCCATCATGGTTTCTTTGGCAACCTCAGATAACACATCGATGACTTCCTGTGGTGTGCCTTTTTTAACGAACAGACCATTCCACAATTCAATATCATTGATGCCCGCCTGAGTTGCGAGCGTCTCTACACCGTCGAGTTTACCGATTGGTTCTGAACCAATGTTGGCGAGTACGGTGATGTCATCGAGACAAGGTTCAATCAGTGCCAGTGTGGTGTTGATAACGTCTGCATCTCCGGCTGACAGGGTATTGCAGTCGAGCATATCGAATGCCGCTTCATCAGCAAATTCAAATCCGAGCTTGCGGGCTGCCGCAACACTTGCACGTGTTGGTGTCAAACCGGCACCGAAATGGCCGAGCACAACATCGTTGTCTTTGGCGTGTGCTGCCAGTTCAGTCATGTTGCTGAAGCCGGCATCGCCTTTGGCAGCGAGCACGAATGGATAGGTTAAGAAAATACCAACAGGTGTAAAGCTGTCTTCTTCGATGCCGATGTCGAGAACTGGTCCAACAACCGGTACACCGATCACGAATGAACCGACGACTGAACCGTCAGTTGGGCCATTGAGAACTTCCAGCGCACCCGGGAACGGACCATCACCACCGCCTGGTTTATTGACAACAGATGCTGACACACCTGTTTTTTCTTCCATTTTTTTGGCGATCATGCGGGTTAGAACATCTTCGAAGTCACCCGGTGGCCATGGCACAATAAATTGTACCGGTGCTGTTGGATATTCTGCTTGCGCGGGGGCGAGTCCACCGAGCAAGGCCGTTGCTGCAACGGCTGCAGTTAAAAGTTTTTTCATTATTAGTTTCCTCATCTTTTTACATCTTTCAGCTTTGCTGAATGCGTGCTGATTGCCTGACAGCATGCCAAATGATGTAGACAATGACTAGGATTATCGCGACAAATAATGTCCCTGACACGGGCCTGTTGATGAAGTCGGCCGCAATTTTAATTTGTCCGGCGCCAGCGGTTAGCCTCTCCGTGATTATTGAGCCCAGTACGAGGCCCAATACGATTGGCACCAGCGGCCAGTCGAGGCGTCGAAAAATGAACCCGATAAAACCAAAAATTACGGCGAAAACACAATCGATAATGCTGTTGCGAATTGAGTAGACACCGACAAACGACAGCAGCATTATCATTGCGCCTAAAAAACGGTTGGGAATGTAGATCATTTTGGCAATGAATCGGGTGGTGAATAGTAGTGTGACCAACACCAGCACATTGATAATTAAAAGTGCTGTGAACAAACTGAATAGAAAGTCTGGATGATTCTCAAATATATCCGGCCCGGGTTTTATACCTGCATCGAAAAACACCACCATCATCATGGCAGTCAGTGCCTCGCCCGGTACACCTAACGCCAACAGAGGAATCATGGCGGCGGCTGGTACTGCGTTGTTGGAAGTTTCCGACGCAATCAAGCCTTCCGGCGAGCCGTGGCCGAAGCGTGCCGGATCTTTTGACAGAGAACGCGCGGTGGAATAGCTGAAAAACTGTGCAACGAACTCACCAACACCAGGAATGATTCCCATCAGCGTACCGTAAACCGCTGAACTGAATGCTATGATTTTTTTGCCGGCAATTTCTTTAAAACCCCGAAACACATCACCACTAAATCGTGCTTTTGGAGGATCGTCATCTTTGCCTGTCATAAGGTTGAGTGCCTGACTCAATGCAAATATACCGACGATTACTACAATTAAATTGAAGCCCGCAAAAAGATACTCAACATCGAACGTGTAGCGATCGACCTTGCGCAACGTCTGACGTCCAATCATTGAGATTAAAAAACCGAAGCCGAATAACATGGCAGCGATTCCCATGGTTTTTTTATGCGCGGCAATCAGTAGTACACCACCGAGTATGGCTGCCATCAGTATGTCGCGCTGGCCAAAAAGCGCGCCTAAGTCACGCAGGTAAGGGCCAAATATAAACAATGCGATTAATGCTGTACTGATAGAAAAACAAGCGCCGACAAAAGAGGAAGAATAAGCCAGTGCCAATGCACGGGAAGCTTCTCCACGACGTGTCATGGCGAAGCCATCGTAGGTGGTTAGGGCGTTTACCGGAGTGCCCGGTGTGTTGATCAGAATTGCCGGAATGGCACCGCCGTACATAGATGATCCATAGACACCCAACAAAAGTACCAGGCTCACGAGATCATCCAGAAAGACGGTGGCAGGCAGTAAAATGGCGATAGCGATTGCCGGGCCGATACCCGGTACTGCACCAATTGCGACTCCACCAATTGAACCAATAACAATTGCCAGGAGCACCGCTGGCTGTAGAAGTTGATTGATGCCTGCTATAAAAGCTTCCATTGTCCGAGGCCTAGAAGTAAGTCAACATAAACACACGAAGTGCTGATGGCAGTTGGTCGTATAGCCAGATCCCGGATGGAGTTTTTATTTGTAAAAGGGTGCGGAACACCACCACTATTGCGAAGCTGCTGAATAAACCGGTTAGCAGCCATTTTGGTGTTCTGTAACCAAGACGCCAGGTTAAAAATACACCGAGTATTAAAGTAGATAGTAAATAACCCAATATGGGTACGCACAGGGTATATAAAATAAAGTAAGCAACAAACTCCAGCGCCGCTGCATATTTTGCCGTTTCATAGCCAGCTTCGACAGGTAGTAAAAAACGTTTGCGCCAACGGCGTACTTTAACTGAGGCACGCAAATTTAAAAGCGCTGCGGGCACCAGTAGCGCCAGGCAAAGCATGGGGGCCACCCATGATTGCTTTAGTATTGTGCCGAGTCGGGCTTTGCGGCCTTCGATTTCGGTCAGACCAAATTGGTATCCGATATATTGGCCTACGTTGTCTGGCAGCTTGCGGTTTTGCCAGCCAGTTTCTGACCAGAAAAATAGCAGGAAAAACAGCGCTACCAGGGCGGCGGCGATTGAGGCATGGAAGTCGCCTCGCCCGCGCTTGAATTCAAACAGGTCCTGAACTTTAATTTTTTTGTCTGGTGGGCACTCGCTCTTGAAGTGCTTTTTATTGCCAACGATTTCGGGAGGCAATTGCTCAGCGAACAGCAACAGATCCTGATAGTCCGGGGTGTTGCTGTTTAGCTGAGGATCCATGCTGAGATAATAGAATAAGCGTGGTTCGCTTTCTTTACCTTAAGCGTCGTTAGAAATCAGGGGGTCGTACAGAAAAACCCGACATAGTTGAAGCAATAGTTTAAGTGCGTAGGGTGAAGATAACATCCTGAACTAACGAACTATCTGCGCCCAGGCAGAGTGGTTATGAATAGATTCGAAGTTTTCTACTTCCAGCTCATAAGACTTAATATTGTTGTTGGTGTTTAAAACGGTCGCAACTTCTCGAATCAGGTCTTCAACAAATCTTGGATTGTCGTAAGCCTGTTCTGTGACAAACTTTTCATCAGCACGCTTTAGCTGGCTATAGAGCTGAGCAGAGGCTTGCTCTTCAGCGCTTACAATTAAGTCTTCCCAGTAAAAACTGTGGTTATCCCGCAGCAGCGCCGTGACGGAAATAATCGAGCGTTGGCTATGTGCGCCATATTTTGAAATTTCTTTTGAACAGGGGCACAGTGTGGTTACTGGAATGTCTGCTTTCACTGTTGTTTCAGAAGTGCCATCGATTTGGGTGTTTGACTGTAAAGTGATGTTGTAGTCAAGCATGCCGGTCTGACCTGTCACGGGTGCCTTTTTATCAATGAAGTAAGGGAACTCCATGCTGATGGTACCTGAGTTACTTTCGAGTCGGCTCAGCATTTCGGCTTGCATGTCGGCTATGCTTTTTGCTGTGATTTCGAACTTTCTGAAATCGTTTAGTAATTGGGTAAAGCGGGACATATGTGTCCCTTTCAGGTCTTGCGGCAAAAATACTGATAGTGCGAATGTCGCGACGCTGTGTTGTGGTGCGGACTTGTCCCGAACAAGAACCGGACTGCGGATCGATTTAATACCCACTCGAGTGATGTCGAGCTGGCGCGAATCCTTGTAGCCCTGAACGTCCGGCATTGCCGTGTTCGAACTGTTTGTATCAGTCATAACTTATCGCGATAGTTGATCCGGTGATCACCGGACTATTGTTTTTAATAGGGTTGAAGTGCCTCTGTTTTTCAAAGGCGGTAGTACATTGGTTTAATGTGTTGCTTAGTTTGGTTTTTTACTGGGTGCCGGTAATTTTATCTTCCACCGCTGCAAGGAGGCCGTCACTTAAAAAGTGATCGATCTGCGCTTGTAGGCCAGCTTCATCAAGTTGGCATTGTGCCAGCAGATCACCGCGTTCACCGTGTTCGTCATAACAATTAGGTAACCCGATATTGAGCACCTGATTATTGAGTTTTAATCGATGCAAACATTCGTTTATTGCACTGCCGGCACCGCCAGCAATGGTATTTTCTTCGATTGTGATCAGTCTGTCGTGACTCTGAGCGATATTTTTGATCATCGTTTCGTCGAGCGGCACGATGAAACGCATATTAACCGCTGTAGCATCGAGCTTTTTGGCGATACTGATTGCCGAAGGTACCATGCTGCCAAAGGCTAGGATTGCGACTCCGCTGTTGCTGCCCTGGTTTACTATTTCTGCTTTCCCCCAGGGTAGTGCGGTCATGTCTTTTTCTACCGTAGCACCCGGACCCGTGCCTCGCGGATAGCGCACCGCAACCGGCCCTTCGTGCTGCAGGCCGGTATAGAGCATTTGTCGACATTCGTTTTCATCTGCCGGTGCCATGACTGCCATATTTGGCAGACATCGCAGGTATGAAAAATCGTAGTTGCCAGCGTGGGTCGGGCCGTCAGGGCCGACAAGCCCTGCACGGTCCACTGCAAACAACACGTTCAGATTTTGCACTGCAACGTCATGAACCACCTGGTCATAGGCTCGTTGCATAAAAGTTGAGTAGATAGCAACAACTGGCTTCATGCCTTCACAGGCGAGCCCGGCGGCGAGCGTTACTGCGTGTTGCTCTGCGATGCCGACATCGAAATAGCGATCAGGAAACTGCTTTTCAAAATCAACAAGGCCGGAGCCTTCGCGCATGGCAGGTGTAATGCCGATGACTGTTTCATCTGTGGCAGCCATGTCGCAAATCCACTGGCCAAACACTTCTGTATAAGTTGGACCGCTGCTTTTCCCGCTGCCACTTGACAGTTTTTTGCCGGTAGCAGGATCAAAGGGCGTTACTGCGTGCAGTGCCAGTGCATCTTCTTCAGCGTATTTATACCCTTTACCTTTTTGCGTTACCGCATGGAGCAGAACCGGTCCCGGTATTTCGTGCAGATTTTCCAGTACTTTGACCAGCGTGGGCAGGTCATGTCCGTCAACCGGTCCGAAATATTGAAAACCTAATTCTTCAAACATGGTGGCTGGCACTACCATGCCTTTCATGTGTTCTTCTGTGCGCTTGGCAAACTCCATCACCGGCGGAAAATGTCGCAGCAGTTTTTTGCCACCCTCGCGCGCACCGGTGTATGTGCGGCTTGAGAGAATTCTGATCAGATATTTATTCAGTGCGCCCACGTTGGGCGAGATAGACATATCGTTGTCGTTAAGTATGACCAGAAGGTCTGCTTTTTGATCACCCGCGTTATTCAATGCTTCGAATGCCATGCCGGCGGTCATAGCGCCGTCACCGATAACTGCAACGGCTTTTCTCTCTTCGCCTTTAAGTTTTGCTGCCAGCGCCATACCCAGAGCCGCGCTGATTGAGGTGCTCGAGTGACCAACACCGAAGGTGTCGTATTCACTTTCGCTGCGCTTCGGGAAGCCTGCCAGCCCGCCGTGCTTGCGCATAGTATGCATTTGGTCTCGGCGTCCGGTCAGCATTTTGTGCGGGTAGGTCTGGTGACCGACATCCCATACTATTCGGTCGTGCGGTGTATTGAAGACGTGGTGCAGTGCGACAGTCAGCTCGACTGTGCCAAGACTTGCGCCCAGATGGCCGCCAGTCTGAGCAACTGAGTTGATCAGATAGGTGCGTAGTTCGTCAGCCAACTCAACCAGTTGCGCGGTTGAGAGATCTTTGATGTCCAATGGCTGCTGAATTTTGCCAAGCAGGGGGTAGTCATTTTTGTTCAGCATTTATTTCTACTGTTGCACTTCAACTATGTTCACTATGCGGATAATTGCCACATTGCTGACGATTGTTTGATCACAACTCGCGTTATAGCAGTTAATGAGATCGACTGACGATATAGCTTGCCAATTCGCGCAATTCGTCGAACTCTGGCCCATATCCGTCGATTGCCGCCAGCGCTCGATCCCGCTGTTGATTGGCGTGTTGTCGAGCGCCGTCCAGGCCCATTATCGACGGAAAGGTGGGTTTATTCAAAGCGATATCAGCACCCTGGGGTTTACCGAGGACTTTTGTGTCGCCGACAACGTCCAGAATGTCGTCGACAATCTGGAAAGACAGGCCAATTGCATCGCCGAAGGTGCGCAGATTGGCCAGAATTGTCGGATCTGTGACATTTGCGCACGTAGCACCGAGAATGACGCTCGCCCGGATTAAAGCACCGGTTTTGCAGCGATGCATGGCTTCGAGTTGCTCAAGGTTGAGTGTTTGCCCGACGGAGTGCAGGTCAATTGCCTGTCCTGCTGCCATGCCTTCGATTCCGCTGGCGCGTCCCAGCTCACTGATCATAGCGATGATGGTGGATGGTTCGAGTCGGTCAGTAAGGGAGATGGCAAGAGTGGTAAACGCCAGCGCCTGAAGCGCATCGCCTGCGAGTATTGCAGTCGCCTCGCCATACTTTATATGGCAGGTCGGGTTGCCACGGCGCAGGTCGTCGTCGTCCATTGATGGCAAGTCGTCATGTACCAGAGAGTAGGCGTGCATGTATTCAATGGCGCATGCCGGTATGTCGAGCAAGTCGAGGTCGGCCGCGAACGCTTTACCGGTTGCATATACCAGTACGGGTCGTACACGCTTGCCACCGTTAAGGGAGGCGTAGTGCATTGCGTCCTCTAACGTGGTGCCGGTTTGTTTTGTAGTTGGGAGATGTTGCTGTAACGCTTTGTCTACTCTGTTGCGGTAGTGTTCCAGCTGTTCCGTAATGGCTGCTGTCACGATTCAAAATCCTCAAGCTCGCCGTCTTTAGCGCCTTTGTCTGCCATCAGTATTTTTATTTTCTTCTCGGCATCGGTTAGTGATTGCTGGCAGAATTTACTTAGTTTCATCCCGCGTTCGAATTGAACAAGAGATTCTTCAAGAGACTGTTCACCACCTTCAAGGTTTTCAATCAGATTTTCCAGTTCTCCCAACGCATCTTCAAATTTTGTGCTCTTGGGAATCGCTGCAGATTTTTTGCTCATGCCATAGCCTTGAATAATTTGCCGTAACTCGTAGAAGTTACAAATTTACGGAAGTTACAAATTTCCTGAGATATCGAGTTACTCGATATTTTTGAGTTAACCGCTATCTTTTTAATTTCAGAGATGTTCGAGTGCATCAGTTAGTCTTTTTACTGCAATAACCTCAAGGCCTTTTATTTCAGATCTGGGTTTGTTTGCGAACGGAATGATGGCGCGTGTAATACCGTGCTTTTGGGCTTCAATCAGTCGCTCCTGTCCGTTGGTGACAGGCCGTACTTCTCCTGATAATCCGATTTCGCCAAAGACAGCAAGCTTGTTGTCGAGGGTAATGTCTCTGAATGAGGACACTGCTGCCAGCAACACCGGCAGGTCTGCCGCAGTCTCAGAAATGCGCACACCACCGACAATGTTAATGAAGACGTCCTGATCGTGCATGGTAACACCGGCGTGACGTTGCAGCACTGCCAGCAACATATTCAGTCGGTTTTGTTCCAGGCCCAGCGTGACGCGCCGGGGGTAGCTGCCATGGCTGCCGGTGACAAGCGCTTGCGCTTCAACCAGCAGTGGCCGTGAGCCTTCTCGGGTTACCATGATGACTGAGCCTGCAACTGGTTCGTCGTGGCGTGATAAAAACAGGGCAGACGGGTTCTTGACTCCTTTTAGCCCGGTTTCCTCCATCACAAATACGCCGAGCTCATTGACTGCGCCGAAGCGATTTTTTATTGCACGGATAACCCGATAGCGGCTGTTGGTGTCACCCTCAAAGTACAGTACGGTATCGACCATGTGTTCGAGTACCCGGGGGCCTGCCAGTGCACCTTCTTTAGTAACGTGGCCTACTACGAACATGGCAATGTTGCTTTGTTTCGCAAAGCGTACCAGATGCGCTGCCGACTCCCGCACCTGAGCAACTGATCCCGGTGCTGATTGCAATGCGTCGGTATAGACCGCCTGTATAGAATCGACCACCATAATTTGTGGCTGATCTTTTTGAGCATGTGCGGTTATTGTCTCGACGCTGGTTTCAGTCAAAAGGCGCAGATTCTCTGCTGGCAAACCTAAGCGCCGGGCGCGCAGTGTCACCTGCTGCAGCGATTCTTCACCGGTGACGTAGAGCGTTGGGTATTCATGTGAAATTGCTGCCAGACATTGTATTAATAGTGTTGATTTACCAATGCCCGGGTCGCCGCCAATCAGGGTGACTGAACCTGGTACCAGCCCGCCACCAAGTGCGCGGTCGAGCTCACCGAGACCGCTGCTGATACGAGGCTCTTCTTCAAGACTGACATTTTCGATGGATGTAATGACAGATTTACCGGCATAGCCGTCAAATCTGGTGGATTTTTTTGTGCTGGCTGTGGTCAGAGATTCTTCAAGCGTATTCCATTCGCCGCAGTCTGAGCATTGGCCGCTCCACTTTGGTGACAATGCTCCACAGGCTCTGCAGCTGTATGTGAGTTTGGTTTTGGCCACACTTGTACCTGCGGTAAATAATTACACTATTGTACCTGTTACCGAGCTTTTGACGCAGTATCGCCCGAACTATTTTACCAGCGAGAGTCTGTTGTATTTTTGATAGAAATTCCGACTCGTCCGTTTAAGCGTCAAACTGGATGAGTTAACTTGGAGCTAACCCGCAGGTTGCGGCATATTGTCTGCTGCTGTGTGTATATTTCGTGTTACTTACTTTCATCAGGTGTAGCGGTAATGAACAGTATCAATCTGGCTGAGAAGCTGGCTACGTTCTCAGATCACTGGACTCCTAAAATTGTTGCGGATTTCAACGGCCACGATGTGATGGTGGTGAAAGTGCAAGGCGAGTTTAACTGGCACTCGCACGCCGATACCGATGACTTCTTTATGGTGTTGTCTGGCAAGCTCACTATCCAGTTGCGTGATGGTGATGTCGAGCTGAACCCTGGTGAGTTGTATGTGGTGCCAAAGGGTGTCGAGCATTGCCCGCGAGCAGAAGTTGAAACTCAGCTGCTGATTATAGAACCGGCAGGTACTCCCAACACCGGGGATCAGAAAACTGCTGTTACAAAGACTCGAGTCTGATTTAAATATGTCTAAGTTGTGTTACGTAAAATGGTGTTGTTTATCTGTAGCTGTTGCGTTACTGGTGGCCTGTTCCAGCAGTGTAGTGCTTGGCAAGGTGTATGACGGATTCGGATCTCAGATGGCAAAGAGATTTAAATCCTTCGCGACATTTAATTCAACTCAGAAGCAGGAAATTGATGTATTTGCCAAGTCTTATCACAGTTGGCATAGAACGACTCAGCTCGATCGTTATGCTGCTTTACTGGGTCTTATGGTGTCAGATGTAGATGCCAGTGACCAATTGTCTTATGAAAAAGCGGACAACTGGTTTCAGTCGATTCGTGGTTTTTCGGATGACATGCGCGCCTGTAATCCGTTTAATGTATCTGCTGAATTGTTGGCAGGTATGTCAGATAAACAGGTGGCGCAAATGACGACCAGAATGCGTGAACGGGTAACGAAGCGTGAGCAGGAATACCTTGATGAGTCTCCTGCGGAAAGAATCGAAGAACAGATGAAATCTATGTTGAAGTGGGGGCCACGAATCGGGGCATCATTTAACGATGAACAGAAAACATTGTTAAGAAAAACACTTACCAGTCAAATCAGTATGGGCGCGCAGAGGTACGAATTGCGGCACAAATGGATACAGCAATTTGCTGTGATCCTTGGCAAGCGTGAGCAGCCTGGCTTTACCGCAGATGTTACCCACCACATCGATACGCTCTGGCGCATAACCGAAACGAATTTTCCCGATCAGTGGAAGAGCAACGAACAACTATGGACCGTTTTTTTTAAAGACTATATTAATTTGCAGACTGCAGAACAACGGGTGGCATTTGTGGAAAGAGCGCGTTCCACTGCAGAAACTCTAGGGAAGCTTGCAGACAAAGAAGTAGAGGTAGTACCGGTTTGTCATAGCAGCTGATAGTAGCTGAAGGTAATTCACTCCGGTACCACGCTGTGGTCTTTTTATCAGGTGGTGATTAATACAATTGTGTCAGCTGCAGCAGCCAGGATGTGCAGTGTTACGTGAGGTCAGGAGTGCAATGCAGCGCGCATTTTTGTTTCTGTGAGCTCAACATCACTGTGGTTGCTTGGCATGTAGTTTTCAATTGGCACTTCGATACGTGCCATCTGTACCACGTTGCCCTGCACCTTTGTCACTTCTATCGGTCTGCCGTTTATTATAAAACAGGCGCCCACTTCCGGTATATTTTGAAGGTGCTCAAGCACCAGGCCGTTTAGAGTTTTTGGTCCGTCGGTAGGCAGATCCCAGCTCAGTTCGCGATTGAGGTCTCGCAGAGATATGCTTCCCTGCACGGTGTATGTGCCATCCTGCATGATAGATATTTCTTCAAACCGGTCCTGGTGAGATGGATCGGCGGTAAATTCGCCAACGATCTCTTCAAGAATATCTTCAATGGTTATTAGTCCCTGAATGTCGCCGTATTCGTCAACGACTAATGCGATGCGTTTTTTCTCTTGCTGGAAATTTAGTAACTGCAGAGTCACCGGAGTACCTTCCGGTGCAAAGTACGCTTCACGAATATTACTTTCGAAGTATTCCTGTGTTAGCTCCTGTCCTTTAAGAAAGTTAAGCATACGGCGTAAGTAGACAAAGCCTTCTATATTATCGAGGTCTTCCCGGTAGACAGGTAGTCTGCTGTGGCCTGCCTTGCTTAACCGCTCTACGGTTTCAGTCCACGGACGATTGAGATCAATGCCTTCAATGTCCTGCCGTGGCACCATGATTTCATCAACTGATGCTTTTTCGAGATCCAGTATGTTGAGTAATAGCCGTTGGTGTCGTTCGGGTATTAGATCGCCTGCCTGATTCACGACGGTACGCAGCTCATCGCTATTGAGGCGATCATTCTCATTCAGGTCAATTTTGCTTAAACCAAACGCTGACAGCATGCGATTTACGATGCTGTTTATAACGTACACAATTGGCCATATTGCAGACAGCAAGGGTGTATAGATGTGCGACGCGAAGAAGCCGAGCTTCTCGGGTCTGAGAGCTGCAAAGGTTTTAGGCAGTACCTCGGCAAATATTAGAATGACGAGTGTTAGTACACCAGTAACAATTGCCACCCCTTTATCACCCCAGAGTTGCATGGCAAGTGCAGTTGCAATAGCGGAAGCCAGAATGTTGACAAAATTATTGCCGAGCAAAATTAGCCCGATGAGTCTGTCTGGCTTGTCGAGCAGGGCGGCGGCCTTGATAGCACCCTTGTGTCCGCTCTTGGCCAGGTTCCTGAGCCGGTAGCGGTTTAGGGTCATCAATGCGGTTTCAGATCCGGAGAAGAAACCGGACAGTGCGATCAGTACGATCAGGGTGATCAGTACGATGCCGGTGGGCAGATCGTTCAATTAACGGGTGAGTCCTAGCCTGCGAAATTAATAGTATAAGTATAGCCTCATGATTCTCGTGTCAAGCGAGCGTGAATACTGTCATATTCGGGAGCGGCCAGCGAATGAGGCTTTTCTGCAGTCAGGACAGCAGCAACTCTTTAACAAATTTGCTGCCGAAGTATCCGAGCAGCAATGCGATATAGGCGCCGAGTGTCATTTTGGCGGCCTTTTGCCCGCGCCAGCCAAGGTGGAAATGCCCGACCAGCAGTATTGCCAGCAGAACCAGTGCAAGAATAGACAGTGCAGTTTTATGGACCAGACGCTGAGCGAACAAGTCATCCAGAAAAATGAACCCTGTGATCAGCGCCAGTGACAATAGCGTGAAGCTTGCAAGCAGCAGCTGCAACAGAACCTGTTCCATCAATTTCAGCGAAGGCAGGGCACGCAACAGTCCGCCCGGTCGATGGGTGCGGAGACGTTTGTCCTGCAGTGAGACCAGTATGGACTGCACAGCTGCCATGGTCAGAAGCGCATAGGCGATTATCGAAGTCAAAACGTGCCACTGTAAATTCGTTTCAACCGACAGATCGTGCTGGCCCGCAAAAAGCAGCGCACAGCCAACCACTGCAGCACTGGCTGGAAAAACGATAAGCCCGAGTGTCAGCACCGGCCGGCCGATACTGAATAACAGTAACAAAATGACAGTGAACCAGGCGGTGACCGACAGTGAGTTAAAAAAGGAGAAGTTCAGTGCGCCGGAATTAATCGCTGTGCCGTGCAGTACTGACGCATGCAGCAGCGCCGCAAAAAGCGCGACTGCACCGACGATAAGTGCTGGCTTTCGGCTCAGGCCACCGGGTTTGCTGCCGGTACTGTCCGGGTGACTGTTGGCATTGTCGGTAGTGGCTTCGCGCCACAGCAGTGCGGCACTCACCAGATACAGAACCAGTGCGGTGATACCGGGCAGAAATTGATTCAAAGTGGTGACTCCATAGGCTGATTCTACTGTGCTTGGGAACAGAATGAAGTAATTGTTGCCATTGCCGCGGCCAACAGAGCGAAGAGTGGTGGTTTAGCTGGCGTAAGATGCCGGCGAAGGCCTGCGTAGTTGGACAAGTGCTGAGTTGGTTGCAGGGAATTACACCGTGTCTGCTCGCGGAGCACTTGTATGACTTATAATCGTATCCAGATAACCGGTGCGGACGCAGTAAAAACACCGTCCGATCCTTGATGCTTGGGAAATGCAATGTTTGAAAATTTAAGTGAAAGACTGGGTAACACGGTCAAAAACCTTCGCGGCCAGGGGCGCCTGTCGGAGCAGAATATCAAGGATGCGCTGCGCGAGGTTCGCATGGCTTTGCTTGAGGCGGACGTCGCACTGCCGGTGGTAAAGCAGTTCATTGCATCGGTACAGACCAAAGCACTCGGGCAGGAGGTGCTTGGCAGCCTGTCTCCGGGCCAGTCACTGATTAAAGTGGTCAATGATGAACTTGTGCAGATCATGGGGGCGGAGTCTGAAAGTCTGAACCTGTCCACCAAGCCTCCTGCGGTTGTATTGATGGCGGGACTGCAGGGTTCAGGTAAAACCACAACCACCGGTAAGCTGGCACTGCGTTTAAAAGACAAAGAAAAGCGCAAGGTTATGGTGGTGAGTTGTGATGTTTATCGGCCTGCAGCAATCAAGCAGCTGGAAAAAGTAGCGGGTGATGTTGGCGTTGAATTTTTTCCAAGTGAACCGGATCGATCCCCTCAGGATATAGCGGTTGCGGCCCTGGCTCACGCAAAGAAGCAATTGGTTGATGTGCTAATTGTCGATACCGCAGGTCGTCTTGCTATTGACGAAGAAATGATGGCTGAGATCAAGCAGCTTAATCAAACCCTGTCACCCATCGAAACCTTGTTTGTAGTTGATAGTATGACCGGTCAGGATGCCGCCACCACAGCGCAGGCATTTGGTGAGGCGTTGCCGTTAACCGGTGTAATTCTTACGAAAACAGATGGTGATGCGCGTGGTGGTGCCGCGCTGTCTGTCAGAGTAATTACTGGCAAGCCGATCAAGTTCATCGGTGCCGGTGAAAAGATGGCAGCACTTGAAGCCTTTCACCCGGACCGGGTTGCATCGCGAATACTCGGCATGGGTGATGTTGTCAGCCTGGTAGAAGAGGTGCATGAAAAGGTTGATCACGATAAAGCCGAAAAGCTTGCCCGCAAGATGCAAAAGGGCAAAAACTTCGACATGGTTGATCTGCGAGATCAGATGGAGCAGATGCAAAAGATGGGTGGTATGGCTTCACTGATGGATAAGCTGCCCGGTGCTGCCAACCTGCCTGATGCGGTAAAGAATCAAGCCAACGACAAGGAAGTTGGCAGAACAATCGCGATCATAAATTCCATGACACCGCAGGAGCGCAAGTTCCCCGCGGTAATCAAAGGCTCGCGCAAGAAACGTATTGCCGCAGGATCTGGCGTGCAGATACAGGATGTGAATAAGCTCCTTAAGCAACATCTGCAGATGAGTAAGATGATGAAGAAGATGGCTAAAGGCGGTATGAAGAAGATGCTTCGGGGGATGAAGGGGCAAATGCCGCCTGGCATGGGGATGTAGTCTTTTTCTTTTCTGTTTTCTCTTTTGGCTTGACGCTTTGTCTTGACGAGCAGTTTTGCTCTGCTGGCTTGTTTTTATCGTTCTGGCAGGCCATCCCTGGCCGTGTTTCGATGCCATTCCATGGCACTACGAGTCACTTTTTGAAGGGCGCAAAAACTAACGAAAAACGCCTTTCGCCCACTAATCTGCCCTGCGGGTTGGCTGCGCCAATTTAAAAAATCATCTCATCGACAGGCCCGCGCAGATACGCACGTCCTGTGCGCTGCGCTCTGCGCGCCGTCCCTGGCGCTACGGCCTGTCGCTGAAATGATTTTTGAAACTGATTAAATGCTCTAACGTCAAAAGCAAAAAGCAAAAAGCAAAAAGCAAAAAGCAAAAAGCAAAAAGCAAAAAGCAGAGGACTTAATCGTCAGTGCGACAAGGCGACATGACATTCATTGGAGCGAAGCGACAATCGCGTCGCTCGGAGCGTTTTATTTGTTTTTTGAAATTAGCCGGAGGCGGGTCAAAGCGCCAGGGACG
>CAZYRP010000012.1:0-51156 GCA_964649465.1 uncultured Granulosicoccaceae bacterium | reverse complement strand
CCCTTTGGCATCTGTACAATAGAAAGGAGTGAGTCCTGCCCCTGCAGGTGCCGGGAGGGTGCAGGCACACCCAATACCGGTACTGCTGTTTTAGACGCCAGCATGCCTGGCAAATGAGCAGCGCCGCCAGCACCGGCAATTATGGCCTGCAAGCCACGCTCCTGAGCTGTTGCCGCATACTCAAAAAGTAAGTCAGGTGTGCGATGGGCAGACACAACCCTGCATTCATGAGCTACATCAAACTGCACGAGAATATCATGGCTGTGCTGCATAACAGGCCAGTCACTCTGACTGCCCATAACAACGCCGATTAAAGGATTCTGCATCAGGGATTCATGATTGGGTAAAATACAATGGTGACTAAATTTTTGCCTCTGCGCCACCTCTATATCGAAATAAATTCAAGGCAATTAACACTTACCTCAACCCCGGATTTCTGCATTGAACGACGCCATCATTGAAACGACGATCAAATCACTGCCTCTGCTGCAGCGCGGCAAAGTGCGCGACGTATACGCCGTGGGCGACAATCACTTGCTAATGATCGCAACAGATCGCCTTTCTGCATTCGATGTTGTATTGCCAGAGCCGTTAGCGGGCAAGGGAAAAATACTCACCCAGGTAGCACTCTTCTGGTTTGAACAAATGGCAGATCTGATACCCAACCACCTGAGCACAGAACTGACACTCGAAGAGGTTTTGCCTGACGCACAGGAATTTGCACAAGCTAAAGATCGCAGCATGCTGGTAAAGCGTCTAAGGCCTCTGCCGGTTGAAGCAGTAGTACGGGGATATCTGATCGGCTCCGGCTGGAAGGACTATCAGTCCAATGGCAGCGTTTGTGGCATTGAGCTACCTCCAAACATGGAACTGGCACAGCAAATTGAACCCTCGATCTTCACTCCCGCTACCAAAGCAGACGTAGGTGATCACGATATCAATATCAGCTTTGAACAAATGACCGAGATCATCGGCATTGATAACGCCGACGCGGTGAAAACAATCAGCCAGACCATTTACCAACGCGCATCAGTTCACTGCAGGCAGCGCGGAATTATTCTCGCAGATACCAAGTTTGAATTTGGACTGAACGCTGATTCGCAACTAACTCTTATGGACGAAATATTAACGCCTGATAGTTCGCGCTTTTGGAATGCCGCAACCTATAAGCAAGGCAAAAACCCGGAAAGCTATGACAAGCAATTTGTCAGAGACTACCTGGAAACACTGGACTGGGATAAAACCACCCCGGGACCAACACTACCGGAAGATATAAAAGCACGAACATTAGGAAGATATAAAGAGGCATTACACACACTCACCAGCTAGCTGGCTGTGCGGCCTGTCCGGTAAAAAAAGGCCTGCACAAAAAAAGGCGACCAGCTAACTGATCGCCCTTATTTCGGAAGCACCTTCGGGTACCGGGAAATATCCGGCACACAACAGCCAATAAGTTTTAGGCAGCAGACGCCTGGTAAATCGACTCAATGCCCTTATCAAGGTGTGAGTTAAATTCAGCATCTGACATTTGATCAGCCAAACCTTCAACCAGTGCACGAGAGAAACTTGCAACCATCTTCGGGTTCTGAGCCAGGCGACGGTTTGCTTCATCACGCGGGTAGCCACCGGAAAGAGCGACCACCTTGACCATGTTTTTATGATCAATACAAGGCCGGTAGTGCTTTGCAGTTTCCGGCAATGTCAGCTTGAACATCACCTGTTCATCTGACAATGCATCCAAACCTGCCATCAAATGCTTGAGTAACATATCTTCGGCCTGTTGCTTGTCGGGACAGTTAATATCTACTTCCGGCTCTAAAATTGGTACCAGACCTTTGCCTACAATCTGCATACCTACCGCAAACTGCTGGTCAACAATTTTTTTAATTCCGTCTTCGTTGGCTTGCTTGATAACAGAGCGCATCTTGGTACCGAATACACCTTTGCCTTTGGCCTGATCAAGAAGATCATCAAGACCCGGCATCGCTTTCATTATCTGCACGCCACTGGCTTCATCTTCCAATCCTTTATCTACCTTGAGAAAAGGCACAACATTTTTTTCACTCCAAAGAAAGTCAGCAGAGCCTTTCCCGGCAATCTCTTTGTTCATTGTGCCTTCAAAAAGAATTGCACCAATAATACGCTTGCCATTAAAGGCGTCTGTCGTGACGATACGGCTTCGCATCTGGTGAACCAGATCGAACATTTCGTCATCATTGCTCCATTTGTCTTCAGTTACACCATACTGACCCAATGCTTTTGGTGTGCTGCCGCCACTTTGGTCCAAGGCTGCGATAAAGCCTGATTCTTCACGTACTTTCTTTAATTGCTGTTCAAAATCACTCATAAATTTCCCCTTACAAAATTAGGTTGTAACACTGCCTTACAGAGAGTTTTCCACTGTTGGGCTGCCCAACGGTGAATAGTTATTTTCCTTAAACACTGCCATTCCCGAAGCTTAAGGCTCCAGGGATTCAAGATCCCGGAAAGCCAGAATCCCGGGAAATTAATTTACAGTCACACCTTAAGCATGACATGCGCCATGCACTGGTAATCTATTGTTCTTCTGTCCAGTCACCCACTCGAACAATCTTCATGGAATTGGTGCCACTGGCGACACCGAACATATCACCCTTGGTAATAATTACCCGATCGCCGTCTTCCACAATCCCATCCTCTACCAGCTTCTTCACCACTGTCTGGTTCGCTTCGTAGGAGGAAGTCAACTGACGATCTATGCGAACAGGATAAACCCCGCGGTACAGCGTCACACGGGTCAGGGTGTCATCATTTAGCGTTACCGCATAAATAGGGATACCGGAACTGATGCGTGACATCCACAAGGCCGTAGAGCCTGTCTCGGTCAGCGCACCGATAGCTTTAACATTTAGATGATTCGCCGCGTACATGGCAGACATCGCAATTGATTCATCTATACGATCAAACTTCAGATGCAATCGGTGCTGCGATTCCATAGCTTTACGCTGCTTCTCTGCGTGCTCACAGATTCGGCTCATCGAGGCGACAGCTTTAGCTGGAAACTGACCAACCGCAGACTCCGCAGAGAGCATCACGGCATCGGTACCGTCGAGTACTGCGTTGGCAACATCAAACACTTCGGCGCGAGTCGGTATGGGGCTGCTGACCATTGACTCCATCATCTGTGTCGCTGTGATAACTACTTTGTTGGCGGTGCGGGCCTTGTTGATCAGATCTTTTTGTACAGCGGGCAGCTCGGGATCACCGATTTCCACTCCAAGATCGCCACGCGCAACCATGATGGAATCTGTCTCTTCAAGAATTTCATCTATCTGCTCAACCGCTTCAGCTCGTTCAATCTTGGCAACTATGCCCGCATTGCTGCCGGCATCGTCGAGAAGTTTTCTGGCCTGCCTGATGTCTTCACCGTCACGAGGAAAAGAAACACCCAGATAATCAATATTAAGCTTTGCCGCAAGCTTGAGATCATCCATATCTTTTTCGGTTATGGCCGGTGCAGATAAACCACCGCCACGAAGATTTATACCCTTACGGTTAGAGAGTTTGCCGCCTACTATTACTTTAGTATGAATTTTACTGCCGTTAATTTCAGTTGCCTCAAGAACAATACGCCCGTCATCGAGAACAAGCACACTGCCGACACTGATATCTTTTGGCAGATTATTATAGGTACAACCAACAACTTCCTCGGTGCCGGCTTCATCATCGTGATCAACGTCGAGTGTAAAAGTGTTGCCTTCGACAAGCTCTACTGAATCATTGGTAAAATTTGAAACACGAATCTTCGGCCCCTGCAGATCACCAAGAATTCCGACAACACGACCTTCCTCTTTAGCAATTTTACGAACTGAATCAACACGCTTGGTGTGATCCTCAGCGACACCATGCGAGAAGTTGACTCGCACAACGTTGACACCAGCCAGTATCAGCTCCCGCAGCGTATCTTCATTGTCTGTTGCAGGTCCGAGAGTGGCTACTATTTTTGTTCTGCGCATTGTTTCTCTTAAAGGTTTGTGACTGGTGTGCGGAAATTAGTCTTTGCTGCGTCTTTGTAACACATCCACTGCCGGAAGCACTTTACCTTCCAGAAACTCCAGAAACGCACCGCCACCTGTAGAGATATAGCTGATTTTTTCCGTCAGCCCGAACTGATCTACTGCGGCCAGAGTATCGCCACCGCCGGCTATTGAAAATGCATCGGAATCTGCAATCGCCTGACCGACAACACGAGTGCCTGCTGCAAACTGTGCAAACTCGAATACCCCGACCGGACCGTTCCAGACTATAGTACCAGCGTTTTTGAGTACTTCAGCATATTGTTCAGCAGTAGCCGGACCCACATCAAAAATCATTGCATCTCCCTGAACCTCATCGACAGCACAGGTTGTAGCAGTAGTGGATTCCGAAAACTCTGCACCGCAAACAACATCAACAGGAACTGGTATGTCACCGCCGCTGTCTTTTGCAGCTGCCATTAGCCTTTTGGCTTCATCGACTAAATCTTCTTCGTATAAAGAAGTGCCGACATTGTGCCCGGATGCTGCGATAAAAGTATTGGCTATACCTCCACCCACTATTAATTGATCGACAATACCGGACAGCGATTCAAGTACTGTGAGTTTTGTAGATACCTTTGAACCACCTACGACAGCCACCATTGGCCTGGCTGGATTATCAAGAGCGCGTCCAAGAGCGTTCAATTCACCTTCAAGCAATGGTCCTGCACAGGCACATGCCGCATGCTCAGCCACACCGTGAGTAGACGCCTGTGCCCGGTGCGCTGTGCCAAACGCATCCATCACAAATACATCACACAACTCGGCGTATTGCCTGGCAAGTGCTGCATCGTCTGCCTTCTCACCGACGTTAAAACGAACATTTTCGAGTAACGCTACAGAGCCTGCAGGCACATCCGGTGATTGGTCCAGATAGTTTTTTATTAATTCAACTGGCTGATCTAAAAGTTTACTCAGGTGGTTTGCTACCGGCAGCAGTGAAAACTGCTCCTCCGGCTGCCCTTCAGTTGGTCTGCCAAGATGTGACATCACCATGACTGAAGCGCTCTTTGAAAGCGCTAGTTTAATGGTTGGCAGGGATGCAACAATTCTGAGATCAGAAGTTACCGCACCATCTTTAACCGGCACATTCAGATCTGCGCGTATCAGGACACGCTGACCGGCTACATCGAGAGCATTGAGGGTTTTCATAGGACCATCAGATTATTTTATTTGGCCACCGTATCGGCGGCTTTGCCGGATATACCGCCCGCTGAGAGCAGTATATCCGGGAGACTCTACCTACTTATGCAGCCTTGTTACTTAGCGTTCATCAGCGCGACAGTGGTATCGAGCATGCGATTAGAAAAGCCCCACTCGTTGTCATACCAGGAGCAGCATTTAACCAGGGTCCCACCGCTAACGCGCGTCATACCCGAGTCAAAACTTGATGAAGTACTTATGTGATTGTAGTCGGAAGATACCAGCGGCTCATCGCTGTAAGCGAGCACTTTGCCGTCAGCTGCTGCTTTCATGATGTCATTCACTTCTTCAACGCTGGTATCACGTGATGCAATAAAAGACAGATCTACCAGAGACACATTGATGGTTGGTACACGAACAGAAAATCCGTCAAGTTTGCCATTAAGTTCCGGCAGCACCAGACCAACTGCCTTTGCAGCACCGGTGCTGGTAGGAATCATTGACATCGTAGCAGAGCGGGCACGACGAAGATCAGAGTGGTAGACATCTGTCAGCACCTGGTCATTGGTATAGGCATGAATGGTCGTCATCAGGCCGCTTAGCAAACCGAGCTTTTCGTGTAATGGCTTTACCATGGGTGCCAGACAGTTAGTGGTACAACTGGCGTTGGAAATAACTGTGTGCGAAGACTTCAAAGTATCTTCGTTTACACCATATACAATAGTTGCATCTACATCTGAACCACCCGGTGCAGAGATAATTACCTTTTTAGCACCACCTTTAATATGAGCGCTGGCTTTCTCTTTTGACGCAAAGAAGCCGGTACATTCCATCACAACGTCTACGTCCAGATCACCCCATGGCAGTTTGGCCGGATCGCGTTCGGCAAATACCTTAATGCTGTCGCCGTTGACAATCATAGTCTCGCCCTCGACTTTCACTTCACCGGGGAAGCGTCCATGGGCAGTATCGTACTTGGTCAGGTGTGCGTTGGTTTCAGCGTTTCCAAGGTCGTTAATTGCAACGACATCAAATTCTTTGTTACGACCAGATTCGAAGAGCGCTCGCAACACATTGCGCCCGATTCGCCCGTAACCATTGATCGCTATTTTGATCGCCATTCAGCTTGCTCCAGAGTTATGCTTAATTAGATGACTTTGATTTAAATAATTTCTTTTACACGATTTACAACATTTTCAACGTTAAATCCAAAATGCTCGAATACCTGATCGGCCGGGCCGGACTCACCAAAAGTATCCAGACAAACCATTGCACTTCGACTGCCCGCATATTTGTACCAGCCACCGGACACACCAGCCTCTATCACCACTCTTGACGCAACAGACGCCGGCAGAACAGACTCGCGATAGCCCTCTGTCTGGCGATCAAACACATCAGTTGACGGCATAGATACAACGCGCACGTTAATGTTTTGCTCTGCCAGTTTGGCATGCGCCTGTACCGCCAGTTCAACTTCTGAACCGGTTGCAATGATTAACGCCTGGGGGTTTTCGCTATCAACAAGAACATAGCCGCCTTTTTCTATATCCGCCAGTTGTTCTGCATTGCGATTTTGCGGTGCCAGCCCCTGACGGCTGAACAATAAGCTGCTCGGGCCGTCTTTGCGCTCAAGCGCGACCTTCCAGCACACCGCAGATTCAACTGCATCACAGGCACGCCATACATCCATGTTCGGCATTAACCGTAGTGTGGCCGCCTGTTCTACCGGTTGGTGCGTGGGGCCATCTTCACCAAGGCCAATGGAATCATGGGTAAAAACAAAAACCGAGGGTATTTTCATCAATGCAGCCATGCGCAATGCGTTGCGTGCATATTCTGAAAACATCAGAAAGGTTGCGCCATAAACTTTAAAGCCCCCGTGTAACACCATACCGTTCATGATGGCGGCCATACCAAACTCACGCACACCAAAATAGATGTAGTTGCCATCCGGCTGTTGCTCAATACCCTTACTGTCAGACCAGATCGTGAGATTGGAGCCTGCCAAATCGGCAGAGCCACCAATTAACTCCGGCAGTGACGGTCCAAACCCGTTTAAGGTGTTTTGCGATGCCTTGCGGGAGGCTATTGTCTCCGCTGCATTATCAACACCTGCTATGAATTCAGAGGCGGTAGCTTGCCAGTCTGCTGGCAGATCACCTGCAACGCGACGTTCGAACTCCGCACATTCATCAGCATGCTTGCTGCGGTATTCTTTTAATATATCGTCCCATGCAGATTCGGCAGCAGCACCGGCTTGTTTAGCATCCCAGCCGTTATAAATTTCACCGGGCACTTCAAATGGTGCATGTTTCCAACCCAGTTTTTCACGCACCAGAGCAACTTCATCCGGCCCAAGCGGCGAACCGTGACTCGATTCCTTGCCCTGCTTGTTGGGAGACCCAAACCCAATCAGGGTCTGACAACATATAAGCGTAGGCTTGTCGCTTTGTGATTGTGCCTGCTTTATTGCCTGCTCAATCGCTGCGTGATCATGACCATCGACTTTTGGTATGACATGCCAACCGTAGCTGTTAAAACGCGCTGGTGTGTCATCGCTAAACCAACCCTCTACCTCACCATCTATCGAAATGCCGTTGTCATCGTAGAACGCGATCAATTTACCAAGCTTGAGCGTACCTGCTAACGAACACACTTCGTGTGAAATGCCTTCCATCAGACAACCGTCACCCAGAAAGGTATAAGTGTGATGATTGATCAGCTCAAGCCCCGGCTTGTTATATTGCGCTGCCAATGTTTTTTCAGCGATTGCCATGCCGACGGCATTACCCAAACCCTGCCCTAAAGGCCCGGTAGTCGTCTCAACACCGGGAGCGTAACCAAATTCCGGATGTCCCGGGGTTTTGGAATGCAGTTGTCGGAAGTTCTTAAGCTCCGATATATCCAGGTCATAACCGGACAGATGCAAAAGCGAGTAAAGCAGCATCGAGCCATGCCCGTTAGAAAGCACAAAGCGGTCGCGATCAATCCAGTCAGGATTAGCCGGGTTATGTTTCAGGAAACCATTCCAGAGAGTCTCGGCAATATCAGCCATGCCCATCGGTGCGCCGGGATGACCGGAATTGGCCTGCTGGACCGCGTCCATACTCAGTGCACGAATGGCATTCGCCAGCGTTTGGTGATCAGTCATTAGATAATTTAGAAATCCAGGAAAACATGTTGCCTTCGCCGCGTGTGTGGCGAGGCTCGCGAGTGAACGAGGCATGTGGCGCGAACGATGAAGCGGCCAGCCGATTCTCAGCTCATGACAGGTTTTCACCATGATGAGCTCGAACAACCGACAAATATAGCATTTTAAGCATCTGCCGGAAATAGCGGAATTTTAGATAAAACCGGGACCACCACCCGGAATGTGGTGTGGAAAAACCATGCAAACGATTGAAATGAATTAGTTTTCTTGAAAAATTCCCCGAACGCTATATGTTGTTTTTTCACAGCTAAAATCAAACCCAAACCCTAGACAAAAAACCACCATTTCGCTAGACTGGTGGTTTGCGTTTAATAAGGTGTATTCGTGGCAGCCAGATCAGTACGAAAAACCCCGCTGGACCAAAATCAACAGTCCAGAATTCGCGAACTTATTGTCAAAGGCAAGGAACAGGGTTACCTGACCTATGCTGAGGTCAATGATCACCTGCCCGATGGCATGGTAGACACAGACCAGGTGGAAGAAATTATTGCCACCATCAACGACATGGGCATCACTGTTCATGAAGCTGCTCCTGATGCCGATACGTTAATCCTGTCTGACAGCAGCAACAATGTCAGCACGGATGAAGACGCAGCAGACGAAGCTGCTGCAGCGCTTGCCGCCGTCGACGGTGAATTTGGCAGAACCACCGACCCGGTGCGTATGTATATGCGCGAGATGGGTACTGTTGAATTACTTACCCGCGAAGGCGAAATTGAAATCGCCAAGCGTATAGAAGAAGGCCTGGGCCAGGTGCTCACAGCGCTGTCCGCTTTTCCGGGTACCGTTCAGTCAATTCTCGACCGCTACACCAAAGTTGCCGCAGAAGAAGCTCGTATGAACGACCTGCTGGTCGGCTTTATCGATCCCAATGCACCGGATGAAATTCCAACACCGGCACAGCAACAGGCCAATAAAGAAGAAAGTGACGACGACGAAGAGGAAGAAGTCGACACAGGCCCTGACCCTGAAGAAGTTCGCGAGCGCATGGTAGCGCTCGAAGCCGCGCATAGAAAAGCCATGACGGCAATTGGCAAAATTAAAGACGGCAGCAGCTCAGAGCTTGAAAAAGCCACCGCCAAGTCGACCGAAATGATAAGAGAAATTAAGCTCTCTCCAAATTTCGTTGATCAGCTAACACGCGCATTGCGTGAAAAGGTTGAACGTATCCGAATTCAGGAACGGGCCATTCGCGACATCTGCATTATTCAATGTGGCATGCCGCGTAAAGAGTTTATTTCTTCGTTCCCTACTAACGAAACAGATCCGGCATGGCTTGACGAAAAAATCGCCAGTGGAGAGTCGTGGGGTGCCAAGCTTGCCGAAGAACGTGAAGAGTTCGAACGCTACCAGCGCAGACTGCAATCCATTGAAGAAGAAACCAAGCTAACGGTTAACCAGATCAAAGAGATCAGCCGTCGTATTTCTATTGGTGAAGCAAAAGCACGCCGCGCCAAGAAAGAAATGGTTGAAGCCAACCTGCGACTGGTTATTTCAATCGCTAAAAAGTACACAAATCGCGGTTTACAGTTCCTTGATCTTATTCAGGAAGGCAACATAGGCTTAATGAAAGCCGTAGACAAATTCGAGTATCGACGGGGCTATAAGTTTTCAACCTATGCAACCTGGTGGATCAGACAAGCCATTACCCGATCTATCGCCGATCAGGCGCGCACCATTCGAATACCGGTACATATGATCGAAACGATCAATAAGCTCAATCGTATATCGCGGCAGATGCTGCAACAGATGGGTCGCGAGGCCACACCTGAAGAGCTTGCAGAAAAAATGGAAATGCCGGAAGACAAAATTCGCAAAGTCTTAAAGATCGCCAAAGAGCCGATTTCAATGGAAACTCCTATCGGTGATGATGAAGACTCACACCTTGGCGACTTCATTGAAGACCAGAACATTTTGTCACCTGTAGACTCCGCGACATCCGGTGGCCTGGGTGAAACAACCCACGAAGTACTGGCAAGCCTCACCCCGCGTGAAGCAAAAGTACTGCGCATGCGCTTTGGTATTGACATGAATACCGATCACACGCTGGAAGAAGTCGGTAAGCAGTTCGACGTTACCCGTGAGCGCATTCGTCAGATAGAAGCCAAAGCATTAAGAAAACTGCGGCATCCAACTCGCTCAGAGCAGCTGCGTAGCTTTCTTGATAGCGATACCTGATATAAACTACTGCCTTCGCTGTAAAATTTAGCAGTTAGCATATCGAGTTACGGGCCTGTAGCTCAGTTGGTTAGAGCAGTGGACTCATAATCCATTGGTCGTAGGTTCAAATCCTACCGGGCCCACCACCTTCTTAAAGCGTACGCTAATGCGGCACCAGCGAATAGCTGGTGCTACGCCCGCCACCCGCATCCTTCTGCAGTGCACCAAGATCAATCAACTGATTAATATCTCGCGCCGATGTATCCTGCGAGCAGCGGGTTATCTTTGCCCACTTACTGGTGGTGAGCTTGCCTTCGAAATCATCCAGCATACGATTCAACATTTTGCTTTGACGTTCATTTAACTTAGCCCCACGTAAATGTTGCCAAAGCCGTGCCTTCTGCAGAACCCTGTCTATCGTGGTATCGGAATTGTCCAGAGCACGCCCGAGGCATTCCAAAAACCACACCAGCCATTCAGTAATATCAAGGTCACCACGCTGCGTTCTTTCAAGACACTGATAGTAGACCTCGCGCTCCGCGCGTATCTGTGAAGACATACTATAAAAACGCTGTACGTTTTGATCACACCTTGCAAGCGCCATGTCTGCAATTGCACGAGCAATACGTCCATTGCCATCATCGAAGGGATGCAATGTCACAAACCACAGATGCGCCGTTCCTGCCGTGATTAAAGTATCAGGCGTTGTGCTTACGTTAAACCAGTCGAGAAACTCTCTGACCGAGTCTTTCAGCTGTTCCGCGGGCGGCGCCTGATAGTGCACTTTTTCACGACCTACCGGCCCGGAAACCACCTGCATTGACCCACCCTTGTCGTTGCGCAATTTTCCAATGCGAAACTCACGCAAGCCAACACCTTCCGGGAATAACTCTCGATGCCAGTTTAATAATCGTTTTTGGGTAAGCGGAGCAGAATAATTCGACGCTGCATCTGCCAGCATCTGCACCACACCATCAACTGCTGGTGTAGACGGCACTTCATCAGTAGTAAATAAACCAAGCTGCCGGGCAATGGAAGACCGCACCTGATCAACCGGCAACTCCTCACCTTCAATGGAACTCGACTTAACAACATCTTCAGTCAGTGTTTGCAGATGAGCCTCATTGCGCAAATCAAACCCCAGGCCTTCCATTTTGCCCAGCAAACGGCCCTGCTTATGAGCCACCGTCGCCTGCAGATTACCAAGCACCTGTGCATCACAGTGCCAGCCAGGCCAGTTTTTGTGTTGCCAGATAAACATACCGGATGTGCATTACCGAATAAGTATGGCGGAACAAATACGATGGGAGAACCAAATAAATACTCCGCATATTATGCGGAGAATATAGAGTTTTTTCAGCTATAAGTCCACTTATTTTCCGCAAAATATGCGGAGATTAATCTTGCAATCTCCGCATATACAAGCTTCTGCCAAATCAGCCCGACAACCCACTATCAACCCCAACATTAGCCCGAAAATCAATCACGGGATCGCGTGGCGTAGTAAGCCTTAACACGGCTATCTGCAGCAATACGCTGATGATGCTCCAGCAAGTCAGGTGCGACCGTCTGAACGATATCACTCGGCACATGATCGAGCAGCCCCGCACTGAGGGATCGCACTTGCACAAACGATCTGAGATCAGCCACCGTTAACTGATTATCAGCAAAGTATTCACCCCCACCGCGATGCAGCAACTCCTGTACGCCTTTCAAAAATACTGTCATCTTGCCTTCAACCAGTTGCGTACGGGCTTCCTGTAACGCATCACCTTCAAGCCCAAAAGTTCTAACTGTGAAATGCGTGAGATCTTCAAGTGCCCCCATCACTTCATCACAGAACAACGCCTGCAAAGGATCAGTGGGGTACAAACCTGCCAGGCGACCGACATAACGACTCATCGCATCTGATTGAGAAATCTCTTCACCATCAACCTCAAGCACTGGCACTGCATTAAAACGCAAGCTCTTGCGGGCCTCACCAAACTCCGGGAAGCTAAGGCGATTGTCTTCAAATTCAATACCCGCCGCATGCAGCGCGATACGGGTTACTTCTCCACGACCGCCATCTATATCAAAGTATGTAAACTTATAGCCAGGCATTAGTTTCTCCAGATAGGTTCAAAAGCATATTAAATTCTAAAAGCTATGGTTTTATACGGCTCGGAAATTCGTATGTCAGAAAAAACACTCGAACTATCTTCTCTTTCTTCGACGCGAATTAATAACCATTAGCACCACAAATACCAAACCAACAACAATGAAAAGTGGCAGATAGTTATATTTAGGAGCAGTGCTTTTTTCAACTTCGGTCGACCTGGAACCAGTGTTGTCTATCTGTGTCGCCGAATTATTATTGTTATCGAACTTGTCCAGATTCAATTCAAGTTCACTGCCCGCTACCGGTGGTTTGTTTTCAACATTCACCGACTTCTGATCGCTATTCTCGAATTGATCAAGATTTAACTCCAGACCATTACTCGGCGAGTCGTCGGTATTATCAAATTGCTCGAGGTTTAGTTTTAATCCTCCATCCGGATTGGCCAACCCTGCCTCTGCCTGATCCGCACTATCGAACTGCTCAAGGTTCAACTCCAGATTGTCAGTCCGGGTCTCGTTGCCAATCTGGATACCTGTTTCGCTATCAGTCTCTGGAAACTGCTCGAGATCCAGCTGCAGCTCCTGATTCACACCACCGGATTGCTGTGCAAGGCCACTATTGAGAAGACATAGTGCAGTGCAGAAAACACAAATAATTCGCAAATACATTTGAGCTACATCGACCAGGAATACTATGGTTATCTTAATCTGATTGCAGTGCGAATTGTAACTAACAAATTTTCCGGCAAATAATCCGGGTATCTCCAGCAAGTCTGTTGCAACAGGCGAAGAAGCAATGCGGGGAAGACAACAACGTAGCTTCCACGGAACAGGCTAAACAACCACCCACTGAAAAAAGGGCGCTTTACAGTAGCCCTCCTTTAAAGAGCCGACTGCCTGGTGCTTACAATCTCTTTTTGTATTTCACCGACTGATCTGATCCAGACTCCCTCTGCGACTGAACTTGCAGACAGCTTACCAACGCCGCTCTGAGCTTCATTAAAGGAATCATACATTCCGATCGCATACCCGTACATCAGTCGATTACTGCGAGTTTTCCTGAACGGATAAACAACCACCGGGTGTGTTTCTGAAAGCAAAAAGGCTTTCTGAAAGAGCTCTGGTTTAGCGGTGGAAGAAGCCAGCTGCACCACGTATGAGCCAGCGTTTTGCTTCAGCAGCCAGTCAGCATTGTAAACACCGACTTTTGCAGCAGGAGCTGCAGTATCAGTTTTTCGAATTTGTACCGAAACGTTCCCGGGAGCGGCTGCTGGTATCTCTACCTGTACACGTGTTTCGGCAAAACCAGCAAACTGAACGGACTTAACCGCTGTGCTGTTATTTTGCTCCAGTGCAAACTTCTCATCAATCTGCTCATTTGCCACCATTGGCAAGGCGAACCATATAATTCCAAAAACTAATCCGAGCTGCAATACAGCCTTACTACAACCTACAACCAGAAAAAACCCAGGATAGTCGTACTTATTGTGCGCACGAAACACTCGATACCAGTGAGCTAAATTAACCAAACCACGCCCTCTATTCTCTGTTTACTCAATCCGCCATCTTGTCATTTGCTAAAGTGATTGTCGGTGACTGAACTCATGGTTTTATCAATCAAAATGTGATACGGCTGCTATTTCCTTGATCCCAAGGCTTCCGTACATGCACGTAATGCTAGTATTGGAACAACCTTGCGATCGAATTTAAACGCCAAATTTATCAGCCAGACTTCACAACCAGGTATTGCTGAAGCATCGTGATGGGTTTATCCCACCGGGGATCACTTCAGTTCAATTGCCCCACTTTGCATTACTAAAAATTCCAGTGACTAATATCTGGCAAAGAAATTGATCAATCACCGTTACGCACCACTACTTACAATGATGACAAATGATCCCGAATAACAGGACCATCGCAATTCTGGGCATGCACCGCAGCGGTACAAGTGCCCTGACGGGATCACTGGAGCAAGCAGGCCTGTATATCGGTAATACCAATCACCATGCCGATGATAATATCCGCGGAAATCGCGAATTAGTGGAGATAATGACGCTGCATGACGACTTGCTTAAGCGCAACAATGGCTCCTGGGATAAGCCTGTCAGAAACATGCGATGGGATCCGATACATCGCGCCCTGCAAACCGCAATTATCAGGACGTTCAAAGACAAACCCGTTTGGGGCTTTAAAGATCCTCGAACTTTACTCACCACTAACATGTGGTTAAAAGCCATACCAACAATTGAGCTGGTGGGTATTTACAGACATCCGTTCCTGGTTGCAGACTCATTAATGCGAAGAAACGATAAAACAGCAGACGAAGCTCTTGAACTGTGGTTCACCTACAACATGAATCTGCAATGGCTTGCTCGCCATGAGCCGGTATTCCCGATTATCGAGTTTAGCAACGACCCTGAAGACTTTAATAAACAACTTAAAGAATTGATTTTCGCTCTTAAGCTTGACAACAGTTCAACAGACTTTTTCGATAAAAATTTCCGTACACAAAATGTTCCCGACCTCGCTCCATATATAGCAAACGCCAAGCTAGCTCAAAGATGTATCAAGCTCTACGAATCGTTAAAGCAACTTGGAGAAATCTCAATGCAGCACGTCAGTCGTTCGGAAACTGCTGCATAATTAGCGATTTTTTATATCCATTGACTCTCACAACTCAGCCTTAGAGTAATACAGCAAACCAGAACGATAAAAGCTGACTCTCACACAAAAGCGGCATCAGAAAATCCCGACAACGCCTTCTAACCCCCTGTTCCCGATTGGCACCAGGCGCCATGCAAACGCCGGTTACAAAACAGCGACTAATCGCAACAGGGAACACAATTCCAGTCATCCGTTTGTAGCCTGAATAAATCATTACCTTACTTAGGCATACGCATCAATGCGAAGAAATTTATGGCTGGAAAAAAACCAAATATTCTGATTGTAATGGCAGATCAGTTAGCACCTCACTTCACCGGCGCTTACGGTCACCCGGTTGTTAAAACACCCCACCTGGATGCGCTGGCAAATCGTGGTATGCGATTCGATGCGGCCTATTGCAACTCACCATTGTGTGCACCATCGCGATTTGCGTTTATGTCCGGTCAGCTGATCAGTCGAATAGCGGCCTACGACAACGCATCAGAGTTCTGTGCAACTGTACCCACCTTTGCACACTACTTAAAGGCACTCGGCTACCGCACTTGCCTGTCCGGCAAAATGCACTTTGTCGGCCCCGATCAAAAACATGGTTTCGAAGACCGAATTACCACAGATATTTATCCATCAGACTTTGCATGGACACCCGATTGGGAAGCACATGACGAACGCATAGACAAGTGGTACCACAATATGCAGACCGTTAAAGAAAGCGGCATGGCACAAGCGACCTTTCAAATTGACTACGATGATGAAGTCGGTTTTGCAGCACGACGATGGCTGTTTGACTTCGCACGCAATAAATCCACCAGACAAACTAACGATACCGATACACCGTTTGCTATGGTCGCAAGCTTTATACACCCCCATGATCCTTATGTTGCACGACCCGAGTGGTGGAACCTGTACACCGACGATCAAATTGACCTTCCTGAATACCCCTTAACCGCAGAACAACAGGACCCGTTTTCCAAACGTGTTATGGATGGCATTGAAGCCAGCACTATTGAATTAACTGATGTAGAAGTAATCCGTGCCCGGCGTGCCTACTTTGCCAATGTCAGTTACTTTGACAGCAAGATTGGTTTACTAACACAAACACTTGAAGAAACCGGGGAGCTAGACAATACCATCGTTATTATCACAGCAGATCACGGAGACATGCTCGGTGAACGAGGCCTGTGGTACAAGATGAATTTCTTTGAACATTCCGCACGCATACCATTAGTAATTGCAGGCCCGGGTATCAACACAGGATCAGTCAGCAACGCCTGTTCACTGATCGATATGTTGCCCACTCTGATCGATATTGGTGGTGGCGATGACAGCATGTTGGGCGAACCGGTGGACGGCCGCAGTTTGCTGAGTCTGGCACAAGGTGCACCTCAGAACAAAGATGATCCACAAGATGAAGCAATCGGTGAATACTGCGCCGAGATGACACCCTGTCCGGTTTTTATGATCCGTCGTGGTTCACTCAAGTACATTCACTGCGATTTTGATCCGCCACAACTGTATGACTTATCACAGGACCCGATGGAAAAGAACAATCTTGCAGATGATCCTGCCTACGCAAAACAGGCACAATCTTTTGCTCAGGAAGTTATAAAGCGGTGGGACAGCGACATGCTGCGAAAAAATATCATCAAAACCCAGAAGTCGCGCCACGCACTGCATGCAGCAATGGAAGCCGGCGCTGGTGAACACTGGGACTACAACCCGCCTTCTGATGCCAGCCAGCAATACGTGCGAAATCACATGGACTGGACGGTAGCCGCCGAAAGGTACCGGTTTCCACCGGTAGATAGTTAAGGAATGTTGATGCCCCAAATTACCACGATGGATAATTTCGCCAGCAACTATTAGATCTTTCCAGTGTCCGACAGGGACAGGCAATCACCGGTATTCGCCGGATTTATTGCTAAATTCATTGACTGAGTGCAGAATATCGTGTCATGACATTGAAAATTTTATTTTTATAGGTCACTGTATCTACCAGAGAATTAATATTAGCTCTCATCAGGATAAGAAATAATGTTCCACACAGCCAGAATTGCGGCCGTCGGTTTATGCTTGTTCTGCCTCAGTGCCTGCAATAGCGAGCCAGAGGTTCAGCTACAGGGCAATACGCTTTCAACACCTCTGCCCGAACAAATCAGACAGGTTGCTCGCCTCGGCACAGTACCGTTGGAAGTACGCATTAACGTCAATGGCACGCTGGTACGCCAAGTTCCTGTATCCAATGATATCTCCGATAACTTAGTTCTCGAAGTTGACGTACCAGCAGATCAATCTAACAACATTACAATCGAATGGCTGGCAATCGAAAATGGAACAAGAGTTTTACTTGCCGATAATACATTTAGAGCGCAGCCAAACCAGGAGTCGGCAATAGTATCTATCTATAACGACGAGGGTGATCGCTTCGACTTCGATGGTGATGGCAGATTTAACTTAGACGAAGTACGTGAAAATCGAAATCCGCTTGGTCCTTTTGATCTTGAAGTACCGTTCCAAACCGGTTTTGTGGCTGCACGCGAAGAACTTATTCCGGGAGCAAACGATGGAGATACCTCATTTACAGGATCGAACGACGGAACCACTCGCGAAGAAACAAACACGGATGACAATACTACGTTCAGCTTGCGCCATGACGGAACGAATCTGGTGCTGTATGTTTGTGGTCAGGATGAAATACTGGTAGGTGACACACCGAGCAGCTCAGAGACGTACTGGCACGATGACACAGTCTTTTTGTACCTTGATGGTGCTGACAGTGATAACAGCACCTTCGACAATCTGGATGACTTCCAGTTTGCTTTTGTACGTTCTACACAAGAGATGATTGTATCTAAAGGCGGGAATAACCCGTTCTGCCCTCAGGGTAGTTGCGTTTTTTACCAGTTTGTTGATCCCAGTAGCAATACCCAGTGCTTATACGAACTGAACGTATCCATCCCGTTCGAAGATCTCAACATAACGATGGGAGAAGCTGTTGGCTTTGACCTCGAAATTACCGATGATGATGATGGTGATTTGCGGGAAGGCTCCAGCGGGTTTGTAGGATTCATCGACGACTCAAGCACTGATCCTTCAACTTTTGGAACGATAATACTTCGCTAACGCGCTATACACAGCGTGCCATTAAACAGACCCGGCGCGTGTGCCGGACGAATCCACTGCTCGCTTGCGTATCCGGCTGATCTAAACACCAGTGCTGCCTTTAGATATTTATCGTCTCGCCATTGACTGCTGAATTCTGAATCGCCTCGACTACCTGCAGCGATTTCATCCCCTCAAGCCCTGACACCAGCGGCTCTTCATCACCGGACACAACCTGTCCAAAATGACGTATCTGATTGACTAACGGATCAGAAAATTCACGCGGTACGGACCGGGCCGCTATAGGATTCCACCAACTCTTCGCACCGTGGTTTGACCAAACAGTTAAGTCTGGAATAGACAGCGAGCCTTCGCTGCCACCAATTTGCAGACAACTTTGTGCAGTCTGCGGATAAGCCGGGTTTTCACCAGCTGTGAGTTCCCAGCTCCAGGGTGCAACGATTGCATCTGACACTGTTATGGTGGCGATCGCACCACTTTTAAATTTGAGCACAGCAGCGGCCACATCTTCATTTTCAAAACCTCGCAGACTTTGTGTGGCATTCGCCTGCACCTGCGCCACATCACCCATCAGGTAACGCATCAGGTCTATGTCGTGCACCAGATTGACAGAGATGGGACCTGCACCTTTTTGCTTACGCCATGCCGCAATCTCAAAATAGTCATCCGGCTTGTATAGCCAACAAATTCCCTGAGCACTGCGGATCTTACCAATCTCACCCGCATCAATTAGCTCACGGGCTTTCTGAATTAAAGGGTTATAACGGCGGTGATGTCCTACGAGTATCGCGACCGACTTTTCTGCTGCCGCATCCACCAGAATTTTTGCATCAGCAGCTGTCACCGCAATCGGCTTTTCTACCAATACAGGACACATAGCATCAATGCAGGCAAGGCCTTGCTGCTGATGCAGCGTGGTTGGAGTCGCGAGCAATACGCCATCAGGTGACTCTTTTGCAAACAACTCCTCAAGCGACGGATAAAACGGAACCCTGCTGGATACTGCGATTTGACGCGCTGCTTCACTGGTATCAACGATTGCACAAAGTTCGACATTGTCGACGTGATTCATCGCATCGACATGCCGGACTCCCACTAAACCTGCTCCAACCACCGCGATTCGGACGGGGTCCGTCATGCCAGGTACTCACTAGCTGCACAATTGAACATAGATTAAAAATATTAAAAAAGAATAATCGTAAAGTAACCGACTACCGCGACCAGTGGAAGCGCCAGCGACAAAAGCGAGGTAACTAAACTCTTCCAGCGACTCATAATCCAAAATGTCGACTAAACTCATTGTTAAATTTTCTATCTGCACATCGTCTTTATCGGACATTTGTTGCAAGATGCTGCGCCCATTTCCTCGAATGGGCCAATCACAGCCACAACGAGTTAACCATGAGCATCGAACAGATCATCGTTATCGCTATTATTCAGGGACTCACCGAGTTCCTGCCTGTGTCCTCGTCCGGACATCTGGCGCTGATTCCGGTGATGACTGACTGGCCCGATCAAGGCGTAATTACTGATGTCATGGTGCATGTCGGATCCTTATTTGCCGTGATCGTCTACTTTTGGCGTGACGTGCTCAATCTGTTGAAAGGCACCTGGGACCTGATTCGATTCAAAACCACCGACAATTCGCGCATGGCGATGTACATTGCACTGGCCACGATTCCGGCGCTGGTATTCGGCGCAGCACTGAAACTGACCGGCACTCTCGATGCCCTGCGAGAAGACACGGTAACTGTCGCCAAGGTGATTGCCTGGACTGCAGTGATTTATGGCATTTTATTGTGGGTAGCCGACGTCGTTGGCAAGCGCACGAAAAAAATGGAAAACATGACACTGCCACCGGCACTCATAATCGGCCTGGCACAGTCACTGGCATTAATCCCCGGCACCAGTCGCTCGGGTGCGACCATGACCGCTGCCCGATTTCTCGGGTTCGAAAGAGCGGAAGCCGCCCGGTTTTCATTTCTTCTTGGTATTCCGGCAATTGCGGCAGCCGGAGGTTTCACCGCAATTGAAGCCGTTCAGATTGGCGGCGGCATTCCAAGCCACGCAATCTGGGCAGCGGTACTGACGTTCTTTGCAGCATTCGTGGCAATCACCATACTGATGGCACTGGTCAAACGTGTCGGCTTCTGGATATTCATGGTGTACCGGCTGGCACTCGCTGCTGTTTTGTTTGCACTGATTTACGAAGTAGTTCCAGGATTTTCGTTAACCTGACTCTACCTCGGTGTCATGACATATTAGTTAGATGTGATGTCGTGGTTCAGTATCAGGTGCAAACTATACATTGCGAACTCGGTCACAGACAGCCATTGGAACTTTTTACACTCTGTACACCCGCCGCAGTGCAACCGAAGACCTTCTGTGTGTCCTTAATTCAGTCTTATATAATAATTCGAAAATAACATGACTAATAACGTTGTAGCTCTCAGCGAACGAAGAAAATATCCACGCGTCTCTGACGCTCTCGCGCTGCGCTTAAATTGCCCCGAGAAATTTGATCCGACGAAGGATCAGCTTAACCCGCAACCAACACACATCGTAAAGATGAGCTGCGGTGGTCTGCGCTTTGTACACAATACTGCTATCGACATCGATACTCACATGAATCTGCGTGTTCATTTGCCTTCATCAGATCAAACGATTCACCTGGCAGGTCGTGTGATTTCATCCGGTGAAGAAAAGAGCAATGCGTTTTCTCATTCAAAACAAAAGCAGTACTTTGTTCAAATTGAGTTTATAGATTTAAACAATACCGAAAAAGAACTGCTTAAAAACCAAATAGACTACGTAATTCAAAAGACCGGGATGATCGACAGGGATTTTCAACGCGTGGCGCAACCAAGCTGAGATCTGCCAGCACCATTTCCAGCACTACAACTTTTACCAGCACCACCCAGCTGTAATTTTTTACTTTTCCCGTTGGTTACCTAGTAACCTCGGACAGTAATTCCTGCCTTCTCTAAACTCGTTCGAAGTTTGTCAGCCATACGCACAGCTTCCGGGTTGTCACCATGTACACATATCGTATCGGGAACCAGGTTAACTGCTTTGCCGTTGATCGACTCAACACTGTGATTCTCAATCATTCTCAGAACACGCTCTGCAGCGTGAACCGGGTCATGGATTACAGCTCCAGGTAGTGCCCTTGATACCAGCGTGCCATCATCGTTGTATGCACGGTCTGCAAACACCTCACGCAGCAGTGGCATTTTTAATTCTTCTGCCTGTGACTGTAAACAGGTTGCGGCCATTGCAACTATTGATAAGTTCTCATCAACACGCTGCACCGCTTTTAGGCAAAGTGACGCCAGCGTATCATCTTCACTTGCCATGTTAGCTAACGCACCATGCAACTTAACATGGGTAACACTTGCGCTCTCCGAATGAGCCACCGATTGCAGCGCACCGATCTGATAAATGATCGAAGCGGCAGTTCCGGGACCATCAGGGTTTTCCATTCGCCTGCGACCAAACCCCGTGATGTCATCAAAACCCGGGTGTGCGCCGATATTGACTCCCCTCGCAAGGCAGGCACGAACCGTTTCGGTCATAACTAAAGGATCACCGGCGTGAAAGCCGCAGGCTACATTGGCACTGGTAACAATATCGAGCAGTTCGTTATCCGAGCCCATTTTCCAGGCACCAAAGGATTCTCCAAGATCGGCATTTAAATCAATTGAGTCTGCCATGTGCTTATTCCCCCGTGCTTTTCTTTAAAGCTTAATGAAACCGGACAGCCAAAGCTACGGTTAAAAGTAAAGAACTCATATCACCACTAACAATACACAACACTGACCTACACAGGCCGCCACAAAAAACCATTAACGGTCTTTGGCATCGACTACACCATCGATCAAACTGTACTTAAGCAAGTCTGTGATATCTTCCGGCGATCTGGTGACGCTGGTCATGCGATCAGGCAGTGCCAATAGTTGCTGTCGTTGCAACGCAAGAGCCGCAACCGCCTCATCGATCGTGACCAGCTGAAATTTAAAAGGCTTTGACGTCGGCATCTGCGCTACTGCATCGAGATCTGCAGTGATTACGGTAGCTATTCTCGGATAACCGCCCGTGGGTTGCCTGTCTGCCAGCAAGACAGTTGCAACCCCATCACCAGCAACCTGAATATCACCTATCACAACCGCATCGGAAACACCGCTCAAACCGGTAGCTGCTGCAAGACTACCGATATCGGTTGCCAGCCGTGCACCCATGCGATCGCGTTCTGCAGAGACAGTAAAGTCAGCCTGCAACAAGGAACCGCGAGCCTCAACGTCAAACACATGCGCCTGCGTACCCCAGACAATTCTTATGACATCTTTTGCGAGGTATTCGGGAACAGGCAGCTTTCGCGGTGTGGAGCATGAACTAAGCCCGACACCAACTGCTGTAACATCACCAACCAGTGGCAACTCGTCACCACTACGAAGAGGTCGGCCTTCATAGCCGCCGAGATCAGACCGTGCATACGTGGACATAGACTCAAGTACTGTCGGTATCGCAAAACCACCCTCTACTTGCAGGTAACTGTAAATCGCTTGTCGTGCATAGCCACAATGCAGTACCTGCCCGGGCTCCAGGGTAAAACTGCTTCGCCAGGGAATAGATGTACCATCAAGTGTTATGTCCATTGCCGCACCACTGGTGGCCATCGTTACCGGTTTTTCCGTCACGGTGAACTTACCGCCAACCGCGATCATCTCTAATGCAGCAGTGTTTATCTTGTTGCCCAATAAAAGATTACACTCGGCAAGCGCCCAGCGGTCCATCACCCCTCCTTCGGTGACACCGTAACGTTGATAACCGGGTCTGCCCGCGTCCTGCAAAGTCACTCCAGGTCCTGCATCAAGCACTTTAAGAGAGCCGGCTGTCACAGCACTCTCTCAATAACGGGTACTCCGCTTTGCTGCCGCGCCTGCAGTTTGTCGAACTCCCGCACCGTCACCGGCGTGTACTGAACTGTATCTCCGTGCTTAACAAAAACCGGCGGTAAATTTTGAGCGTGGAAGTTATTCATTGGAGTACATCCAATACAGCGCCAGCCAGTTGGCATAGCTGCCGATGGCATTACCGTTTGTCTTAGTGCTACCAGAATAGCGCCAGAAGGTACCCGGGGTTTAATCACTTTAAGCCGCGGGATATTCCATTGCGGCGGCAGCATACCCAGATAGGCACAACCAGGTGCGAAGCCAAGTGTCAGAACACGCAACAAGCTCTCACTATGCTGATCAATTGTATCCGCTTCACTAAGCCCCAGCATCTGTGCAACTTCAGTCAGATCTTCACCGGTCTCACCACCGTAGCAAACCGGAATTTTCCAATGCGCCGGATCTTTGATCACCGGCGCTCTCAACCAGTCTTTAACAGCGAGCAATTTCTGTAACTGTGCATCGAGCTCGCGGTAAGGAATTTTGAGCGGATCAAATCGCACCAGTAAAGATACCAGCGCTGGAGAAGTTTCAGTTACACCATCAATGCACGATGCACTCAGGTATTGGTCGAACTCAAGCACTGCAGCATTAGTATCGAAATCGAGTTCGCTGCCAAAACGTATCAGAGCCGCACTATCACCCGCCGGCACAATGCTGGGGAATGAGTGGATTTCATTAACCATGCGCTCAGCTTATATGAATTTGCTCGGTGAGTTTTGCTGACGCACTAACAACTGAATCAACACGGCCTATAATGACGGATTCAGGAAACTCAGCAATCAGGTTTTCGGCATTACTTTGCGGCAGTGCTATCAACAATCCACCACTGGTCTGAGGGTCTAACAAGACATCGAGCCTGTGCTTATCAAGCTCCTCTGCTACTACACAATGCTGTAAATACACTTGCAGATGTGGGTAGAGCGTCGAACGAAAACCGGCACTCGACAAATCAAAGGCGCCATCAAGCAACGGAATGTCTGTAAGCGTGAGCGTCGCCTGCAAATCGGTAGAGTTCAACATTTCCAGCAAATGCCCCAGCAGTCCAAAGCCGGTAACGTCAGTCGCAGCCGAAACGTTATGCGAGTTCAGTGCTGATGCGATAAGCCTGTTCGATTGCAACATGCTGTCGAATGCAGCATCCGTTGCAATAGCAGGCGCTTTAGCCTGCATATCTGCGGCAAGTATTAAACCTGTACCGAGCGCCTTGGTCAAAACCAATGCGTCACCAGGTTTAGCACTGTTTTTTTCAACGGCATGATCAGGCGCTACCTCACCATTGGCAACCAGTGCGACATGCGTCTCCAGTCCTTCAGAGCTATGGCCACCAGCGAGTGTCGTCTGTTGCTCGTTAAGTGCATGAGTTATAGACGCCATTAAAAGCCTGTGATCACGCTTCTGGATTCTCGGATGGGCATGCTTCAAATTCAGCCATACCTGTGCACTTACCGGAGTTGCACCCATCGCATACAAATCACTTAATGCGTGGTTTACACATATTTTCCCAAACCGCCAGTAGTCTTCAGTAAACGACCTAAAGCCGTCAATACTTTGCACAGCAAGTTTGCCGTCACCCACACGCCACAAGCTCGCATCTTCTGCTTTGCCCAGTGCAGGTGTCACCGCTTCATTCTGATAGACAGACAGTTCGGCCAGATTACCTGCAATAATATCCGACCCCAGCTTGCTGCCACAGCCTGCGCAATGCATAACATCCATTGCCGGCGCGGCCATCGGCATTTTGGCACCGGGTTCGTTCAACTTGCGCATGAACTTCTGATCAATATTATCTTTTAGCTGCCATACCCAGCGCCCGGATGCTGTAAAGCCTCCTCTGCAACCGACGGCAGTTTTCTCACCAAGCGACAACAACGACAGGAAATCAGTTTGCAGCTTTAAAGGCTTGAGTGACTGGCGCTTATTACTACTGCTTTGAACACTGCAAACTGCTCGCAGGTTGTCAGCCAGAAACGGCGCCTGACGTACAGCATAAACACCCGCTTTAGGTCGCGGGTCAGACAACATATCAGAGCAATCGCCTACTGCAAAAACATTACTGTGGCTCTTACTCTGGAGATACTCATTAACAGCTATAAAACCACGCTCAGATACCTCAAGCCCGGTAGCAGCTAACCATCCTGCGGCTGCCGCACCGGTACACCAGATACTTTTATCGAGCGAGACCTTGGTGCCGTCTGTGGAAACTAAACCGTCAGCACGAACCTCCGAGACGCGGAAGCCCGGATGCAGTGTGATGTTATTTTTTTTAAGAAATTTCTCAGCAACGGAGACCACTTTGTCGGGGTAACCGCGTAACACATGTTCACCAGAATAGAGGAGATGAAATTTTAACGTGCTGTGTTTTTTTAACCGCTGCGCCATACCAAGAACCAGCTCGACACCACCGGCACCCGCGCCGACAACTCCCCACTCACCACTCACCGACTCTGTTGATGCCTGCAGCAGCTTATTCCAGATCTCACCAAAGTGACTGACAGGTTTCACACCGACAGCGTGATCACGCGCACCGGGTATTGAAAGATCCGGAGTGGATCCGACATCAATGCTCAACTGATCATATTGCAGATTCAGCGAACCTTCGTGATCATTGACACCACTATCGCCTGTGTTGACGCACACGGTATTAGCATCTGCATCGATACCGGTCACCGTACCACGTATAAACCGCACGTTAGCCCATTGGCACAGACGATTCAGATCAATATGTGCATCAAGATAGCTGTAGTGGCCTGCCACAAAACCCGGCAACATACCAGAGTATGGCGTCAGTGTTTGCTCGGAGATCAATGTCAATCGAACACCATCAATCGGCTTCATGCCAAATTGCTTAAGCACCAGTGCGTGAGTATGCCCGCCGCCAATAAAAACCAGATCTCTTTCAACGCTCACCTGCGCTCCCCGCTTGTGCCACACACAGATACAGCAAAAGTTATTGGCATTACTATCGATCTACCCATGCAGCAATTTCATCCGCCGACCCCTTGAACAGCAACTGATTCTCACGACCAATCATTTTGTGTGCATAGAGTGGATCGTAGTAGTCATGCAAAAGTGTCCTTACGATCTCGTCTATGCTGTCTGTGCCGGAATCAGTCTGCAATTCTTTCACAGCATTCGGCACCAACGCATTTAAACGCTGGTAGCGTTCGCCACCGAGCCGCCTTTGAATGCGGCCAAGGTTATGGCTGATAAAAGACTCAAGTTGCAGATAGCTGTCTTGCTCTGACATCTCAGCTCTAAAAGAAGTCAATGCCGTATTGATATAGTCATCACGTATACGCCTGATACGATCTTCAGTTGAGGTGATTAGTTCCACAACCGGCGCAGCTCGCAGCGCTTCCTGTAGATAGTTCGGCAGTGAAATTTTGCCAATCAAATGAGACTCGGCCTCAAACATCACTGGCGATGAGCTTTTTTTGCTTGCCCGAAACCACTCGGCGGCAACTTCGTTTTCCCAGTTTATCTGGGAAGGTTGCGGTACGAAGAGACTACCGAAGGCGCTGCCACGGTGTTTGGCCATGCCTTCTATATCCACGCTCTGACTTAAACGACAAATCAGATCCGTTTTACCACTGCCGGTCGGTGCCGATAAAGTCAGAATATTGCCTTCGGTCGCAAGGCGTTCGAACTGCTCGAGTAAAAAACGTCGCATGGCTTTATAACCACCGACAACTTTCGGATAACTTATTCCGCAATCTCTCAGCCACTGTTGCGTGATAGCAGAGCGCATGCCGCCACGGAAACAGTAAAGAAAACCATTCGGGTGCAGATGAACAAATTCTTGCCAGAGCTGTAGGCGATTGTCTTTTACAGCATCTGTGACTTTTTCAAGCCCCAGCGCAATTGCTGCTTCCTGTCCTTTGTTAGCGTATTCAGTTCCAATCAGTTCGCGCTGTTGATTATCGAGCAGCGGCGCATTGACTGCATTACCGATACTGCCGCGATCGAACTCTACCGGTGCGCGTACGTCGAGTAACGGGACGTTGTCGAGAATAATTCGTTCAATATCAGCAGAATCACACTGCCCGGAATCACACTGCACTGGTATTGCCGAAATTAAGAGATATGGTCACAGAGATAATGATTGCAGTGGAATTCAATAGCGAGGAAAGACAGCCATATAGTAATCACTCGCAAAGAAAACAGCCACACCAGCACCAGCTAAAAACCCGCAAAGGTGCCCATCCCAGGACGAACCCTTTTTCCACGGGTTGATACTGGTAAGAAAAGTTGTACCGTATAACCCGGCAACCAGCAGAGCGATAGTAACAGTAGCTATTTTAACCTGTACCAGTCCGTTGGCAATGTGGAAGCCGGTCAGTGCAAAGACCATCAGGCTCGCGCCGATATGATTAGCTCGGCGTCCAAAAAGCCACAAAAGTACTCCCCCCAATAGCTGAGTTAAAACGGCGACCGTAGTCGCACCCGCTTCGGTATTAAACAGCAGCGCCAACAATAGCGCTAACGGCACCGTATTGGCCATCAGGTGCTTGAAGTCTTCGTGAAGAAATGGCATCGACACTATGCCAATAACACCACTTGAGCGCCTTGGTATCAGGCCAAAACGATTAACCGGCAACAAGCGGGAGACAATGAATACCAGCCAGATCAACGGTAGAAAAAACAACAGCGGATCGAGGCTTTTTATCGCCGACCACAGTAATTCCGTATCCATTGATTAAACCTGTAACACCAATGTCGTCGACACATAGACTGCAACCCGATGCCTCCAATGGAGGCAACAGGTGCCGCTACTGTTGAGTTCCCGTCCAAATCCGGTCACTTGCGCTGCAGTCGTTTATTAGCGAACAACAGCGTTATTCCAGCGTGCCACGGTGCCCAAAGCAAAGCTACTTAAAAGCCGGAACCCCCAAAGTCTTGTGACCACCTTCCGCAGCTCTGCCGACCCTTCGATCATTCCACAGCACTACATGCCCCAGAACGAACAATACAACCAGACCGAGCTGCACAACAATTTTGGGTAGCGGCTGTACGACTGGCCAAGCGGTATGACTTGCCATGACAGATCCCTTATTTTGTGCGTGAACCAATGTTTTACCTTTTGCCGAGGTAAAGTTCAATTCCAGGTTAGAAACATTGCGCCGGAAAGGCGATTCATTCGCGAATAACTCCAATTACACATCGTCAATGGGCAGAAATAACACTCACCTGAACAATATGCGCCAGCGCAGGCATGCACACACCCACATCCTCGCTACAGTGAATTGATGTAGTAAATTTCGCTATCATCGACACACTTGCGCAACCGCTTGCCCGCAACCAGACACTCTATTGTGGCAAGCAGACTACGGGCAGCTGCAGGATACATCGCCGGATCGAGCTCGCTATAAACTACCGGCAACATCGCATTTACTGATTGCACGCCAGATGCAACGCAATCTATAACCTGCTGTTCACGTTCCAGTCGATGTTCGTATAGCGCTTGCACATAATCATTCGGTTCAGTAATTGGTGCGCCATGGGTCGGATAATAAATGTTGTCATCACGCAACAGCAGCCGATCAAGTGTCTGCATGTAGTCAACCATGCTTCCATCTGGCGGAGATACAATCGTAGTAGACCATCCCATCACAGCATCACCACAAAAGAGTGCACGCTCCTGTGCCAGATAAAAGCTTAAGTGATTAGCAGCATGACCGGGACTATAAACACCGGTTAGCGACCAGCTTTCAGATTCAAGTGTTTCTCCATCGGCGAGTTTTTTATCAGGTACAAACAGCCAGTCAGCACCAAAGTCTGAATCATCCCGGGTACGACCGAGTCCGTGCACACCAAAAGCAAATGTTTTGGCATCGGTATGCTGTTGCAGCAGCACACAACCCGGAGAATGGTCTACGTGGGTATGAGTGACAAGAATATGGGTTATGGTCTCACCACGGGTGGCATTTAGTATTGCGTCAATGTGATCCGGATCAGCAGGACCAGGGTCAATAACCGCAACCCTTTCTCTTCCAACAATATAAGTACCGGTTCCATGGAAAGTAAACGGACCCGGATTGTTGGCAATAACCCGCCGGATCAGCGGTGAAAGCTGATCGACCTTGCCGTACTCAAACTCAAGGTGTTTTTGAAACGGAATATCAACTGCCATAGTCATCGCTCAAACAAAAAACAAGAATCACACAACTCACCTGGAAATTTCAATCAATATCAGAACGCGTTATCTACGGCATGGCCAGCAAATCGACTTTGGTTTATTGATTTTACCGGTTCAATGTCTCCTGCAGACGCGTTAAAATGCCGCTTCAAAATTAAAAGTCCTGTGGCCATTAATGAATATTCTGATTATCGGTTCCGGTGGGCGCGAACATGCTCTTGCATGGAAAGTTGCCCAATCGCCAGATGCTCAAAAGATCTTTGTGGCACCGGGCAATGCAGGAACCGAGCTCGAACCTGCAATAAGCAATGTTGCTATCGCTGCTGACGATATACCCACACTGGTTCAATTCGCCACAGAAAACGCAATCGGCCTGACCATCGTAGGCCCTGAAGTACCGCTGGTAGCTGGTATCGTTGATCAGTTTCAACAAGCCGGACTCAGAGTCTTCGGACCCACTGCAAAAGCTGCGCAACTGGAGGGAAGCAAGTCATTTTGCAAAGACTTTTTAGCTCGCCACAACATCCCGACTGCAGCCTACGGTGTATTCACCGAGCTGGATAAAGCCTGTGACTACATCAATAAATGTGCGGCACCAATGGTTGTAAAAGCAGACGGCTTAGCCGCTGGCAAAGGTGTTGTGATTGCAGAAACCAATGAGCAGGCAATTGCCGCTGCCACTGATATGCTTGCAGAAAATCGCTTTGGTGATGCAGGCAGCAAAGTAGTAGTTGAAGAATTTCTTGAAGGTACAGAACTCAGCTTTATCTGCATGGTTGACGGCAAAAACTGTCTGCCGATGGCAACATCACAGGATCACAAAGCACGCGATGACGGTGACACCGGCCCCAACACCGGCGGCATGGGTGCATACTCACCAGCTGTTGCAGAAACACCAGAACTCAACGCAATAGTAATGCAAACCGTTATCGATCCTACCATTAAAGGCATGGCCGAAGATGGCAATCTTTTTACCGGCTTTTTGTACGCAGGTCTGATGATAAGCCCGTCAGGGGATGCGCGTGTACTGGAGTACAACGTAAGATTCGGCGACCCTGAAACGCAACCTATCCTGATGCGGTTACAATCCGATCTGGTTGATTTGTGCAATGCGGCGATAGACGGAAACCTTGATCAGGTACACGCTGAGTGGTCAGAGGATACTGCAGTTGGCGTGGTACTGGCGGCTGGAGGTTACCCTGCAAGTTATGCCAGCGGTGATGAAATTACCGGATTAAACCAACAGTTGGAAAACACCAAGGTGTTTCATGCTGGCACAAAGACCGCTGACGGCAGTGTTGTAACCAGTGGCGGACGGGTTCTGTGTGTAACTGCTACAGGTTCCACCGTAAAAGATGCTCAACAACTTGCATATACGGCAGTGGATAAAATCAATTTCGACAATATGTATTGCCGACGCGATATAGCCTATCGCGCTATCGACTGATCAGTGCTGTCCTAAACAGTACCGACGCTGATAAAGTGCCGGACAATGGGCTTTGTCTGGCTAGCCCTTCATTGCATCAAAGAATTCGTCGTTAGTTTTAGTCTGTTGCAAGCGACCCATCAAAAACTCCATTGCTTCGATCTCGTCCATCGGGTGCAGGAATTTTCGCAAAATCCAGATCTTCTGTAACTCTTCAGGGCTGATCATTAACTCTTCGCGACGCGTACCGGAGCGATTAACACTAATCGCCGGAAAGGTTCGCTTTTCAGCAATGCGGCGGTCAAGATGCAGCTCCATGTTACCGGTACCTTTGAATTCCTCGTAGATAACTTCATCCATCTTTGATCCGGTATCTACCAGAGTGGTAGCTACTATTGTCAGGCTGCCGCCCTCTTCAATATTTCTCGCCGCACCAAAAAAACGCTTTGGACGATGCAACGCATGTGCATCTACACCACCGGTTAACACCTTACCTGAAGAAGGAATAACCGTGTTATACGCACGTGCCAAACGAGTTATGGAATCGAGCAGAATAACGACATCTTTTTTATGTTCAACAAGTCGCTTGGCTTTTTCAATAACCATTTCTGCAACCTGAACATGACGACTGGCAGGTTCATCAAAGGTACTTGAAACCACTTCACCCTGAACCATGCGTTCCATCTCGGTCACTTCTTCCGGACGCTCGTCAATCAACAAAACAATCAACTGGCAATCAGGATCATTGTGCGCGATGCTCTGAGCGATGTTCTGCAGAATCATCGTCTTACCCGCTTTCGGCGGTGACACAATCAATGCACGCTGGCCCTTGCCAATAGGCGCTACAAAATCGATAGTTCGTGCAGTAATGTCTTCTGTACTGCCGTTACCCAGTTCAAGCGTCAGACGCTCGGTAGCGTGCAATGGCGTCAGGTTTTCAAAAAGAACTTTGTTGCGCGCCTCTTCCGGTGCACCAAAATTTATTTCATCAACTTTGAGTAATGCAAAGTAGCGCTCACCGTCTTTAGGCGGTCTGATCTTGCCTGAGATAGTGTCACCGGTACGCAGGTTAAATCGTCGGATCTGACTTGGAGACACATAGATGTCATCCGGTCCTGCAAGATAAGAACTATCTGCCGAGCGCAGAAAACCAAAACCGTCCTGAAGTATTTCCAGTACTCCACCACCAAAAATATCCTCGCCTTTTTTCGAATGCGCCTTCAGCAGTGAGAAAATAATGTCTTGCTTGCGCGACCTGGCAACACTGTCGAGTCCTGCCGTTTGCGCCAACTCGACCAACTCACTGGCGGATTTCTTCTTTAGGTCGGTAAGGTTCATAATTGTGAGGAATGCTTTTAGGTGGGAGGTTGCAAGCCGGGTCACATGACGGGCTTGTCGAGAGAAGGTTTTTTGGATTCGCCGCTAGAGGTGCGCGAAATAGTCGGAATGCGAGATGGCGGAACATTATCACGCACTTTACCGCACGTCTAGCGATCCGACGTGCATTGATATACTTAATTGCTGCGAGTTTAGTATTAGAACCGGAAAAGGCAACTTATAGTGAAAGAATTCGAGCCTGAAGTCGCCTGCTCGATGTCGACATCACATGAGACGATAGGAAAACAGGTTTTCCAAAGTACTGCCGGCTTGACTACGTAACCAGAGTTGCCGGCGCATGCAAATATGCACCAGCCTGCGATGCTTGCCGGTCGACCGGTATCAGGAGTTACTGTCGATAAACGACGCCAGCTGTGTCTTCGACAAAGCACCTACCTTAGTTCCCTCAACAGACCCGTTTTTAAACAGCATGAGGGTAGGAATACCGCGAATTCCATACTTGGGAGGAGTGTTTTGATTATTGTCGATATTGAGTTTGGCTATTTTGACTTTGTCACCGTATTCTTCCGCGATTTCATCAAGAATTGGCGCAATCATCTTACAGGGACCGCACCATTCAGCCCAGTAATCTACAAGTACAGGCACGTCTGATTGCAAAACTTCCGCATCAAAGTTGTCGTCTGTTACTTCGACAATATTCTGGTGCACTGGGTTTCTCCTTCGAAATGAGCGTTTCAAGCCAAGACCGTAATGATATGGCTGTCGCGGGAAAAAACAAGCAGGTTTATGACAATATTTGGCGATCAGCACGGCTGATAACGACTCATCAGCACGCTTGGGTGAGAAATGAGCTATGCTCCGCGCATGAAATCCAATTATCTGACGTCCGTCAGTTTCAGCGATTTTGCGCTGAGCCCTGATCTGGATTCTGCATTAAGTACGGCAGGATTCACCTTTTGCACCGAAATCCAGCAGCTGTCATTGCCTCTGATGCTCGAAGGCAAAGATATCGCGGCCCAATCACAAACCGGTACCGGTAAAACTGCCGCATTTCTGCTTGGGATGTATCAGTACCTGCTGGACAACCCCCGATCGGACGACCCGGGCGGGCAGACATCACCCCAAAACCCGACCGAGCTGCGGGCCATTATTCTCGCACCAACCCGCGAGCTTGCCATCCAGATACACAAAGACGCCGAACAGCTAGGCGCTAACCTGGATTTTAAAACGGTACTTGCCTACGGCGGCACTGACTACGAAAAACAAAGACGCAAAATTCAGGATGGTGCGGACATACTCATTGGCACACCTGGTCGAATCATTGACTACTTCAAGCAGAAGGTTTTCTCACTGAAAAAAATTCAGGTCGTGGTGCTTGATGAAGCTGACCGGATGTTTGATCTGGGCTTTATTGCAGACATTCGCTTCCTCCTCAGACGCATGCCAGACCCGGAGCAGCGGTTAAACCTGTTGTTCTCTGCAACACTTTCGCATCGCGTGATGGAACTAGCCTATGAGCACATGAACAACCCGGTCGGCCTTAAGACAGAGTCCGATCAAATCGCTGCAGAAAAAGTAAACCAGCTGGTTTTTCACCCGGCTTCAGATGAAAAAATACCGTTACTGCTAGGGCTGATGAAAAGCATGCAGCCGCAACGCAGTATAGTTTTCGTCAATACCAAACGTGCCGCTGAAAAGGTACAGGCCTTCCTGATTGGCAACGACGTTCCCGCTCAGGTGTTATCCGGCGATGTGCGACAAAACAAGCGACAACGGCTGATCAAAGAGCTCGCTTCAGGTGAATTAAACACCCTGATAGCGACAGATGTCGCAGCACGTGGTCTGCATATCGACGGCGTAACTCACGTATTCAATTACGATCTGCCGCAAAACCCCGAAGATTATGTGCATCGCATTGGCAGAACTGCTCGCGCTGGTGCCTCCGGTGATGCCATTTCATTTGCCTGTGAGGAATATGTTTTTTCCCTGCCGGAAATCGAAGAACTTCTCGGGCACGAGATTGAATCGGGCCAATTAACCGATGACCTCCTGGTTAAACCTGCGCCACCGGCAAAAATTCAGAGAAATAAACCTCCCGAATCAGGCAATCGCCGCAACCGTGGTGCAAGCGGCAACAAAAACAGCAACCGTGGTCGCAATCAGAACAGACGGCGAAAATCGGGATCTTCAAATTCAGGTTCATCAAAAAACACTGGTCGTGCCGCCAACGCCGGAACTCAAAACCAATAAACCCGGCCGTGGCAACTGTTATCGAAAGCCACACCCTATGAGTGTTTCTGTCAACTGCACCTGAGCTAGACTGGAATTACTACTCTGGGCAGCATCCATCACTAAAAACCCAGTTGTCGCAGTAATTCAGTTCTAATATTCACTAAAACTATTTATCATTACGCCGATTGAAATTACGGAGCACGAAGCATGGACTTCGAATACGCAAGAGCTAACATGATCGAACAACAAATACGTCCCTGGGATGTACTCGATCAAAGAGTGCTCGATGCACTGGCAGCAATTCCCCGTGAGGTATTTCTGCCCGAAGAACATCAGGGTCTGGCCTACTCCGATACCCGCATTCCGCTCGGTAACGGCCGCTACTCACTGAACCCGAATATCGAAGCACGTCTGCTGCAAGCTGCCGTGCTGGAAGTTGATGACCGCACTCTGATCATCGGTTGCGGTACCGGTTACCTCGCGGCCTGCGCTGCAAAGATGTGCAAGCATGTCGAGTCTATTGATACCCAGGAAGCAGTTAACACCGAAGCACAGGACAGATCAGCCAAATGCGGCATCGATAACATCAAATTCTTCACCGGTGATCTAATTGCAGATCTGCCGGATAAAACCAGCTATGACGCCATCATTGTTAATGGATCACTGCCGACAATCCCCGAGCGCCTTAAAACCCGACTGACCCTCAACGGCCGCCTTATCATTACCATTGGTGATGAAAATCAACCAACCATGGAAACTTTTGTGATTCGCCGTATCGGTGACTCCGACTGGCTTGAGCAAAGTGTTCTCGATACCCATATCCCGACGCTGATCCCCTCAGCAGCCGCAGCACAAAAAAGCGGATTCGAATTTTAAAGGTCATCTTATAACCGCACAGGGACGTGCTGAGCGGATTCTTAATGTTCATCCCGGGTTTGCCTTATTCCTCTGGCATATTATTACTTCCGTCTGGCTGATTAGTACTCTGACTATCAGGCGCACCGTTGCCTGTCTCAGTATGTTCACGCTAAAAAATCAGTCATAAAAAGCCCAAAAATCTAAAATACCTTCTACATTCTAAGTACCAAGAATAAGAAAGTGTCGATGAAATGACGGCACTGCGTAATTCGCTGTCCAGTATTTAGAGAATAACAAGATGAAATCGCGCCTGAAGCTCAGTTTTTGCCTACCCCTGGTGGCTGCAACTCCCCTGCTAATTCCACAGAGTTCCCACGCTGCGAATCTCTCTGAAATCTATCAAATAGCAGAGTCAAAAGACTCGGTAATTCAAGCCAGTCGCGCTCAATACGAGGCGGCGCTGCAAGCGTTGCCACTGGCAAGATCAGCGCTGCTGCCACAGGTAGCAATCGCCGCTGAAGTCGCCGAGAATGATATTAATAATGATGGCCTTGGTAGCTTTGATTCCGACACCATCGGTGCTTCAGTAACGCAGAACCTTTTCAATCTTACGGCATCGCGCTCATTCAAACGCGCCAAATCAACTGTCGCGCAAGCCGAAGCCACCCTTAAAGAAGCAGAGCAAACCCTGCTATTCAGAACTTCACAAGCGTACTTCAACATACTGACTGCTCGCGAAGCCTTCATTGCAGCACGCTCATCAAGGGAAGCCACCGCCAGTCAAACTGAGCAAGCCGAGAGACGATTCGACGTTGGTTTGTCAGCTATCACCGATGTTAAAGAAGCACAGGCGCAACTTGACCTCGCGGTCGCACGCGAAGTTGTAGCAGAAAATCAACTCGCACTGGCAAAAGAAGCAATGCGCGTGATCATCAATCAGGAAGTACCAACACTGGACGGACTCAAAGATGACGCTGAGCTGACGGCACCCACTCCCACTTCAGTTGAAGACTGGATTGCAGTAGCTATAGAAAATAACCCCAGACTTGATGTCGCTCGTAAAGATCTCGACCTTGCGGCAGCTGACATCAGTATAGAGCGCGCCGGTCGCTATCCAACGGTAGCGCTAACCGGTGGTTATCAGGACTCAAACACAGCCAATGTACTTCAGTTAAGCACAGAGTCTGGTCGGGTCAGTTTGCAGCTTGAGTACCCTATTTACACTGGCGGTCGTACCAGTTCATTAATCAGACAAGCGAAGTCGCGCTCCGAGCAGGCTTCATTTAACCTGGAAACAGTCCGACGTGCCGTGGTTCAGGAAACACGGGATGCTTACCTGACGGTACTTTCAGACATAAGCCAGAGTAACGCTCTGCAGAACGCATTAAGTTCTACCGAGATTGCTAAAGACGCAACTCAGTCAGGTTTTGATGCCGGCACACGTACAGCAGTTGAAGTGTTAGTTTCGCTACAAGAGACATTCAACGCCAATGCTGACTATGCAGCTGCAAGACACCAGTACGTTATCAGCAGCCTGGAGCTGAGACTAGCGGCTGGAATTCTTGCTAAGAAACATATCGAATCCATCAGCAATTCACTTGCGCCGGGTAAGTAAAACCTCGGCAATTATTTCCCGGTAAACAGATACCGTTAAATAATCGATGTGCGTATCGAAATAATTAAGCGCTAAAAAAAGACTGGCAATGCCAGTCTTTTTTTGCCCGCTATTCACCGCAAGTTTTTCAATCCACGCACTTGTGCACTATTCGTCTACAAGTATAAAGAGCGTGCCGCAATAAGGACAATTGGCTTGCTTCTTTTCTTCCAGTGGTATGTATACCCGCGGATGAGAATTCCAAAGCCCCATTTCTTCCGTAGGGCAATATGCAGGCAGGTCAGATTTCTTAACCTGTACCGCTTCTTCTATGTTCTTATTTTGTGCAGTCATCAGAGTAGCTACCTTAAAAGAGAGTGGGAAATGTCTGCTAGACGTAGGTTAGCCAGGAATCGTGCTTCTCTGACTTACCTTCTACTGCATTAAAAAACATCGACTGAAGTTTTTCTGTAATTGGGCCGCGTGAACCATTGCCAATACTACGATTATCAACTTCCCTGATTGGCGTGATCTCAGCTGCTGTTCCGCTAAAAAATGCCTCATCGGAAATATATACTTCATCACGGGTTATTCTTCGTTCAATAATAGGCACGTCTATTTCCGCGGCCAGCTCCATCACGGTCTGACGAGTGATGCCATCAAGTGCTGAAGTCAGATCCGGAGTGTGTATCACACCATCGCGCACAATAAAAAAGTTCTCACCGGAGCCTTCTGCAACATAACCCTCATTGTCGAGCAACAGCGCTTCGTCATATCCGTCCTGCAGCGCTTCCTGGAGAGCCAGCATTGAATTCATATACTGGCCATTCGCTTTAGCTTTGCACATAGCAATATTGACGTGATGGCGAGTAAAGGAAGAGGTTTTAATGCGGATACCACGTTCCATATTTTCGGCACCCAAATAGGCACCCCACTCCCACGCAGCGATCATGCAGTGCACCGAGAGATTATCTGCCCGCAGACCCATGCCCTCGCTGCCATAAAAACACATTGGCCTCAGGTAAGCTGAGTCCAGTTTGTTTTCACGTACCACTGTTTTTTGAACCTCGCACAGCTCATCAAAACCATACGGAATTTCCATGCGTAAAATCTTTGCCGAATTGAACAATCGTTTCGTATGCTGCTGCAATTTAAAAATTGCCGGACCCTTCGGAGTCTCGTAGGCACGCACACCCTCAAACACACCCATGCCGTAGTGCAAGGTGTGTGTCAGCACATGGACAGTCGCCTCGCGCCAGGGTACCAGCTCGCCATCGAGCCATATGACACCATCTCTGTCTGCCATCGACATAGGTTTTCTCCAAATCTGTCGCCACCCGCGGGAACCACCGCGGCAAAGGCTGCCTTATTAATTTTGTCCAGGCGCTTGCCCGGCAGAATTCTGCTACCGCGACCACACCATGCATCTCTAGTATTCTACCGAAGCCCAAGACAAACGGAACCGGAAGTTTTTTTACCGTACAATGCGACTCGTGCTGCGGCTGTTTGCCCGCAGCTTATAACAAGAGATTAGCAGATCCATCGAGAATTTCGGTTCTCTGCCGGACATTCACTGCAACACACTCAGACGGGACAGTCAGGCCAGCCAGTTGGACCAGAACGGCAGGCCAGCCATTCAGGAATTCGCAAAATTGAATCAGTTCGAGCTCAATCAGGTTAGTGTGGAATTACAGTCACAACCGATCGTGCACGATGTCAGCTTTTCTCTGCAGAAAGGACAGATCGGCTGCCTGCTTGGTCCCAGCGGTTCCGGCAAAACCACCCTGTTACGTGCTATCGCGGGATTCCAAAGTATCTGTGCCGGCAACATCACGATACGCGGTGATACCGTTAGCGACACAAGCTCAATGGTGCCAGCAGAAAAACGACGCATTGGCATGATGTTCCAGGACCTTGCACTTTTCCCGCACCTGAGTGTTGCAGACAATATCGCTTTTGGACTCAACAACAAAAAACGTGATGGCACCCGACGCGTTGACGAACTGCTGACCATCGTCAACATGCAATCTCTAAAAAACCAGTACCCGCACGAGTTGTCCGGTGGTCAGCAGCAACGTGTTGCACTTATGCGTGCAATGGCACCAAAGCCCGACCTGATGTTACTCGATGAACCGTTCAGCGCCCAGGATACTGAACTGCGCGTACAGCTGGTGCAGGAAGTCAGAGACATTCTGAAAGAGGATGGTGTGACTGCAATTCTGGTCACTCATGATCAAAACGAAGCGTTTGCAATTGCAGATTCCATTGGTGTGTTGCACGAAGGTCGCTTATCTCAATGGGACACTGCCTACAACCTGTACCACACACCGGCAAATCGCTTTGTTGCAGATTTTGTTGGAGAAGGCGTTTTTATCTGCGGTAATATCATTGACAACAATACGGTTCAAACAGAACTCGGTAACGTCAACGGTGAACTCTCAACCGACCTGCCACACGGAGAGCAAGTTGATCTGTTAATCAGACCGGATGATATTTTTCACGATGACTACAGCACTTTTCGTGGCACCGTTTTAAAGAAGAGCTTTCGCGGCGCAGATCACCTGTACACCTTAAGGATGCCGGGAGGCACGAATATCATGTGTCTGGCACCCAGCCACCACGATCATCAGATAGGCGAAAACATTGGCGTCAGGCTCAGGCTGGATCATCTGGTTGCCTTTCCGAGTAACGACTAAATCCTGATCCCCTGGCCTGCCAAAACATTCGATTCAGCCAAGCTTTTTCACAGAGCGCTTTAAAAAAACACCCATCTCTTTAGCCGCCTGCTTATCGCCCCTTTCTTCTGCGACCGCGATACCTTGCTCATACGTTTTTACTGCATCAGCATAGTTCTCTGTGTCGAAGTAACAACGCCCGAGTAACTTCCATGCAGCACTGTATTGGTCGTCAAATTCCAGGGCTTTTATTAAATGCTCAATGGCATCTGCCGGCCGCGAATCTGCCACATAAGCATTCGCCAGCGAATAGCGTAGCAACGCATTGTCTGGTCCCTTTTTCAGCAAAGACTCAAACGTTTTAACACCGGGCATATTACTTACTCCTTTGCGCCACCAGAAAAGATTGATTGCGAATACCCGCTTTGACGTCTCCCTGACAACCGGGATCACTAAACACAAGTACTTTAAGGCTTGCGAAAAGCCTCAGTAACTCATTCGATGCAAGCAGGTAGGCAGGGTTTTTAGGACCCATCTCCGGATCAACTTTATCCTGCACAAAAGTTTGATAAAGCAATATCCCACCCGGTGCCAATGCATCGACTAATGCGTCGCAGATATTACGATCCAGGTAATTCGATACAACAATAATATCAAAAGCTGCTTTTTCAAGACCCGCGGCAACAACAGGCTGACAACGAGTTTCAATTAATGGATGTTGGCGATCTTCAATGGCGTCTATGGCAACAGACGATATATCTATCGCGGTAGTGTTGAAGCCACACTCCGCAAGAAACAGCGCATTGCCACCCATACCGCAGGCAAGATCCAGCGCTCGCCCTTCACTCGGCAGCAAGTGGGTCCAGGCTTGCAACACGTGGCAGGCATCGGGCCTGGCCGCTTTATCTGCTTTCGAGTGAATGCTATCCCACTTACTTTTTATTTCCTCGCGGGTTAGTTCAAGCGTATTTTTTTCTGTCGGCATATTTCCAGACACAGATAGATTACTTTCGCCAGAAATGCGGAGTCAGTAAAACCAGTAAGGTCAATATTTCAAGCCGCCCAAGCAACATGGCAAAACACAATACACTGAGCTGCAAACCGTTTAACGTACTGTAGTTGGAGCCTACCGCTCCCAGGCCTGGGCCAAGATTATTTAAACAGGCAACCACCGCTGAAAAAGCTGTTTCCTGATCAAGCCCTGTCGCCATCAGAAACAACAACATCACGGTAAGAATAAGCACATAGGCTGCAAAAAAACCCCACACTGCATTAATGACACGGGGTGGAATAGATTTACGCCCGACCTTAACCGGCAATACCGCATGCGGATGCACCATGCGAACGAGCTCACGTAAGCCCTGCTTTATCAATAACATTACCCGGATAACTTTCATACCACCTCCGGTGGATCCGGCACAACCACCAACAAAACTCGCAAACAACAAAAGCACTGGCAGAAATCCTGGCCAGTTAAAATACTCAGCCGTAGTAAACCCGGTAGTGGTTGCAATAGATACCACCTGAAACATGCCACGAAAAAACGAGTTACCAATATCTGCAGTCTGTGTGAGATACAGATACCCGACCGTAACAAGGCTCAAGAAAAACATAATCCCTATATAGGTTTTAAACTCCGCATCTTCTATGTAGGAGCCAAGAGACATGGAACGCAGAGCAACGTAGTGGAGCGCGAAATTAACCCCCGAAATAAACATAAATACCACAGCAACCATTTCAATAGCATTGCTCTGGAAATATCCAATACTCTGATCGTGTGTGGAAAAACCGCCGATAGCAACAGTCGAAAAACTATGGCCGACGGCATCGAAGAGGGACATACCAGCTGCCCAGTATGAAAGCATGCAGGCAAGTGTTAGCCCGAGATAAATATACCAGAGCAGCTTTGCTGTCTCAGCAACACGTGGTGTGATTTTCTCTTTTTGCGGACCGGGAGTCTCAGCCCTGAAAAGCTGCATGCCTCCCATACCCAGAAGCGGAAGAATGGCGACAGCCAATACAATAATTCCCATTCCACCCAGCCATTGTACTAATTGCCGATAAAGTAATATCGCCTGTGGCAGGGTATCAAGCCCTACAATGACAGTAGCCCCAGTAGTAGTAAAACCTGACATCGACTCAAAGATACTTTGAGCAACACTTAAATTTAACTTGTCATCAAGGTACAGTGGTACTGCACCAAACACACCGAGTACAGTCCAGAACATCACCACAATGACATAGCCGTCAGCTATTTTAATAGATGACTGCAACTTGCGTAGCGGCAAATACATTGCCAGCCCGATCGCAAGAGTTACAGCAAATGCCGCAAAAAAAGACTGCGCTGAACCATCACGATAATACAAAGACACAAGGCCTGGAATAAACATCGTAACGCTGAAGATTGACAGCAACAGACCCAGCACTTTCAGAACAATTAGCACCTGCATTAATCAGTACAACCATTCATATGCTGCGAGATCAAACTCAATATATATCGAGAATGATGAGGGGAAAGCCATTGCATTAGTAGGTCACACCAACCTGAAATAAGTTCTCAACGGCTGGAATGTGTTTTTTATCCACAACAAACACAATCACATGATCCTCAGCTTCAATTTCAAGGTCGTTATGACCAATGATCACCTGATGACCTCTGACAACAGCACCAATGATAGCGCCATCCGCCAAAGGCAATTCAGATATTGTACGCCCCACTACCTCTGAAGTGTCTTTATCACCATGGGCAATGGCCTCTAGCGCCTCAGCCATTCCTCGGCGAAGCGAGTGTACCGCAACCACATCACCGCGTCTCACATGGCGTAGCAATGCACCGATAGTGACATTATGGGGCGAGATCGCAACATCAATAAAACCACGCTCAACTAACTCGACATAGGCAGGTCGGTTAATGAGTGACATCACACTACGCGCACCTTTCTTTCGCGCCACCATTGCTGAAAGAATATTCGCCTCATCATCATTGGTCAGCGCACAGAAGAGATCCATCGAACTTATGTTTTCTTCGAGCAGTAAATCCTGATCCGCAATATCGCCGCACAACACCAGAGAGTTATGCAATTGTTCGCCTAGTTGCTCCGCACGCTCCGGATTTTTCTCTACAATCTTTACCCGGTATCTGGACTCCAGCCGTTGTGCCAGCGCCATACCAATATTACCGCCACCGGCAATCATTACATGCTTCGATGGTTTATCCGGCTGATGAAACTGCTCCATGATCGCCACCGTATGTCCTTTAGCGGCAATATAAAAAACAATATCGTCTTCTTTTATAATTGCTTCATCAGCCATTACCGGTTCATTATCGCGAAAAATCGCAGCTATACAAACGCCGATATTTGGCATTAAACGATGAATCGCCTCTGAAGGCTGCCCGGTCATTGGTGCAGACGCTTCGGCAATAACCCCGACCAGCCTGACACGACCATCGGCAAAATCTACCACCTGCAAAGCACCGGGGTGTTGAATTATTCTTTCAATATGATCGGTAACCAGCTTTTCGGGACTGATCAGTACATCTATCGGAATATGTTTTTTCTGAAACAAGGTTTCTTTTTCAGTCAAATACTCCTGTGATCTTACGCGCGCAATTCTGCTGGTTGTTCTGAACAACGTATAGGCAATTTGACAGGCAATCATATTTGTTTCATCGCTATTAGTTGCAGCGATGATCATATCTGCATCTTCAGCACCCGCCATTCGCAGCACGTTGGGATGCGCTGCATGACCAAAGACAGTATTGAGATCAATACGGTTTTGCAATTCAAGCAACGTATTCATGTCCAGATCTACAACAGTGACATCGTTGTTTTCATGAGCGAGATTCTGGGCAACAGTAGAACCTACCTGTCCGGCACCAAGCACTATGATCTTCAAACCTTCACCCTTTTGTTAAACCGGTCTGGTTAGCGCCCATCCAGAAACAGGTACTAGTTCGAGTAACTGACAAGTGGATACCCCAGGAACATACTTAGCCGCGTTTGCGACCGGCCTGTATACCAACACTGCGTAACTTCCTGTACAAATGTGTACGCTCCATACCAACAATACGCGCAAGCTCAACAATGTTACCGTCAACACGATCCAACTGCCGCTGCAGATAGAGTTTTTCAAATTCCATACGAGCTTCACGTAATGGAACATCCAGTGGCAGGCGCATAGTATCACCACTGACCTCATAACTCTTTGCCTGCTCCTGGCCCACCAGTTTTTCAATTTCTACTACGTCAATCTCTATGTCATCGCCCAGCACCAGCAACCGCTGCACAACATTGACCAACTCCAATACGTTGCCGGGCCAGTCTTTATTTCGCAGATGATTTTGCGCGGCAACACTAAAGTGACGATATGACATTCCTTCCTGCTCGACCAGCCTGTCTACATAGTAGCTCAACAAAGCTGGCACATCCTCACGGTGTTCGCGAAGCGGCAACGTATTAATAACCAGCACAGCCAATCGGTAATATAAAGACTCATTGAAGTAGCCTTGTGCCACGAGTGCCGAAAGATCTACCGCACTAGTGGCTATAATACGTGCATCAAATGCAACTGACGGCTCTTGCCCTCTGTCGATCTCTCCTTTTTCAAGTACATCGAGCAATAGCGTCTGACCGGATGATGAAAGTTCTTCAACATCGATCAGGCAGAGTGTTCCGCCATTGGCCGACTCAAGAAAGCCCGGACTGTTAGCAGAACCTAGCAGTTCACTTGCAGCACCAGACTCAGACAAACTGTCACAGCGCAAGTGAATAAAAGGATGAGCGGCTCGATCACTCGCATTGTGAATGTGTTGCGCAATAAGTTGCTTGCCAGTTGCACGCTCACCCTGCACCAAAACGCCTGTTTCATTGACCGACGCAGTTTTTTCTATCCTTTCGCGCAAACCGGCAATGTACGGACTGCTGCCTGCGATTTGCGGCAAATTGCGTTTACGAGCCGGATCAGGTGATGAACCAGGCTGATTAAATGTACTGATTGCCTTTTCTACACTGAGCAATAGCCTGGCAAGTGACAATGGCTTTTCGATAAAGTCTACAGCGCCCAGTCTTGTTGCCTCAACGGCGGTCTCAACCGTTCCGTGGCCGGAGATCATTACCACAGGAAACTTAAGCGCGCCTTTATCTCGCCACTCTTTAAGTAAGCTGACACCATCCTGCTCAGGCATCCAGATGTCCAGCAGCACAAGATCAGGTTGCCTCTCGGCAATTGCCTCACGTGCAGTTTTTACATCTTCTGCCACCACCACTGCATAACCTTCATCCTCAAGTATTTCACGCACCAGATCACGTATATCCGGTTCATCGTCAACAACCATGACCAACGACTGACTCATGCAGCATCTCCGTGTAGATTCGATTGTCGAAACGAAACAGGTAACTTCAACACAATGCGACCACCACTATAACGCGCTTGTGTATCGCCATTCTCAGCACGCACAGTACCGCCATGTTCCTCAACAATCTTCTTGACAATCGCAAGCCCAAGACCTGTGCCTTTACTTTTTGTGGTGACATACGGTTCAAACAACCGCTCACGAACCTCTGTCGCAAAGCCCGGACCGTTATCCTCAAAGACAAGCTCTATGGAATCTGCGTTTAGATTCGTCACAAGCCGGGTTGTGATCATAAGTTTACGCTCATCATTTTGCAGCGCTGCTTCAAAAGCATTTTTGATCACATTGTGCAGAACTTGTCTGAGTCTGTCCGGATCACACTGAAGCAGCGGTAGTGTTTGGTCCAGCTCAAGACTAATATTATCCCGCTCCCCATCTTCACGATACAACCAGCAGGTCTCGTTTATTAATTCATTCACATTAACTGAAATGAAATCGGTTTGAGGAGTCGTGGCATAGTCGGCAAATGCTTTAACCATAGATTTCATTGACTCCACCTGTTGCACAATGGTGTTGGTTAACCTTTTCAGCACAACCGAGTCATCACCATGCAGTTTGCTCGCATACTTATGCTGCAACCGCTCTGCAGAAAGCTGTATTGGCGTTAGCGGGTTTTTTATTTCATGCGCCAGTCTGCGTGCCACCTCACTCCAGGCGGCGTTGCGCTGTGCCTCTACTACGTCGCTAAAATCATCGAATACCAATACATGACCCGACTGACCAGCATCGTCGCCCTGAATTTTAGCACCCCGACAGGTCACCAGTGCGCGTTCGTCAACATCGGTCAAATCAAGCTCAACACTCCAGTCTGCCTTATCGGATTTAAGCGAGGGTTCAATGCCGTTGAAAAACTGCTGAACCAAACCGTGATTTACAGTTTCAGCTATTTTTTTATCACTTAAACCGGACGGTGCCAGGCGTTGCAATTCCTGTTGAGAGACTTTTAAAATTTGCGCGGCACTTTCATTACAAGTGCGCACTTTTTGATCTTCATCGAGCGTAATAACACCTGAAGAAATACGACTTAATACAAGCTCAAGATACGACCGCTGTTCTTCAACCAGGCGCTGGCTACTACTGGCACTGGCTCTGGCGCCTTCAATTTTGTCCGTCATTTCATTGAAAGAATTAACCAGATAACCAAGCTCATCCCGTCCCGATGTGTAGAGACGAGTAGAGTAATCGCCTGCCGCTACAAGGCGTGTACCTTCAACCAGATCATGCACCGGCACCATTAATCGCCGTGCCGCGTAAAACGCCACCCAGACCGCCATCATTAAACTCAGAAACACGGCGAGTGTCAGTGTTGCTATTGAACTCTGTTTCAAAGGTTCCCGCAGGTAGGTCAGTTGCCGGTAGTTGCGAAAACTCTCCTGCACGTTGTCAGCAAGCACACTGGAAGACCGCGGTACCGGATAAGTTGCGTATAAAACAGACACACCGTCAACCGGATCTGAAGAAAACACAGGTACCACTGAACGTATGCGCAAGTCACCATCGATCAGCGGATCGATGCTCAGATAAGAATCACCACCGCGAGCACGGGAGATGATGTCATCAGCGGGTCGATCCGGCACGACACTGACACTGCCGGCAAACGCTGTAGTTGCCACAATGCGATTATCTGCCCCGATAAGCGTCAGCTCTGACGCTTCGGCATCGATGCCGATATCGTTAAGTACCAGTACCGCAAGTTCCGGTGGCACATCACTTAAACGCTCTGCTATTTCAACAGCCGATGTTTGCCTTGCACGCATATACACATTAAGAGAATCGCGACTTAAATTTAACGCATCATCGAGCGCACGTTCCACCTCTACATCAAACCAGCTGTCTATATTGGAACGCAGAAATTTGATCGAAAATGAATAAACCAGTGCCATCGGCATCATGGCCATCACAACCAGAATAATGACAAGCTTTAACGTCAGCCGTGAGCCGGAAACATTCTGCCGTAAATCAACAGCCAGCCGCCAGACACTGGCAATAATCAAAATCCCGATAAGTCCGAGTGCCAGTGCAGTAGATAACATCAGCCACTGATAAGACTGACCAAAACTGTCGAGATGCTCGCCGGTGTTGGCAACGAAATACAAAGCACAAACAAGGAATACAAACAGCGCCATCATCAGCCAAAGGCTGTTGGCGAGTCTTCTAACTAGTTGAGCGACCACTGAAACACCTCGCTCTGTAAGTTCCATTCGCTGGCTACCATGGCACGTGCCGCCAACGGACCCGGAAGACGTGTACCGTCCAGTGAGAAAGTTATGCTTGCATCATAGCGCTTTGATTCTTTGATCATGCGTGCATCAATCAACGCAAAGCGATTTATCTGACCCAGATAACGCAATGCCGCAGTGAGACTTCGGTAATTAACGCTCTCCCCTGTTTGCAGGTTTTCAACACGATAATGGCGTGTGAGATCATAGAAATATAGTTTGTATCGCAAGCGCCTCTCGATCACTGGTGTATCAATCCACCAGCGTCGAACGTTTTGCACTACCATTTCAACCAGAAAATGGAGCTCCACACCATTTAGCAGCGCTTCTTCCGGCTCTTCGCCTATCTCAAGTCGGGCAAATGCATCCAGATAGTACGTACCATCATCAAGATAGGTGCTGGCACTCTCAAAACGCATTCCGTGCTGGCCGGCATCGACTGAACTTACAACCAGCGAATTCGATATGACAGAGACTGCCAGCCACAGAGCAACAAGCCATGCGCTGGCCATAGTCCTGTCTGACAATTTCCATATGCAGGTCATGGTCAATTTACGATAGATTTCAGCAACAGGCATCAGATGTTGGTGTCAGCTTTCTGGAGCTTCGCATAGTAAAATCCATCTGCATGGTGCTGGCCAGGCAAAATCTGCCGACCGTGGGATGCGGCAACACCCCACTCAGCATCAATCGGACACTCTGTAGCATCAGTGGTTTCAGCGAGAAACTTATCCACGCAATCTTCATTTTCCTGTTTTAACACAGAACAGGTTGCATAGATTAGCCGTCCACCCGGTTTCAGCAGCGGCCACAAAGCACGCAGCAGCTCAAGTTGCTGCCAGGATAATGCACGAATGTCCGATTCCCGGCGTAAAAGCCTGATATCAGGGTGCTTGCGCAGCGCGCCGAGTGCTGAACACGGAGCATCCAGGAGTATTGCGTCGAATAGATTCTTTTCCCACCAACTGCCGGGATTTGCTGCATCGCCACAAACCACCTTTGCTTTGAGATTCAGCCTGGCAAGGTTTTGCTCAACGCGCTCCAGACGTCTGGCGTCATCGTCAAGGCACACCAGCTCTACTTGCGGCTCCAATTCCAGCAGGTGACAGGATTTACCTCCCGGCGCTGCACAGGCATCCAGCACCCGCTCACCAGGACCAGGCTGCAAAATAATTGCAGCGAGTTGTGCTGCCTGATCCTGCACTGAAAATTCTCCATCGCTAAACCCTGGCAGTGACGTCACCGGTGGAGCATCAGTCATGCGAATTCCGTGTGCTGCAAACTCGCATTTCTCAACCTGCAGTCCGGCATCGTTAAATTTGGCAATTACCTTTTCGCGATCTGTCACTGTTGCATTCACACGCAAGGTCAATGCAGCTCTGGTATTGATGGCATCAAAAACTTCACTGGCATGATCAGGCCAGTCTTTTATGATCCGTTTTTGAATCCACTCCGGCAACGAGTGCGGACTCTTGATGGATGATTTTTCAGTCAGCTCTTGCTGGCGGCGTAGAAATTCTCTGAGTGTGCCGTTAACAAATCCTCTGGCCCAGTTCTTTTTTATTTTCTTAGTCAAATCAACATAAGAGCTTGTGACAGCGTAGTCCGGCGTACTCATAAAACCAATTTCATACAGTGCGAGCCAGATCAATACCCGAACATCAGTATCTTTGTTGCGCAAAGGTTTTTTAAGTAGTTCATCAACAATCGCCGACAGCTTGCCGTAGTTGCGACAAACCCCGAATGTTAGTTCCTGCAGTAACGCAGCTTCACGTGCATCGAGATCATTTTGTGCCGCAGGCAGTAACTCAGATAACGATCTTCCATCGCGCACCACAGCAGTGAGAAGTTTTATCGCTTCCCTTCGAACATCACTATCAGCCAAGCTGCGTACCTATGGCGATCTTGCGACTGTTTAAGAAATCACTGACGGCCATCGCTTTTTTCCCGGGCGGTTGTAACTTGTGTATTCTCAACATCCCCTCACCGGTTGCTACATCAAGGTGATTAACAGCAGCTACAACTTCGCCTGCAGATCTGCATTCAACCGATGCACCGTTAGCCGACTCCCCTTCTAAAAGAGAGGACTCCCACACTCGTATCGTTTCACCTTCAAGCACCGTTTGCGCTACCGGCCACGCATTAAAAGCGCAGACTTTGCGGTGCAGCTCAATCGCTGGCAGCTGCCAGTCTAATGCTGCTTCTGCTTTTTCTATTTTTGCTGCATAGCATGATGCCGCATCATCCTGCACCTCAGGGCAAAGTGTACCCTCGTGCAACTGCGTAAGCGTTGCAAGCAACGATTCACTACCTAATGTCGCAAGCTGATCATGCAACTCAATGCCTGTTGTATTTAAACCTATCTCACAACTTGCTTTGTAAAGCATGTCCCCAGTATCAAGCCCTTTATCCATTTGCATAATCGTGACACCTGAAGTTGTATCACCATGTTGGATTGCACGCTGTATAGGCGCTGCACCTCGCCATAGCGGTAACAGTGATGCATGAATATTGAAACAACCATGAGTTGGTGTTTGAAGAATCTCTACTGGCAGAATCTGTCCAAAGGCAGCTACCACCATCAAGTCAGGGCGATAACTCTGCAACAGTGCATGCTGCTCTGAATCACGCATGCTGAGCGGCTGCTCAACCGCTATATTGTGTTCAAGCGCCAGGGTCTTTACCGGACTCGGTCGCATCTTGCGGCCACGGCCGGCACGTCTGTCGGGCTGCGTGTACACAGCAACCACGTTGTAACCCGAATCGATAAGGGCGGCCAGCGCGGGCACAGCGAAGTCCGGAGTTCCCGCATACACTATTCGAAAATCTTTTAAATTCATTTAGTTCAGTTCGCCGAACGCTTTGACGTATGCTCTGGTCTCATTGCCGGCATCCGTGATGAGGCACAATCGGACTATTGGCAACCGGCTATATGCAGCTATTCTTTTTCATGCTTGAGCATTTTCTTTTTGATACGTCTGCGCTTTAAAGACGAGAGGTAGTCGACAAACAATTTGCCATCAAGATGATCAATTTCGTGTTGCACACAGACTGACAGCAATCCGTCCGCTTCCATTTCATAGGGATTACCATCGGCATCAATTGCTGCAAATTTTATTTGTTCGTCGCGCTCTACCTGCTCGTAGATTCCCGGTATCGACAAGCATCCCTCCTCATGTTCTGCACGACCATCAGAGGCAATAATCTCGGGATTAATGAGTGTCAGTGGCTGGTTTTTGTTTTCAGAAATATCTATCACCACAATACGCTCGTGAACATCAACCTGCGTCGCCGCCAGACCAATACCCGGCGCTGCATACATGGTGGCAAACATATCGCTGATAAGTGATCGCATTTTATCGTCGATATCCACAACCGGCTTTGCAATATTGCGCAGACGGTCGTCAGGAAAGATCAATATGTCGAGATCGGCCATGTAAGTAGTGCTCTTTTTAAGACGCATAGTGTAAGCACTCCGGCGGCCAGATCAAAGCATCGGCGCAATATTCTTTTGCCGGCTTTTCGCTGCGGGCAGTGGGCTGCGGGACACCGATTACCGATGACCATGGCGCACAAGACGTGAAGTCGGGGGCGACAAAGAATCGACACCCCGATCTGTGCCAGGTCGCAGCTGGCCTTTTCGTTACAGAAACACACAGGTTTTAGTGACAACGCCCACATTCGGACCTGTATTACAGTCCTTTTGAAAGATGTGAGACTCACCAGAGCCATGCTTGGCATTCTTTTTGGTTCTTTTCTCCTATTCCACATGCGTCGACTGTCGGCGGCACCAGCAAATTACCGGTAAAAACAGCCACACGGATTACCATGACTTTCAAAACTTCGTTGAAAACCAG
>CAZYRP010000011.1:0-51582 GCA_964649465.1 uncultured Granulosicoccaceae bacterium | reverse complement strand
ATATAGCCGTGTACCGGAGCCACCGGCCAGGATAATACCTTTCATATAACTTCCGTCGGGCAGAATTAGAGTTGCTGTAGCTGCAAAGAATATTCCACTGCAGTAATGCCAGACGAACACTCCGAGACTGATGCAGGAGCGCACGGATATAGCGCTTTCGCGCAATATTGTTAGGTGTTTATGCAACTCACGGGAAACCGCCGACACTAGCTGTCACAAGATTGACAGATAATTCGGGCGTTGAGGCGAGAGTAAACTATGCACAAAATGCGCGCACCGCACTTTAGCTGCACACGCACCAGGGCCGTCCTGGCTAAATACTAAAGCCAGTATTTATTCCAACGGTAATTCCGTTCAGAGATTGCCTAGAGTATCGCCTGGTCTATTTCGTAGTAATCCACGGCGCTATTTTCAATGGCCAGATAATGCGCTCTGGCGTGGGGTGCAATCTTGTCAAAGTAGAAGCTCGCAAGCGCCAACTGTAACGATACAAATTCCTTGTCGTTTGAATTCTCGGTGGCCAGTACAATTCTGGACATTGCCCAGCTGCCTGTGGCGTAGCCCATCATCATCAGATAATCAGTGGCCGCAGCCGCTGCAACTGCCGGGTTTTGCTGTTCAATAAGTTTTTTACTCACTGATGCAATCATTTCAATGCTGTCGCCAAGCGCGGCTTTCGCAGACGTCGCCGCGGAGTTGCCAGAGGCACCCAGGGCCTCATGCGTGTTGCGCATGTCAGCTATTAATTCTTCTACACCCTGACCTCCGTCATGCAGGGTTTTACGACCCAGCAGATCATTTGCCTGAATGCCAGTAGTACCTTCATAGATGGGTGTGATTCTGCAATCACGAAGATGCTGCGCCGCACCGGTTTCTTCAATAAAGCCCATGCCACCGTGTATCTGAACACCCAGTGAGCACATCTCTACGCCCACTTCAGTCGACCAACCTTTTACGATTGGTGTTAAGAGCTCTCCACGTCGCTGAAAGCGTGCCCGCGTTTCGTCATCAGTGTGATGATCACTGAAATCAAAGGCTGCAGCACAGTCATATGCCATAACTCGCGCTGCCTCCACCTGCGAACGCATGGTCATTAGCATTCGGCGCACATCAGGGTGATTTACAATGCCCTCCTCACCCGTGTCTTTGCCAAGCAATACCGGACCCTGTTTTCTATCACGCGAGAAAGCCAGCGCCTGCTGATAAGCCATTTCAGCCACAGCGTACCCTTCAATACCTACGGCCAGGCGTGCCTGATTCATCATCGTGAACATATACATCAGGCCACGATTTTCTTCGCCAACGAGATACCCAACTGCACTGTCATTGTCGCCAAATGACATGACACAAGTGGGGCTCGCATGAATACCAAGCTTGTGTTCTATGGATACACAGCGCGCATCGTTACGTGCTCCAGGTGTTCCATCATCGTTCAGCAAAAATTTAGGCACCAGGAATAGCGAAATGCCTTTCACACCCGCCGGTGCATCAGGTGTTCGCGCCAATACCAGGTGGATTATATTGTCGGTCATATCGTGATCACCATAGGTAATAAAGATCTTCTGACCCTTAACCAAAAAGTGATCGCCTTGCGGTGTAGCCGTTGCGCGCACAGCTGCCAGATCAGAGCCCGCCTGCGGTTCCGTGAGATTCATGGTACCGGTCCATTCACCTGCGATCATTTTTTCAAGATACTGTTGTTTCAGTTCATCTGACCCGTGAGAATCAATCGCATGCACCGCACCCTGTGTTAACAACGGACACAAACCGAATGCCATATTAGAGCTGTGCCACATTTCCTGTACTGCAGCTGACAGCAAGCCGGGCATACCCTGGCCGCCAAATTCCGCACCAAACGCTAGGCTGTTCCATCCTGAATCAGTGAATTGCTGATAGGCATCTTTCCAGCCGTTCGGGGTGGTGACGCCATCTTCTGACCATGCAGCACCCTGTTGATCACCGTCCCAGTTAATCGGGGCAAGTACTTCCGAGGCGAATTTACCGGCCTCTTCCAGGATTGCGCTAACAATATCCGGAGTGGCGTCTTCAAAGCCCGGCAGGGCCGCTACATCTGCCATACCAACAACATGATCAAGCAGGAATTGCATCTGTTTTGTAGGTGCTGTGTAAGACAACGTGGTCTCCCGGTAGATGATGGATAACTGCGTTCAACTTTACCGCAGCCAACCAACCCTGTCACATCACAGCAGCTGGTTAGTTCTTATCCGTAAAAAAATAGACTGGCCTGGGAGCCTGCGCGGCAGAAGCTCTGCTACTGCGAACGCGCCATAGAGGTGTGTTTTAACAATGATCGTTAAAACGCCCTCGCTGTGGCACGTTCTCGCTACGCAGATTTCTGCCGCGCATACTCCCTGCAACCAATGAATATGCAAAAAGGGGTGCAATATGCACCCCTCTTCATTTGACTACTGCCTGGTTGCTCACTAAATGAGTTGACTGCGCATGGACGTCAACCGAACCCTTTAAGCGAGCACCTCAGGATTCAGCCCAAAATACTAACCGGCACCAATCGCAGCATCCAGTTCCGGCACTGCATCGAACAGGTCCGCGACCAGCCCATAGTCCGCAACCTGAAAGATAGGTGCTTCTTCGTCCTTGTTGATAGCAACAATGACTTTGCTGTCTTTCATACCTGCCAGATGTTGAATTGCGCCGGAAATACCAACCGCGATATACAGGTCAGGCGCTACAACTTTACCGGTCTGACCAACCTGATAGTCATTCGGCACAAAGCCCGCATCAACAGCCGCGCGCGAGGCACCTACAGCCGCATTAAGCTTTTCAGCCAGCGATTCAAGCATGGCGAAGTTCTCACCGTTCTGCATTCCACGTCCACCGGAGACCACGATTGATGCACTGGTGAGGTCAGGACGATCGGACTTGGTAAGTTCCTGTCCAACCCAACTGACTTTGTCACTCGTCTCTGCTGCTGCAACAGACTCTACAGCGGCTGATCCCCCTTCTTCCGCTACCGGATCAAACGCAGTACTTCGCACCGTGATTAGCTTGCAGGAATCAGAGCTCTGTACTGTCATCATCGCGTTACCGGCATAGATAGGGCGAACGAACGTGTCTTCGCTTACTACGTCGGTGATATCAGAAATACCTGCCATATCCAGTTTGGCAGCAACACGAGGCATCACGTTTTTGGCACTGGCACTATTGCCAAACAGCACATGCGTGTAGTCCCCCGCCAAACCGACAATTAATGGCGTCATATTTTCGGCCAGCTGGTTCGCATAGGCTGCATCGTCGCACTGCAATACCTTGCTTACACCGGCAACTTTAGCGGCAGCTTCAGCAACTGCACCACAGCCAGCACCAGCTACAAGAATCGCTACATCGCCACCAATTTTAGCCGCCGCTCCAACTACATTTAGCGTTGAAGGTTTAAGTTCACTGTTATCGTGATCTGCAATTACCAGTAGTGTCATGGTCATATCACCTTCGCTTCGTTTTTCAGTTTTTCGACAAGCTCGGCAACCGAGCTCACTATCTCACCGGCTTTGCGCTGCTCCGGCTCTTCAACCTTAACTACCTTTAGACGTGAGGCAATATCTACTTCAAGTTCAGCAGGTGTCAACGTGTCGAGCTGCTTCTTCTTCGCTTTCATGATGTTCGGCAGCTTCGCATACCGTGGTTCGTTAAGTCGTAAATCGGTGGTGATTACCGCAGGTGTTGAAACATTGATTGACTCAAGTCCTCCGTCAACTTCACGGGTGATCTTGATTTTATCGCCGTCGATATCAACTTCGGAGGCGAAAGTGCCCTGCGGCCAGTCCATTAAACCCGCCAGCATTTGCCCTGTCTGGTTGCTGTCGTCGTCAATCGCCTGCTTACCGACAATCACAAGACCGGGCTGTTCACGCTCCACAACAGCGGCCAGCAACTTGGCAACAGCAAGCGGCTGCAGCTCTTCATCAGTTTCAACCAGAATACCGCGATCCGCCCCCATGGCCAGCGCTGTGCGGATAGTTTCCTGCGACTGACTGACACCCATCGACACGGCAATAACTTCGTCAGCCTTGCCTGCTTCTTTAATACGAAGTGCCTCTTCAACCGCTATCTCATCAAACGGATTCATAGACATTTTTACATTAGCGAGATCAATCCCTGTACCCTCGGCGTTGACCCGCGCTTTAACGTTGTAGTCGAGAACCCGCTTCACGGCGACTAGTATTTTCATGTGATATTTCCCGATAAATAAAATTTACACCATAACTCTGCAAATGTATCGCAGCCGCTGGGACTGGTCAGTTTTGTCAACGACCATACCTGCCCGCCGCACGACCATACATTTTAGCTACACCCGACAAACGCGGAGCATAGCAGGCCCGGAGCCTAGAGGCTCCGGATACAATCAATCCAGCGCGACCGAGAAGCTGATCACAGCCTCCGGACTCATCATCTTTCAAGTATTGCGGTAACACCCATTCCACCGGCAGTGCAGACCGATATCAGTCCACGGCCGCCGTTATTTTCATCGATAATCTTACCGAGGGTAGCAACAATTCTGGCACCGGTAGCGGCAAACGGATGACCCACTGCCAAACTACTGCCTTTAACATTAAGCCGGGCCCGATCAATAGAACCCATCGCACCGCTGCGTCCCAGCCGGTTGACGCAATAGTCTTCGGATTCCCATGCAGCAAGCGTACACAATACCTGAGCTGCAAATGCTTCATGAATTTCATAGAAGTCAAAATCCTGTAGCGCAATACCGGCACGATCTATCATCTCGCTGACCGCCACTGCCGGAGCCATTAACAAGCCTTCACCCTCTTCGAAATCAACCGACGAGGTCTGACCGTGGGTAAGGTAGGCAAGAATTGGCAAGCCGCGCTCGCGGGCCCACTCTTCACTGGCCAGTAATATCGAAGATGAACCGTCAGTAAGTGGCGTACTGTTGCCAGCGGTCAAAGTACCGGCATCAGATTTGTCATAGGCGTGTCTCAGAGTAGCGAGCTTTTCAATAGTTGTATCCGGTCGCATATTGTTATCGCGCAACACCTTGTTGCACGGGGTAATCAGATCATCAAAAAAGCCTTCATTGTAAGCCGCTGCGGCTTTCATATGGCTTTGGTAAGACAGTTCATCCTGCGCCTCGCGGGTAATGCCCCATTCTTTCGCCATCAGTTCACAATGCTGCCCCATAGAAAGCAGCGTGCGAGGTTCATTGACCGATGGAGGTACCGGTTTCAACTCGCGCGGACCAAAGCCTTTGAGAATCTTAAGCCGATCCTTCATTGAGCGTGCTCTGCCAAGTCCCACCAGGCGCTTAGAGAACTTGTTGCCAAAAACAATAGGCACATCACTCACAGTATCAGCACCACCTGCAATCGCACACTCAATCTGCCCTGTGGCAATTTTTGCCGAGGACATCAATGCCGCCTGTAAACTGGTACCACATGCCTGTTGCAGAGTTACACCGGAACTCAGCGGAGACAATTCAGTACTTAATACCGACTCTCTGGCAAAGTTCCATTCAGCCGGGTGATTGATCACCGCCCCGGATAACACTTCGTCTATCTTTTCGCCCTGAAGATTATATTTATCGACCAGGCCGTTGAGAGCGGTAACAAACATGTCTTTGTTAGATAAATCCGAATAGGCCGAGTTGGAACGGCAAAATGGAATACGCACACCGCCAACAACTGCAACAGGTCTGATTGTATTATTCATAAGTTCTTCCCGTGCAATACCAGTTATTTGAATTCGCTTGCGCTATTAAGACACTCATTTTTTAAATACACCATTCTTAATAAAGTGCATAGGTCCACCTCTGAATGGCGCAAACCCGGTACCAAAGATTATTCCGGCGTCGAGCAAATCATCGTCTTCGACAATGCCATCTGCACTACATGCTTTACACTCATCAAGGAACGGTTTCATTAGCTTCTCTGCCAGCTGATCCAAACCGGCTTCCTCTTCAGAGCTTAACTCTTCCGGCGATTGTCTGACCGGCTTATCGTTTGACCACTGATAAAAACCCTGCCCTGATTTCTTACCAAGGTTCCCTGCATCAATCATTGAAGTCAGTTTTTCAACCGCTGTGGTGACATCTCTGCCACCGACCGTACCAACCACACTTTTGCATATATCCAGACCCACTGTATCTGCAAGCTCTATTGGCCCCATCGGCATACCAAAACGTTTGGCTGCTGCATCTATCTCGTCCATAGGTACACCACCAAGATGGACGTCCATTGCTTCAAGCATGTATGACGCAAGCACACGGTTAACTAAAAAGCCCGGGCTACTTTTTACCGGCAACGGAAAGCGACTTATTTGCCCGCAAAAAGCGCTGCCACGTTTTATCATTTCTTTAGAGGTATTTGGCGCATACACAACTTCGACCAACGGCATCTTCGGAACCGGATTGAAAAAGTGCAAACCGACCAGTCGAGTCGGATCTGACAGTACTTGTGACAACTCTTCCAATGGAATTGCAGAGGTATTCGTAGCGAGCACGGCATCGGCGCGCATGCGAGGCTCAATACCCTTATACAATTCCTGCTTGGCTTCCTTGTTTTCAAAAATCGCCTCTATGATGACATCAGCGCGTGCCACACCATCGCCATTAACATCGGGTAGAAAGCGTGCCATTGTGGCAGCGGCCTCATGCTTACTACGGGATTTTTTCTTAAAGAGTTTTTTAGCACGGGCAACGGCAGGCTCAATGTATTTCATCTCCCGGTCCTGCAAAGTGACTTCCATACCACGCAATGCACACCAGGCAGCTATATCTCCACCCATCACCCCAGCACCGATTACATGTACACGGCGACAGGTGAAGTCCTTATCCTTGCCAAGCCCTTTTAGCCTCTCCATTAAATGAAAAACACGCTGCAAGCCACGTGACTCATCGCCGACCATCAACTCCCCGATCTGGCTTGCCTCTGCGGCAAACATCGCGTTGCGATCATCGCGATTGTCTTTCCAGAGATCGATCATCTTGTAAGGGCCGGGATAATGATCAGGGTTAGCTTTCTTTTGGGTTTTTTTAACCATCTGGCCCGCTAACACGTTGCGTGCGGGACCTTTGTTTGTCATGCGGTCGGTAAAAGATGCACCTCTAAACTTTCGTTTTTTCAGCACCGCACGACGCGCTGCCCACTTTAAGTTCGCGTGCGGCCCGACAATCTCATCAATCAACCCGAGCCCGTGCGCCTGCTTTGCGCGATGCATTTTGCCGGTCAAAATGGCAGTCATACCTTTCATGCCACCGACCCGCTCAGTTAAACGCGTCATACCGCCCAGCGCCGGCAATATACCAAGCTGCACTTCCGGCAGGCCGATACGGGTATCATCAGCGTCCGTCGCAATGATGTAGTTACAGGCAAGAGTCAACTCATAGCCACCACCAAGGCAGTGTCCATCAACGGCTGCCACCGTCGTAAATGGCAATGACTCAAGTTTGTGAAAAACTGCCTGCCCCTGCAGTACTTTATCGGTTACCGATTTCGCATCGGTAAAACTCTCGAATTCACGGATATCGGCCCCGGCGATAAAACCAGCATCTTTGCCGGAACTTATAACAAGTCCAATCGGGTTTTTGTTCGCCAGAAAATCCAGTGCCTGATCCAGCTCGCCGAGCAGCTCTTCACCCAGTGTATTAACACTCTCACCCACGCGATCCACTACCAGCCAGGCAATGCCCTCGCGGTCGAACGTAAGTGACCAGTGCTTAAGGGATGACAGGCCATTTCCAGAGTCCGTGTTTGCTACATCAGTCGACATATGGTTGCTCTATAGTAAAAATACTTAGCGGAATAAAGTCAGGATAAAAAATAGCGTTACTAAGACACCAATATAGCGTACCTCGTTCCGCGCAATCAAAAGGTTGCAGAAAAGATTTGTCAGAGGTAAGCACACATTCTGAACCGGCTGCAGCGACATTGCATTGGCAAAAGTAAAACTGATGTCCGTTAGAACTCGAGTGACTGAACCTCCGCTACTGCCTCGCAAGCTCCTGGCTTACGGCAAACGCTCAGAAATGGTGATTTGTACCGGTGTCGCCAGCCCCTCTTGCTTTACAGAACCACTTTCGAAGAACAAATCCCCCGATTGCCCTACCGGATTGCCTGATAGCGAGATTCTCGCCCCGATAATCACCTCTTCGAAGGCGCTGATGGTCATGTTTTCTATCATAGCCTGCGCATCCGTCAAAGTGAGCGTCATCGGCAAATCCGCCAGTGAGCGCTTTACCACAGCAAGTGGCATCGGCGGTCCGTTAACCGCTTTGGCATACACAAACACCGGGGTATCAGCCGGCAGATCATCAGCCAGACCGGGTTGCACATCAACCACAACTTCTACACCTTCACCAGTGCTGGCACCAGCGCTGTCGGTGGTAGTAACAACAGGAGTCTGAGAACTCGCTGTGCCTGTAGTTTGGCCTGTTGTTTGGTTACCAGGCAACTGTGCTGCAGCGCTTGCAATCAGTTGCTCAACTTCACCCTGCGACCTCGGGTCAGACGACAACAAAGGCAGTAGACGATTCCATACTTCTATGGCTTCAGCAGGCTCACCTGCTTCGTTAAGTGCCATGCCGTACAACCACAAACCCTGCGGATGCTCAGGCTCAATTTCCAATACACTTTTTAAAATTTCAGCAGGTTCACCGGCCAGACTTCTGTTTTGCGACAACGCAAGCGCATCGGCAAGCCTTATTCTCACATTGACGTTACTGTCATCAATCTCAACAGAATTGCGCAGAGCTACCACTGCATCCTGATAATTACCAACCGTTAGATGAGCACGCCCCAACATAAACCAGGCCTGGGCATCCTCGGGTTCAACTTCAAGCCTTTGTTGTATACCAACAATTATTTCTTCTATAGGTGGCGCCTGTTGCTGTAGTCCATTGGCTGGAGGTGTGTTGCCTTGCGAAGCGTTAGCTTGTTGAACCGGGCGGATATGAGCTTGCGGATCAAGCGCCTGGGGTGTGCCGAGGGTTAAATAGATAGCACCAGCTGCTATGGGTATTGCTGCGGCCACGGGCCAAAACAACCATTGTCCTTTAGCGTTAGATGAGGTCAGCTCTTCCTTTTCGATATCACGCGCAAGTGATGCTTCAAGTCTCGCCTTCTCGTCGGCATAGTCTTCAGCACTCAGCTCACCGGCGTCCAGGCGCTGCTGCAACTCGCGCGCCTGCGCCTTAGCTATGTCGACATTGATATCAGTACGGTTAGGCTCTGCAAGCTCGGCATCTTTCGAAAACACTGGCAGAAGCAACCAGAGTACTGCTATAACCAGCACTGCGATAGAAATAAAAAAAAGAATCAATGAATTTCCGGTTAATCGTCTTTAAGCAAACTGCGGGCACGCGCCAGAGCAGCACTATCGGGGGAGTTGACGGCATCAGCGTCAGAAGATTTTTTAGCATTGACCGTTGAGCGCCACAGCGCAAACCCGCCCAGCAACAGCAAAAATGCCGGCGCTAACCAAAGCACAAGAGTTCTTGCAGAAAATCGCGGCTTGTACAGCACAAACTCGCCATAGCGCTGCACCATAAAATCGAGTATGTCCGCCTTGTTTTTATCAGCCTTTATCATGGTATAAATTTCCTGCCGCAAATCAACGGCAAGGTCTGCATCTGAGTCTGCAATATTCTGGTTTTGACAAACAAGGCAGCGCAGTTCGGCAATCAACGTGCTGTACAGAGACTCATCTTCTGGCGTATCAAAATTTCTCTCTTCAAATGCAATGGCAACATTGCTGCCAATAAAAATTATCGCAAGCAGAGCAACAATTGATACACACTTTGTTGAAGTGGCCAGACGCAAAGCAGTCATGAGCCGGCCTCGCGCAGTTCAGCCACCAAAGGCAAAATGGTATTTTGCAAATCCGCAGGCAATACAGGGCCGATGTGTTTATATTGCACTAAACCCGCCTTATCTATGACGAACGTCTCCGGCGCGCCATAAAATCCCCAGTCAATACCAATGCGTCCGGACTGATCTACCGCAGTCAGGACGTACGGATCACCGAGATCACGCAGCCAGCTAATCGCAAGATTATCTTCATCTTTGTAGTTAAGACCAATAATATCAACAGAGCCGCTTCGAGCCAGATCAACCAATACCGGATGCTCTACCCGACATGAAGCACACCATGTTGCCCAGATATTAAGCAGCCAGACTTTGCCTTTCATCTCTTCAGGTGAAAAGTTACTGCCATCCTTGCCCAATACCGGCAGTGAAAACTCCGGCGCTGGTTTGCCAATCAACGGAGATGGCACACGGCGAGGATCATTGTCGAGCCCCCAGTACAAAAATCCACTGATGACGGCAAACACAACAATTGGAATGATAAATCTCATGGCTTTACAGTAACCGCGGCATTCTCAGCAGACGCTTCGTTAGACACGACGCTGCGTCGTCGACGAAAGCGCTTGTCAGTCACAGCAACCAAACCGCCCAGCGACATGAAAATTGCTCCCAACCATATCCAGCGGACAAACGGCTTATGATATATACGCATACTCCACGAATCTGTACCCAGAGGCTCGCCAAGCGCGAAAAACAGATCACGTGTTAAACCTGCGTCAATCGCGGCCTCAGTCATAATACCCATCTGGCTTGTATCGTATTCACGCTTTTGAGCCCTGAGCGTGGTTATTTCACGACCATCCTTCGTCACGGTTAGCAGACCTTCCTCTGCAATATAGTTTGGTCCGGTTACATTGACCACCCCGCCAAAGTTAAAGTCATAACCTGCCATTGAGTGAGTTTCGCCTTTATCCAATCGCAAATCTTTCTCAATACTGTACAGGGAAGTCAGACTAACGCCGACCGCAAACACAGCAATGCCAATATGCCCCAATGTCATACCCCAGAATCCTGCAGGGATTTTGGTAAGGGAAAACAATTTGTTCTTGCGGTTCTTCAGTCGTTCGAAAATACCCTGTAAAGAAGTAGTCACCACCCATAGCGCCAGCCCTATACCTAACGCTGCACCAAACTTGAAAGACCCAAGCGTAAACGGAAGCGCAATAGCGCCAACCACACTAACCACCATTGCCCATCGCAATCGTTTAAGAATCTCTTTGACGTTATCTTTCTTCCAGCGCGTTAATGCCGCAACACCAACAATCAGTGCGACCAATACACCAAGCGGGATAAATACAAGATTAAAATACGGTGCACCGACAGATAACTTATCAAGCCCCATTGCATCAAGCACCAACGGATATAAAGTCCCCAGCAGTACGCTTGCACAAATTACCACCATTGCCACATTGTTGAACAACAAACCAGACTCACGAGACTGCACATCAAATTTTGCATCGCTCACCAGTTTGGGAGCACGCCACGCATACAGAACCAGTGAAGATCCAACAACCACGCCGAGAAATGCAAGTATAAACTGACCTCGTTCAGGATCATTCGCAAACGCATGTACCGATGTCAAAACTCCGGAACGCACCAGGAAAGTACCCAGCAGGCTCAGCGCAAACGCAGTCACTGCCAGCAGCACTGTCCACGCTTTAAAAGCGCCGCGTTTCTCAGTTGCCGCCAACGTATGTATTAACGCGGTGCCAACCAACCAAGGCATAAAAGAAGCGTTTTCAACCGGATCCCAGAACCACCAGCCACCCCAGCCAAGTTCGTAGTAAGCCCACCAGCTACCCAGCGCAATACCAATAGTTAAAAACACCCAGGCAATATTGGTCCACGGGCGCATCCACTTGGCCCATGCCATATCAAGACGACCACCGATAAGCGCTGCTACCGCAAAAGCAAATGCCACCGAGAACCCGACGTAGCCCATGTATAACATCGGCGGATGTACAGCCAGTCCAAAGTCCTGCAACAACGGATTCAGGGACTGACCATCAAGTGGTGCCGGTAGCAGGCGTGAAAACGGATTGGAAGTTAACAGTACAAAAAGCGTGAAGCCCACGCTGATCATGCCGAGCACGGACAACACACGAGCAATCATCTGTAGCGGGATACCGCGACTAAATACACTTACTGCCGCAGTCCATGCCGTTAACACCAGCAGCCACAACAGCAATGAGCCTTCATGTGAACCCCAGACACCGGAAATTCTGTAGATCAGCGGCAACGCTAAATTAGAGGTGTTGGCTACATAACCGACTGAAAAATCATGCACCAGAAACGCATGGGTCAGCACCGCGTAAGACACACCGACCAACAGCAATTGAACACGTGCCGCAGGCCGCGCAAATGCCATCCAGCTATAACGGCCCGCAAAGCTGCCAATCATTGGCACGACGGAAAGTGCCACTGCCACACACAGGGCAAGTATTAGCGCGAAGTGACCAATTTCAGGGATCATTGCAGTTGAACCGTATCAGCACCATGTTGTGCTGCCTTTTGTTTTTCCAGAGCATCGGCGACTTCCGGCGGCATGTAATTCTCATCATGCTTTGCCAGCACTTTATTCGCCACAAAAACTCCTTCATCGTTAAGTTTACCGACGCTGATGGTGCCCTGACCTTCACGGAAAAGATCGGGCAAAATTCCTGTGTATTGCACCGGAATGGTCTCACCGTTATCTGTCAGAGCAAACTCAACCGTAAGGCCGTCGCCTATTCGCTTTACACTGTTGGCAGCTACCAGCCCGCCGACTTTGAATTCTGCACCGTCCGGCACCTCGCCTGCCGCCACCTGGGAAGGCGAAAAGAACAACTGAATGTTCTTGTTAAACGCATTCAGTATAAAACCCGCTGCAATAGCAACAGCGGCTACCATCAGGCCCACAAGAATGAGTTTTTGTTTACGTTTTGGATGCATTGAGAATATTCTTTTAACTTGGCTTACGCTTGGCTTTTAACTTGGCTTACGCCTGGCTTTTAACCTGGCTTACGCTTGTGCTTTTAACTTCGCTTTTAATCAGTATGTGACGGACTATTACCCGATGTTGTACTACGCAGCTGAGCAATAACTTTTTTTCGTCTGTGCACCGCCAAATACCAGTTAGCGAACATAACGATGGCTGTTAACGCAAACGACGGCCAGACGTAGGCGGCATAACCACCCATAGCGAAAAAATCCATCATAAACGGTTTCCTTCAATTCTTTCACGCACCCAGGACGAGCCTGATTCGCGCTGTAAAATGACTGTTCGAGTCTTAAGTAACATGGTGACAAAATAAAATACTGTAAATCCAAGTGCCATAAGTAATAACGGCAACAACATACTCGGGTGAATGGACGGCTTGTCGAACTTCAGGATGGATGCCGGCTGATGCAATGTGTTCCACCAGTCAACCGAGAAGTGAATAATTGGAATGTTCACCACACCGACCAGTGCCAGTATTGCCGCAGCTCTTGCCGCACTTGATGGATTATCAATCGCAGCACGCAGCGCCATGTAGCCAATATAAATAAACAACAGAATCAATTCAGATGTCAGGCGCGCATCCCACTCCCACCAGGTACCCCACATTGGCTTGCCCCACAGTGACCCGGTGGCCAGCGCCAGAAAAGTAAACGAGGCCCCAATTGGAGCAGATACCTGCGCCACAACATCTGCCAGTTTCATTTTCCAGACCAGAACCAGAACACTGCAAAACGCCATCACCATATAGACAAACATGCTCATCCAGGCTGACGGCACATGCACGAAGATAATCCGGTAGCTCTCGCCCTGTTCGTAGTCAGTCGGCGCGACAAACAAGCCCAAAAATAAACCGGCGCCCAGAAGCAGCGCGCAAAGCCCTGTCAGCCAGGGACCGAGAATTTCCGCCAGCCGATAGAAATTTTTTGTCGATGCCAGTTTAAAAAACCAACGAAACATAGAGGTCCTGGATTGCACAACAAGATTACCGGGACACTGCCCCGCGGAATTGGTAGATAAACGCTGGCCTCTGGCTGTGACCATGGCCTGCGCAATTAGTTTTGACAGGGCGTCCGAAATGTCAATCTAACGCACATTCTCCCCGGATTATAGCCAACTTTGCTGCGTATTGGCGTGGAAAAACACCGTAGGTTGTTACGCTTCCGCACTGATCCTGAGGGCCGCAGCTGCAGCCCACGGGCAAAGCGCCAGCGCAAGGAACAAAAGCCCGCTTAACAAAGACAACTGTGCGCCAGTCTCAAAACCACCTGCTGCAGCGACCACACTGCTGCTGCCAAAAATCAGCACCGGAATAAACAGCGGCAAAACCAGCAGTGCCAGTAAAACCCCACCGCGCTTTAAACCTACAGTTAGTGCCGCGCCAATGGAGCCAATAAGACTCAGGCATAGTGTCCCCAGCACCAGCGACATGAGCAGTGATGGCACTGCCTTTAGCGGCAGTTGCATTAGCAACGCCAGCAATGGGGACAGCAACACCAGAGGCAAACCAGACACCACCCAGTGAGCCAGCGTCTTCGCTAAGACCAGAATCGGTAACGGATGCGAACTGAGCAACAGCTGCTCCAGCGAGCCATCGTTAAAGTCATCGCGAAACAGCCCGTCGAGAGCGAGCAAGGTTGCCAGCAGCGATGCTACCCAGATCACACCCGGCGCAATCTCCCTCAGTAACTCACCATCCGGCCCGACACCTAGCGGGAACAGTGTCACCACTATGACAAAAAACACCAGCGGGTTAAGCCAGTCACTGCTGTGGCGCTGCGATAAGGTCAGATCTCTTTTTAGGAGTTTGTAGAAAGCCTCAAACATCAGTCTGACAAAGCCAGCGTCTGAACCCGGGCCGCAGTGTCACGCTGGCTACGGTCTTCGTTGCTTTTTTGGCTGATAATTGGCAACGGCTGATGAGTTGAATAAATCACGCTGCCACCTGCCAGCACCTGCTCTTCTATAAGAGTAGCGACTAACTCACGACCGGATGCATCCAGCGCTGTCAGCGGTTCATCAAGAATCCACAACACTGCGTCGCTCAAAAGCAATCGCGCCAATACAACACGACGACGCTGACCGGCAGATAACACCCGACAGGGCAAATTTTCTTTACCCGCCAGACCGGTTCTGGCCAGCACTGCTTTGCACTCATCTATCGATACCGGTTTATCGTTCAGGTTGCACTGCAGGTTTTCCAATGGTGTAAGACCAGACTTCAGGCCGTCTGCATGGCCTGCAAACACCATCTCTGAAAAGTAATCTTCACGCGCTGCAGGCAGCGCTTCACCACGCCACCACAACTCACCTTCATCAAGTGGTATTAATGTACAAAGTGCTCGCAACAATGTTGTTTTACCGGAGCCATTGTCACCCTGCAGCTGCAGTAGTGAGCCCGCCTTAACGCTAAACGATTTTTTTTCAAACAGCCGCAGCTCACCACGGCTGACAGAAAGATCTTTAGCTTCCAGCAGCACATCAGGTAGTACTTCACTCATTTATACTACAACTGTGGCAAGGCGTGCGGGCTTTGAATTTTCGATTCTCTGGTCGAATCTCTGGCGGTATCGCTCTCGCTCTGGCGCAGTGCAGCCTCAAGTTGTTTCTGTATCGCATTTAATGATACCGCTGGATGATGAGGCCGGTCATCTGAACTCCGTTGTTGCGAAAACCGAAGTTGATCAAGCTGGCGCATCTCGTCAGTTAACTGCCGGCTGCCAAGGCGCACGCCGACGTCCGGAAGGTTATGCACAGGATCTTTTGCCCATCTCGAATGCGCCCACTCTAACACGGCGCCAGCATAGGCGGTTGAATCCTGGCCTTTGCTTAAAGATCGCATCCTTCGAAATGCTTTTTGTTCAGAATCGTTGCTCGATGGCGCTACTGATTGTTTGCGTTTGGCTTGTGAGGATCTGGCGGACCACCACCATGCGGCTAATGTTGCAAGCCATGCGGTCATTGACACCACTGCAATCCAGAACCAAAGTTGCGAGATATTATTTTTCGACTGTGCAGCACCTGGATTATCGGTCTCGCCTAACTCTGTTGAATTTAACAGTGCACTGGTTCCGGCAATTTGATTTTTACTTTGGCCGTTGGATCGGGCGTCTGCAATAGCGTCATCAGTAGCAATGCTACCACCGACAGAGTCAGTTGCAGCACTGGCTGGCTCCGTACCGGGGGGCCCTTCAACCTGCAGCACCTGTGCAGGTATTACTGCCCGACGCTCGAGATCCGCATTGGTGTCCCACCAGGTAACCACAACTTCCGGCAAAGTTACCTGTCCTGATTGATTCGGTATTACCGACCATTTTTCACGACGCAAACTGACCAGATTACCGGCATCTGCGCGTGATCTTAGATCCGGGTTATCCACATAAATCTTCAAACCGGGAATATCCGGGACCGGTATCTGCGGTAACTGCGTAGAGGTGGCCCCTGCAGATACCATCTCAAGCGTAAGTGTCAAAGGCTCACCGGCTTTTGCCGCTGCAATATCATCAGACCATTCATGCCTTAACTCAAGCGCCTTAACCGGCAACCACCAGTTTGAAGTGTTGGCGGCTGCGCGCGGTTTCACCGTCAGTGTCCGGGGCTCTGTTTTCAACTCGATTCGCCGTGTCGGTACTGAGCGAAGAAAAAAATTACCATTGTAATTCGGATCCCTGACGCTGCCCGGGATCGTGATTGCATCAATTGTTATATCGCCACTTTTTTGAGCAAACAATGCATATCGATAAGTTTGCACCCGATATTGCACGCCATCTCTTTCGACAATCTCCTCACGTCCACCCGGTAATGCCTGGACCTGATAATCACCATTACCCTCAAAGACCGGGTTTCCAGTGGAAACGTTGCCGTCATCAAATACTTTTAAAAAGAGTATTACCTGCTCTTGAACATAAGGATTTTGATTCTCAACAGACACCTCCGCAAATACTTTGTCTCTTGGTTCAACACCCGGTGTGCCACGCGCCACTACTTCTATTGTTAACGGAGTTGAAGTGACACCGGATACCGCAAACGCCGGAATCGTTACTGCCCCTGTATTTTTAGGCTTAAGCTCAAGCCGCATAGTAAATCCGTTTGAGCGCTTACCATTAACCACGGACTGACTGTTTGACTGACCCGAGTGAATAATATCGAAGTTCTGCAGCAGTGCAGTCAGGTCCGGCGTGTTCTGTAAATTGCTGCCTTCGATGTAGAGCACCACAGATTCACCATCAATAACGGTATCTCTATCCACCGTTGCCGTCAGTTCGGCAGCACTGGCTACCGTTGCCGAAATCAGACTCAGCACCAGCAATGCCATGGACAAAAGCTGTTTAAAAATAGATTGCTTCGAGGGCACAAAATTAATCAAAGTATTCACCAGGGCTCCTGCATGTCCTGCACTTCCGGGAATTCAATTAAATGGTTTAGTCTTATTTTGTTGCGCAACAGTTGCGATCCATCGTCAGGTATACGACGTAACCACTGTTCAGTCGCCTGCTCATCTTCACTTACCGGATCCGGCTCAAAATTTTGCGTTGAAGTTCCAGACTGCGGCGCTTGTGATTGCTCAGCATCATTTTCCTGTTGCTCCTGCTGCATTATATCTCGCAGCGCTTCAGCATCCTGCTGCTGATTCTCGCGATCATCTGTTGTCTGATCCTGTGCATCTGCGCTCATCTCGCCGCTGTTTTCCGAGTCACTGCTATCACTTTCGCTGTTATCAGATTGAGACTCACCTTCAGGCGAATCGTTTGAATCCTCTTCGCCATTTTGTGACTTACTGTCTTGCTGCTGGCTATCTTGTGGCTGGCCGTTCTCGTCTGAACTTTCATTTTCCTGTGACGGCTCACCTTCCTGCTGTTCATCACCGGACTGTTGCTCCTGCTGCTGATTGTCCGCCAGATCCCTCAGTTTTTTAGCAATATCAAGATTGTGAGATATGTCTTTATTATCCGGAGCCAGTTCTAACGCTTTTTCAAAGGAACTTACCGCCTGAGTATAGTCACCCGCACGCACAGCGGCCGTGCCGTGGTTATATAAACCCGTCGCATCTGTCGCTGTGGCAAAATCCTCCATTGCCTCTTTATATTGACCACCACGAAACCGACTTACTCCACGCCATTGAGGGCTGTCGAACTCAGCAGCTGCCTGCTCAAACTGCCCCTGCTCCAAAAGCTCAACTGCGCGTTGATCCGGCCGCTTGAAAAAACTGGCAATTTCAAAGTTTGAGTCAGTGTTCGGATCGGTGTTCGAGTCCGGAGTCTGTTCCTGACCTGCGGCAATTTCAACACGGAACTGCAGACACAATATCAGGATAGCCGCAACGCACAACGGAGGCTTTTTAAAGCAATGTGTGCTCACAGCCAACCCCGACGAAATCCGGCGGCAGCAATAGGTAGCAACAACAGTATCAGCCACGGCCCTCGATCCAGCCATGCTTCAATTGTTTGCAGCGAATCATCTTCGGCACGATCATCACCCGCGTTCAGTGCATCGCGGCTAAACGATTTCACTAAGGCGTTGATGTCCGATTCGTCTGATGATATCAACCGATACTCACCACCACCTGCAGTTGCGAGAGATTCCAGGGAGGCTTCATCAATTTGTGCTACCACAATATTGCCTCTGCTATCTTTGAGGAAACCGGCCCGTGGATTTGGAATCGGTGCTCCAGTGGTACTACCGACTCCAATCACCGACAACGAATATCCTCGTTGTGCAATGGCACCGGCCGCAGCCATTGCAGAATCGTCGACAGGACTGTCAGTAAACAACAAAATCTGGCCACTTTTGCTCTTAACGCTTTGCAAAAGATCAAACGCTTTATTTAGCGCAAGACCGGTTCTGCTCCCCTGCGAAGGCATAATTTCAACCTGCAAAGCCGGAAGCATAGAGCGGATTGTTGCCGCATCATTGGTGAGAGGTGATACAACAAACGGTGTGGCCGCATAAACTACAATCGCGTTTTCTATCTCTCCCGATTGATTGACTATATCTTCAACCTTCTGCCGGACGCGCGCCACACGTGACGGCTTGATATCTTCAGCATCCATAGACCGCGACAGATCAATAACCAATATACGCTCATCAACATTTCTAAAGGTCGGGGTATCACGCCGCTCCCAGCTCGGACCGCTCAAACCCAAAACACAAAACAACCAGGCAATACCTACCCACCAGTACCAACGATTGCCTTTCCCGGGTCCGCTCTGACCTCTCGAACCTCTGTTATCCACCAGTAAATGTCCAAGTAATTCCGGATCTACAACATCGTGCCACTGATTTTCAACAGATAAACCAACGCGCAGTTTCCACCACAACCAGCACGCCGGAACCAGGCTCAGCAACCACCACGGTCTTAAAAAATGAAAATGTTCAATCCAGCCCACGATACCTCCGCCAGGCAAGATACCCACTGAACAGGAATGCCAGAGAAAGAGGCCAAAAGTAAAGTTCACTCATGGGACGCTGCTGCAAACTGTCTATTTCACTCGGTTCAAGGTCATTGATTTCATCATAGATGCTCACCATCTCACGGGTATTGCGCGCACGGAAATACTTACCGCCGGTGATTGCGGATATCTCTTTAAGCGTCTCTTCATCAAGTCCTTTGGATGGATTAATAACCCGTTCACCAAAGAGGTCACGAACTACGACCTGCTCAGCTCCCACACCTATAGTGTGAATGCGAATACCATATTGATTCGCGACTTTGGCAGCTTCAAGCGGCGTCACAGCACCCGCGGTATTTGTACCGTCGGTGAGCAAAATAAACACTCTGGACATAGCCGGCCTTTCTTTAAGACGCTTCACTGCGAGCCCGATAGCATCACCAATAGCGGTGGATTGACCAATTAAACCAACCAGTGACTCTGAGATAAAATGCTGCACGGTATCAAGGTCATACGTTAGTGGCGTTTGCACCTGAGCATTATCACCAAACAGTATTAATCCAACCCGGTCACCTTCACGCTGTGCAACAAACTCACTGGCCACCACTTTGGCAGCTTCCATTCTTTCTACACTGCGACCGCGCACTTCAAAATCCTGCTCACGCATGCTGCCGGAAATATCCAGCCCTAACATAAGGTCACGCCCGGTCAGCGGAATATCGGTAAGTTCACCAAGCCATTGCGGACGCATGCACGCAAGTACCAGCAGACACCACATTAATATAAACAACACCATCCTCAACGAGGAGTTACGAGCTTTCCCGCCTCTGGCAGTAAAGTTACGTAGTTGCTCATAAAAAGGCACACGCAGTGCGGGCTGTCGCTGACGTACGGCAGGCGGTAGTATCCAGCGCAGCAACAGTGGCAACGGCCAGAGCGTTGCAATCCACCACCATTCAAAGTGCAGCACGGCTTACACCCTCTTGCTGATGGTTTTTGTTACCTGCTTTTTTGATAGTAGTTTTTGTCAGCTCGAATAATTGCGACATTGCACCGTCATCAAGCTGCAAGTCACGCTGATACTGATGCCGAGACAACAGTCTGCCAGCACCACTGCTGTAATCACTTGTTTCACCAATACTATCGAGCGATTGCAGCCATTGATCATCAGTCAAAGCGGCAACACTGCGACGTGATTGCACTGCAAGTGATACTCGACGCATCAGGACTGACAGTTCAGCAAGCGTATTGTGTTGGTTTTTCGTATTGAAAAAATCATCACTTATGCGCTGATGTTCAGTAAGTGCCGTGGTGCGCCACGTATTGCGCTGGCGCTTGCCAAGCTCTCTTTTAATTAACCAGAACGCCAAAGCACAAACAGCCAGCACTGCGAGCAAAGCAATCCACCAACCTATCGCCGGCGGCCACCAGCCGGGAGTCGCCGGTAGAGCAACGTCTTTTAACTGCTCAAGCAGTTCTTGCTCCTGAGGATTCATCAGACTCAGGAACTCCCCGGCAAAGAGTTCATAACAACGGATGCAACATTAAGCGGATCATCCGTCACTGCAGCACTTACAAAGCGCGTACCGGGACCACTGAATACACGCTCAAGCTGCGCTATATGGAAACTAAAATCATCCCGATACTGTTGCCGCATTCTCGAAGATTGAGTATTCAGTCTGCCTTTTCTTTTGCCGTCTGTAATCGCGTACTCGGCAGGCGGTGGCAGCTCAGCTTCCAGAGGATCGTACATTTGCACGGCAACGGTATGGTTATGGCGCAACAGATTCGCTGTCTGCGGGCCGGAATCAAAGTGGCTGAAATCAGAAACAAGACAAATCGAACTACCGGTATGCGCACTGCGATCAAGACGTGTTAGCGCATCACTCAATGGTTCAGTTCCAAATTTTTCGCGCCGCGAACTGTTGTGCAACTTTACCATCTGATGCAATAGTCTCGTCACTCCGCGGCTACCAGCCTGCGGTTTAATTTCAAGAATTTTATTATTGTTGAACACAAGGCCGCCAACACGATCGCGCTGCGCTGCCGCCGCCCATGCAACAATGGCGCACAGCCGTGCCGCAACCACCGATTTAAATGCCACACGTGTACCGAAATACATCGGCGGTCGTAAATCTATCGCTATAAAAAAAGGCCGTTCACGTTCTTCAGTAAAAAGCTTGGTATGTGCCCGACCAGTACGGGCTGTGACTTTCCAATCTATAAGCCTGACATCATCACCACCGTGATATTCACGCACCTCTGAAAAATCCAGGCCACGGCCAAGAGCTGCAGAAGTAGAAGAACCCGAAACCGGCGCTACCACACGCCTGCCCGAGCGGCGGTTTAGCTTGCCCACTGTTTTACGCAATGCAACAAGCTCTGCCACAGATACGCTTGTTGCACTGGTGATAATTTCCGCGGCTTCAGACACACCAACGCCCTTGCAACTGCCGTCGAAACAGAAATGGCAATGTTCGCCAGCAGATCATCAGTTTCGACAGTTTACAGATCACCAATTTACAAATCACTTAGGGTACTGCGACCTGTGACAGCAACTGATCGATTACCTGCGTGGCAGTTATACCGTCGGCCTCGGCCTCATAGGTCAACAGGATTCGATGACGCAGCACGTCGTGGATCACTGCGTGAATATCTGCCGGTGCTACATAGTCCTGACCGTTTAGCCAAGCATGCGCGCGAGCACAGGCATCCAGTGAAATAGTGCCGCGTGGCGATGCACCAAACGCAATGTGGCGTGCCTGCGGCCCGGTTTTATCGCGGGTTTCAGTTACCAGCCGCACCAGATATTCCTCAATCTGCTCGGTAAGATAAACTCGATTTACTTCATCTCTCGCTAGCTTGATATCGTCAATGTTTAACTGCATGGACGCATCGCGGTACCTGTTTTCAGCGCTCGCAGTTTCTGATCGCACAAGGCGCAGAATTTCAAGTTCATTGTGTGCCGGCGGGTAATCGATTGAGACGTGCATTAAAAATCGGTCGAGCTGTGCTTCCGGCAAACTGTAAGTACCTTCCTGTTCAATCGGGTTTTGCGTTGCCATCACCATAAACAACTCCGACAACGGATAAGTTTGCTGGCCGACAGAGATTTGTCGCTCCGCCATTGCTTCCAGCAATGCGCTCTGTACTTTGGCAGGCGCTCGATTAATCTCATCAGCCAGTACAATCTGATTGAACAACGGACCTGGTTGAAACTTGAACTCCCCGCTGGCAGGCAAATAGATTTCAGTACCAGTGATATCCGCGGGCAATAAATCGGGCGTAAACTGGATACGTTGAAAAACTCCGTCAACACAGTTGGCGAGCTCTTTAACCGCGCGCGTTTTGGCAAGCCCGGGCGCTCCCTCAACGAGCAAATGGCCATCCGCCAACAAGGCAATTAATAACCGGTCTACCAACGCTGACTGGCCAATGATGGAGGTAGATAAGTCCCGCCGGATGCTACTGAATTTTTCGTGAACGCTCATCGCCACTCTTTAAAATTTAAATTCTGCCATCCGAACAGATCAGTACTCGGGTGACTTCTAAAGTAATAAGGTCGGCGCAAATCCACCAACTCATTTAAACTATTGCAAAACGCCGAAGCATAACAGATCACCGTGTCGCTAAAACCGTGATACATCACTGTTAGCAGTTATCCGGCTTAAACTGAGTACACAGGTCATCCATGTGAATCCGGATTTTAAAAATCGTTCAATTCTGATTACCGGCTGCTCAAGCGGAATTGGTTTTTGCGCCGCGAAAACGCTTCACAACCGCGGTTATCAGGTCTACGCCACCACACGCAAAGCGCAGGACACCGAACTCTTTTCAGATCTGGGCATCAGGGCGTTGCAGCTCGACCTCGACAATCATCAAAGTATAGGAAATACTCTGGCGCTTGTGCTCAAAGAGACAGGTGGAAAACTTTACGGTTTGTTCAACAATGGCGGCTTTGGCCAATCCGGTGCAGTTGAGGACGTCCCGACTGACGCTCTCAGGGCACAATTCGAAACCCTGGTATTCGGCTGGCACGAACTGACCCGACAAGTCATACCGGTCATGCGGGCTCAGGGGCACGGCAGGATAATACAAAATTCATCAGTTCTGGGCTTTGCCGCAATGCCTCACCGGGGTGCGTACAACGCAGCCAAATTTGCAATAGAGGGTTTGAGCGATACACTGAGGCTGGAACTGCGAGCGACCGACATACATGTATCAATCATTCAACCGGGACCGATCCAATCCCGATTCAGGCAGCATGCTCTAACTAAATTCCACCAGCATATCGACGCCGTCAACAGCGCCCATGCCGCCACCTACCAAAAAACCCTGCAACGGCTGGAAACCAAAGGTGAGGCTAACCGTTTTACCCTGGGCCCGGAAGCTGTGGTCGACAAACTAATACATGCCCTTGAGCACAAGACACCCCGAAGCCGTTACCGCGTCACGACACCGACCATTACTTTCGCGGTAGCCAAGCGGCTGTTTCCGACCCGGGTGCTTGATCACATACTGGCAAAAGTCACTTAATAATAAAATCACAAACCGCCACATCACTATTTATTGAATAAACTTTAAGGTTATGGCAAAAATACTTCTGGTCACAGGTTCCGTCTTTGGTGCAGCCATGCTGACCTCCGATGAAATTGAAACCGCACTTACCGATGCTTCACATGAGGTTATTCGCCCCGACCCGCCAACCGTTGCCGCACTCACTGACGAATCTGTTGACCACCTAGTTGTGTGCACGTCAAGCACCGGCAACGGTGACGTACCGGATGATTTACTGCCGCTGTACACCGGATTAAAGACCGAATATCCCTGCATCACGCATCTGAGTTATTTGGTGGTAGCACTCGGTGACAGCTCTTATGACTTCTTCTGCGGTGGCGGACTAACAATGGATGAAGCTATTCATGAACTTGGTGCGCAACAGATCAAAGCACCGTTAACCATAGACGCACTTGAAGTCACAGAGCCTGAAGAGGTAGCGCCGGAATGGGTGCTCAGCGCCATCACTGAATATCGAACTAATAACAGCAATTCTTAAACTTTAAATCTTAATCAACAAGCTACCAGGTAAAGGCAGATGGAAAATACAGAACAGCTAAGAGAGTTCGGCGGATGGCTGAAACGCTATACGCACGCCAGTGAGAGCTGCCAGTGCGATATGACTTTCTCAGTTTATCTGCCACCACAGGCAGAAAATAAAAGTGTACCGGTGCTCTACTATCTTTCCGGTTTAACCTGCACTGACGATAACGTACGCACCAAAGCAGGTGCACAGCGATACGCCGCCGAACACGGCATTGCACTCGTGATGCCAGACACCAGCCCACGTGGTGATGATGTTGCTGACGACGCCGACCGATATGATCTTGGCAAAGGCGCCGGCTTCTACATTAACGCCACGGATAAACCCTGGGCGCCTCACTACAACATGTTCGACTACGTGAACCACGAGCTGCCTGACCTTGTTGAGAGCAGCCTTCCAGTCACCGGTGTTCGTTCAATCTGCGGCCACTCAATGGGCGGTCACGGCGCAATGATCAGCGCACTTAAAAACCCCGGCCGCTACCAATCAGTATCGGCTTTCGCACCCATTGCCAACCCGGTTAACTGCGCCTGGGGAGAAGGCTGCTTCGGCGCGTACCTGGGATCTGACAAAAAGCAGTGGCAGGACTGGGACAGCGTGTGCCTTATTCAGGCAGGTGCAGAGTGTCCGCCATTACTCGTAGATCAGGGCGGTGCCGATAATTTTCTGGCTGAACAGCTGTCATTCCCACAGTTGCAATCAGCATGTGAACAACGCGGTCTCGATGCGACACTGCGGCTGCAGGAACACTACGACCACAGCTACCATTTTATAGCGTCGTTCATTGGCGAACATATTGCTTTCCATGCCCGGTATCTAAACACCTGACCAGAAGCAACGACCGGTCAATCCAAGCCGGCCACCGAAGATCGGCCAAATAAGACCGAATTGTGTGGCCGTTAGTTTAAACTGGCGTGACCAAATGCAGTATTTCGAGCCCTATTGTTTCCAATCGTAAATACTGCAATATTCTTCAGACGCATCACAGCAATTAACTTAAACTCCATCGCGAAAGTAATATGTCAGGACAAAAAATCAGACCTGTTACTACTATCCAGTCATTCATATGCAAGCCCGACTCCGGGTGCATGCTGCAAACACTCCACGATATTCAGAGGTATATTTTGCCAAACATTAAACGGATTCTGGCGATCAGTTCGTTCGCGCTATTCAGCGCCGCAGCGACTAACGCCCACGCCATGTTACCCGTATGCCAAAGTGCTTCATCAGATTCTGATGGCGATGGCTACGGTTGGGAAAACAACAGCTCCTGCCTGGTTGATGGATCGACCGCTACAGATTCAGGTTCAGGTTCAGGTTCAGGTTCAGGTTCAGGTTCAGGTTCAAACTCGGGCTCAAATTCGGGTTCCGGCCTGCCCGTTTGTGCATCAGCATCAAGTGATCCGGACGGTGATGGCTACGGCTGGGAAAACAACAGTTCATGTCTTGTTGGCAACAGCACCTCGGCAGTTTCCGCGGATACCACTGAAAGTTCTAACGCCACCACGCCTTCCATCAACCAACACGCCACCTGCAGCAGCGCGTCAAGCGATCCCGACGGTGACGGCTATGGCTGGGAAAATAATGCTACCTGTCTGGTAGCAGCAAGTACCGGACTGATCAGCAATGATGGCACCAATACACCATCTGATACCGGCACAACAGGTGACGAAATCACAGACAACGTTGCAAATGATAACGCGGCATCTGACGACAACAATGTCAGCCTCAGCCCTGCAAATAGCGGCACTGTGGTAGACGGCACCGTTCTTCGCACCTCTTCACTGCCGTTTGTAGCCGAAAAAACCGTCACTACAACTGCCAACAGTGGTGAAAATTTCGCCACCGAACAGGTGGGTGACTTCCTGCTCATGCAGAACGCATGGAATGACTCAAGCGCGGCACCCGGCTACATCTGGAGTCAGAGCATAAAAACTAACACCAACGGCGTACCAGTCGGCTGGACTTACGACTGGGGTCCTGGTGTGCCTGGCGCTAACGGCCGAGCCTCTGAGGATTACAATGTCAGATCTTATCCGGAACTGATTTTTGGCATCAAAGACGAATTCCGGACCAGTGCACCAAAGGCACGAATCGGTTTTCCCGTGCGCGTCGATGAAATGGCAACTGTTCGAATTGACTACTCCTTTAACGCACCACAGTTTGGCACTGCAAGAACGGTTGACGCTTCAGTGACCAGTCGTTTCCCGAACGGCAGTACTATTTCCGGTGAGCGCAATGTTGCTGTCGAATCGTTTCTCTATGAACCGACCAATGGCGTCTGCGATGACAACCTGAATGTTAATCGATCAAACGGCTCTAACCACGCCTATGAAGTTATGGTCTGGCTTGATTCAGGTGCCGAGCGATTGCCAGCCGGGCCACGCGACATGGTTACAACCATCTCACTGCGCGGTGTTAGCTACGATGTTTTCACCAAAAATAACGACAGACGGTACATCGCATTTGTCGCAAAGAATCCTGTCACCAGCGGTACGATCTACTGGAACGACTTCATGGATTGGGCACGACAGAACGCACATCAGGTAGGTGCACTGTTTGGAGCGAACAGCGACTCGGTGCAAATTCAGGACTCATGGTGCGTTGCGAACATTCTGGTCGGCACAGAGATATTCTGGGGTGCTGGTAACTTTGACCTGTTTGACTGGACGATTACCCAGACGCAGTAGCGGACCCATACAAAGTAGCAAACCCGATAGCCGGAGTCATTTACAAGCTGTGGAGGCACGGCTGGTAGTTCGCAAGCTAAAAAAATGTAAATTTGGCGGCAGTTAATCCTTTAGCTGCCGCTTTTTAGTTATGCGCACACTCTCTCGCTTGACTTTATTTGTCATGACACATAAACTCCGGGCCATGAAAACAATACAGCCAACAGCTCAATCAGCAGGTGTTCGCATCTGCACCCTGGCCCTGCTCAGCACATTAGTTGCAGCCTGCGGCTCTTCTGAAGACGGCAGCACGGAAAGCGTTAACACTGATATCACCGTAACTGATAGCGTTGAAACACCGGCCCAAAGCAACACACTCACTGGCGGTGCATCAGGCTTACTTGCTGATGCTACGCCGCAATTCGAATGGACTGCAGTCGATGGCGCTGACAGGTACCAACTGGTGCTGACAGAAGCGGAGGGCAACCAGATCACCTACAACGCTTCAACAGATGCCTGCGCTGGTTCAAACTGCAGCGCCACACCTAAAGCGGCATTCCACCACAACACAATTGACTGGCGCATTGATGCGTTGAGCGGCAACGAAGTTCTGCAAAGCGCCGCTAACGGCAGCTACAGCACTCCGCGATCATTTGATTTAACACCGGAAACTTCAAATGAATCTGTTTGCAGCGTCTGGCCATCAGTATCCTATGACGATGTCATAGTACTGAATAACATATGGAATGCACGTCAGGTAAACAGTGATCAATGGACTCAGACTATTGCAGCGACTGAATCGGATACCAATGGTCCGGTTGCGTCGTGGGAATATGACTGGCTCACAGAAACCGATGGAGATCGCACAGCGGTAAAAGCCTATCCGGAAATTATTTACGGCAACAAACTCGGTACCCACGAGTCAGCCAGTAAAGCAGTAACCGGACTTCCGGAAACTGTCACCAGCCTGCCTGAATTCAGTGTTGATTTTGCTTTTACAGAGACCTTTGATGGCGAAGTCGAACGCAACGTCGCGCTGGAGTCTTTTTTCCACGACTCATGCGACATAACCGGTCCATGTGACTTTGAAGACAATCGCGCTTACGAAATGATGGTCTGGGTTGTTAACCCGGAATCTAACCGACCGGGCGACCTTGCCGTTACCGGCGTCATGATAGACAACCGATTGTGGGATGTTTATATCAAACCCCGCAGCGACAAAAAATACATTGCTTTTACGGCACAGACGCCGTTCACCGAAGGCACACTGCAATGGAACCGCTTTGTTGAATGGACAATGCAGTGGACTGCAGAAAACTCAGAGGCACTGCAAATTAACGCACTCACCCCGAATCTATGTATGGCAGCAATAGAAATGGGCACCGAGCTCTGGTGGGGTAAAGGTTCGTTCACACTGGATAAATTCAACGTCGTTAAAAATTAGGATCCGTTGTCGCAAGCTACCGCAGCCTGGAACCTTCAGTCCCACCGAGCCTTTCGGCTACGGCTGAATATTTGCCAGCCACCTGTCCTTTGCCGGGCCACATCTTGAATATCGGCCCGGATCTTCCCGGTTTCATGTTTCAATCATTCCCTGACAGGAGCTACAAACTTCGCGCGCTAAGCGTATCGCGACCACTCGCACAAAACTCTCCGGCCACCCTGTAAAGATCCTGGCAACCGTCGATACCACCAGATCAAGAATAAATTTCAGTGTGGTAGATAATATTATGCAGCCAATACGGGAACATCTTGAATCGGTTAATGAGACCTATCTTGAACACCTGACACACGCAGGTGGTTTCGGCTTCAAACTGATTGGTGCAGGCGCTGCCTGCCTGATACACGGATTAATACCCGGCCTGTGCGTTACCACCGGCAGTCGTGCAGTAACAGAACTGCACAACAGCATGGTAGTTAATCGGGTTAAATCAGATTCAGCTAACGATTCTTAAAAGCCCGATCCTGATGTTCAGCAAAGCATGATTCAACACCAACACCACCGTAATGACCAGCAAAGGGATTTGCCGTACACGCCAGAGTTCAGATTAGAGGACCAAAGCTGTCTGCTGATAAAGCACTCAGATGGCTGGCAAAACGACCGCTGTGAACTGTGGCTGCAAAACCATGGCGCTGCTACTGATACTTTTATAAGCCATGCCGGCGTCATTTTGCCTGATCCGGACAAATATGATCGCGTCATAGTTTATGGTGGCATTCCTTGCATTGGTGATGCAGCATTCAAGGATACTCTGCGTGTTGAAATGCAATTCCTGGAACGCGTTCTTAAAAGTAACACACCTTGTTTTGGCATCTGCCTCGGAGCACAACTTATTGCTCACGTACTTGGTGCCCAGGTAAAGCCATTACCGTGTGGCACGTCAGAGTTCGGTTTCTCAACCATCAAGCCGACAGTGGCAGGCAAAGAATTCATGCCGCAACCCTGCAACATGTTGCAATGGCATTGTGAGGGTTTTGACTTGCCAGTTGCATGCGAATTACTTGCAACCAGTGAATTGTTTCCCAACCAGGCTTTTCGTCACAATGACAACACTTACGGCGTGCAGTTTCATCCGGAAGTGACGCCGCAAGTGCTGAAGGTTTGGCACACCAGGCAGGCACTTCATACGAATGCCCCGGTAGCTGAGTTACAGCACTACCGTCAGCGTCGTGATTGCAAAAAATACAGTGATCAAAACCAGCAATGGCTTGAGCACTTTATGCAACTCTGGGTTTGTCCGGATAAAGCACTGCAATCGAGCAGTTAAAAGCGCTATTTTTAACGGCAATACCGTTTATGTACGTTAAACAAAGAGGGCGTGGCAGCATACTGGCTCTTTTCGTATCCACGGTTTTTGTGCTTGTAATTGTTAAACAATGCGCCAAAGTAAAATCGCCGCATTGCTCCCAATGCCCGTAAGATCTGGTTCAGCAAGCAAAAGTTAGTCTGAAACCGTACTCAGGCATACTGAATTTCACAATGCAGTTTATTCACAGTTGCAAGCTGTATGTGAATTTAGGTACCTTGGGTGAGCCGACACACCGTGTCGAAATCAGGTTTGTAAAGGAGCCATACTCAATGTCATTTTCTTCACGTGTGCGACAACGCATTCTGCCGCTGATAACAGCGGCCAGTGCAATATCACTGCTGGCATCTTCGCCAGCATTCGCTAACGATCCACCTGTAGTTACTATCAGTGGTGCCGGCGGCGGTCAGCTTCAACTTAACAATCCGGTACGCTTTGAAGGTACTGCTAAAGACAGCGACAATATTAAAAATATCTTCGGCCATATTCAGAATTCAAAGTCAGGCAATTTCATCAGCAGGAAAGGCCGGGCTACCAAAGAGGCCGAGAATATAAGATTCAACTTCGAAAAGACGCAGGCAACACGCTGGGTATCGCAAAGCTTTAACCTGCCTCGCGGAAACTATGTGTTTACGCTGGTTGTCGCAGATGCTGCAAATGGCGTTACTAAAAGTATGAAGGTGCCGTTTATAGCAACAGGTGCTACAGGCGCAAATAACCTGGCTGGAGCGCCTCTTAGCAATCAACGTTCAGCAACAACAGCTGCCGGTGGTGCAGTAGCGGGCGGTGCAGCACCACGTGTTGCAATCCAGTTTCCAAGAAACGGCGCTACATTAAATCAAGCGGCAGCCTTCACTGGTGTTGCACAAGACGACCAGGCTGTTGTCGGTGTAGTTGCAACCATCATGAATACAGCCAATGGCTCATTCCTGACGTCTAACGGTAAATTCGCAAGGTCCGGTGAATTTAAACTGCGAACCATTAAAGGCAAGAATGCTCAGTGGTCAACTCCACAGGTACAGCTGCCACCAGGCAACTATCTGTTGTCGGTTAAGGCCGTTGATAACAGCGGTCAGGACGGTCAATGGGCGCAAAGCAACTTCACCATTGTCTCAAACGCACAAGCGGCACCTGCCGCAGCACCCGTTGTAGCACCTACGGCTGTTGCGGCCGGTGCAAAAGCAGCCAACGGTATGGCTTATTGCAACGGTAACGGACTTGACGCAGACGGTGACGGATTTGGCTGGCAAAACAACGCCTCGTGCGTTGTGGCTGGCTCCAAGGCGGACACTCACCCCAATTGCGCGTCTTCTTCATCTGACCCGGATGGTGACGGCTATGGATGGGAGAATGAAAGATCCTGCATTGTGGTAGTGCACTGCCAATCCGGCAACTCTGATGCCGACGGCGACGGTTTCGGCTGGGAAAATAACCGCAGCTGCATTGTCCTGAAACAAAACAACAACTCGCGATTTCCTGTCTGTGCGAGAGGAGCTGCATCAGATCCTGATGGTGACGGCTACGGTTGGGAAAACAACAACACTTGCCTCGTCAGGTAAAATTAAAATACTAAAACGAGGTTCAACAAGTCCATAGATGCCTGCAGACAAGTCTGCGGCTCAGGCTGTCATCACACCGTGATGACAGCCTTTTTTTTTCATCGTCAACCAACTTTCCCGGACAGGTAGAAACATCGCGTATCAGTCTGATGTATCAGCCATCCACCATTGTTCTGAATGAGCTCACCCGTTTCTTTACTGACTGTTAATGGGCAGCGAATCGACAAGGACCTACTATCACCGGCCAGACATGTGTGTGACCGACTGTGCATTTCACCCCTTTTACCCGACTCAATCAATGGCTTCGCAGTTCACCGGTAAAGCGAAAACCGATGACAATCGGTGTAGTGGTGCTCGCTATCAGCTCATGTTCGTCGTTGCCAATCAGTGCTACCAATAATGTTTGCACAATTTTCAGCACCAAATCGAGCTGGTACCGCGCAGCTGTGAGAATGGAGTCAAAGTGGCAAATTCCAGTTCAGGTACCAATGGCTATCATGTACCACGAGAGTAAATTTCGCCGCAAAGCCAAACCCCCTCGGCGCTATATTCTGGGCGTCATCCCCGGCAAACGACGCAGCACCGCATACGGTTACTCTCAGGCACTGGATTCAACCTGGCAGGCGTATGTCGACCAGTCGCGTAACTACGGAGCCAGGCGCACAAATTTTAGTGATTCAATGGACTTTGTTGGCTGGTACATCAATAAGTCGTCCAACCTTGCAAATATCCCCAGGACTGACCCGTACAATCAATACCTTGCCTATCACGAAGGCTGGACAGGATTTCGCAAGGGATCCTACGAAAAAAAGCAGTGGCTGCAGCGCGTTGCGTCCGATGTTGTCGTCACAGCAGATCGCTATAAAAAGCAGCTACAGGGCTGTGAGGCATCGCTAAACAGGTACTTGTAAAGCACGTCATATCCTGGTGGATTCTCCAGTGCCACGCACCAGATCACCGGCAATATAATATGCAATCATCCCACCGGCGATTGCACCGAACAGATGCCCGTCCCATGACACGCCGCGCTGAAAAGGTGAGATACCAAAAAACAGGGTCGAGCCATAAGTGATTGCAACGCCGATGGCGATAAGCGCCGACAACATTCGCTTTTCAAAAAATCCCGCACAAACCAAAAACCCGATTAATCCGAATACCAATACACTGGCACCGATGTGTATCGCGGTCTGCCCGAACAACCACAGTAAAATCCCTGCAACAAAACTGATAAGCACCACTATATCGATACTATTCGCGCGTGACCCCGCCAACAGACAAAGCAGTACAACCAACGGCACCGTGTTAGCCATGATGTGCTGCAGATTGGCGTGCAGGAATGGAATGGTAACTATCCCGACCAGGCCTCTCAAAGACCTTGGCAGCAACCCGAAACTTTCTAACGGCAGAAAAATATCAATGACAAACACCAGCCAGATGACACCGACAAAAAAGGCTATGCCTTTCAAGTCGCGACTTAGCGAATGTATATGCTCCTTACCACTCAACGATCTCATGCATTCTCTCTTCTACTAAACGTTGTCATCAGTGTAGCGGCATCCGATGCCAATCCATACCTCTGGCCCCCAACTGCCTCGAAAATCCCGTAGCAAATGCAAACACTGACTACTGACCAACCGGAATACCTGCCCGGGAGCTCAAAAATCCAGACCTGAACAGTTTTCAACTATAGAAAATCCGGGAGCCCGCACGGCAGAAGCTTTACAATAGCAGAATGAAAAATCTCTTTGATCTCGCGCATAGCCTCGAACGCAAGAAAGTCACCAGTCGCGAGTTGGTTCAGCACTGCCTGCACAATATCGAAGCCCAGGGCGGAGAAGGCCACAATACTTTCCTGTCTGTCTACAAGGAACGCGCACTCGATGAGGCAGACGCCTGTGATGCAGCAAGACGTGCTTCGATCAATTTATCGCCATTTAGCGGCATACCGATATCAATCAAGGACCTGTTCGACGTAGCCGGCCAGATAACCACTGCGGGCTCACATGTGCTGGATGAACAGCGACCGGCACAACACGATGCACCAGTCGTCAGTAAACTGAGGCAGGCAGGCTTCATAATCATCGGCAAAACCAACATGACCGAGTTTGCCTACTCGGGCCTCGGTATGAACTCACACTATGGTACGCCGGCAAGCCCTTATAATCGGCAAACCCGCTGCATCCCCGGCGGCTCCAGTTCCGGCGCTGCAGTTTCAGTCAGCGATGAAATGGCCGCCGCCGCAATCGGTACCGACACCGGCGGTTCAACGCGCATTCCGGCAGCACTTTGCGGCCTGGTCGGATTCAAACCAACAGCCGAGAGAATCTCCACTGAGGGCAGCGTGCCGCTTTCGCCATCACTCGATTCTGTCGGTCCAATCGCCAATAGTGTCAGTTGCTGCGCGCTGCTCGACGCAATCATGTCGGGCGAGAAAAGCATTGAGGTTGAACCATTTCCGGAAGTCGGTCTGCGACTGGGGGTACTGAACGGCTTCGCAATGGAAGATCTGGATTCCGCGGTGGCGAACTCTTTTGACCAGGCGGTACAAAGCCTCGGCAAACGCGGCATCCTTGTCAAAAGCCACAACCTGCTGGAACTCGAGACCTACTATGCTCACATCAATCGCGCCTGTCTGGTCGGTTCAGAAGCGTGGGCATTCCACCAGCAGTTAATTGACAATCGAGAAGAATTTTACGACCCGTGGGTACTGGATCGAATATCAGCGAGCAGCTCCTACACAGCTGCCGACTACATAAAAACCCTTGAGCGACGTGCTGATTGCCAGCAAAAGTCAGCGCTTCGAAATACCGGCCTAGACGCTATTGTACTGCCTGCAGTTCCTCTAATACCGCAGCCTATCGCTTCACTGACAGAGGACAAAGACTTATCCCTGCGTGTGAACGGTTTAAACTTGCGCAACACTTCTATTGCCAACACGCTTAACGCACCATCAATCACCATACCGTGCCACAGCCCGGACGAGCCACCTGTTGGATTTATGCTTATAGGCAAGACAGGTCAGGATCGCGAGCTGTTATCCATTGCACGCAGCATAGAACCGATTATTCGCAAAACGAGTTAGAAATTTCTAATCCATGATGAAGGCCATCTCGCGGAAAGCCACAAGATGAAAACAGTCAATTTCACTGCCATGAAAGACGGTACCAAAGAAGAGTACGAATTCCTCCGTACTCAGGAACACCAGTTCAACACCATGACGGCTGATCGCATTTTGCGTGAACTGGCATCACAGGCAACAGATACAATTGGCGGTTATAAAATCACACGCCTGCAGCACGCGCTGCAATCCGCTACCCGGGCAGAACGCGAAAACGCGGATATAGACTGGATAGTTGCAGCCCTGCTGCATGACATCGGCGACGGGTTAGCGCCACAAAATCACGACAAAATGGCCGCTGAAATTATCCGGCCTTTTGTACGAGAAGAAGTCTCATGGGTTGTCGAACATCATGGAGCTTTTCAAATGGTCTACTACGCACACCACTATGAAGGCTGGAACCAGTACGAGCGCGAAAAATACAGCGACCACCAGCACTACCAAAGTTGCGTGGACTTTTGCGAAAGATGGGATCAGTCATCGTTTGATCCCGACTACGACATGCACAGCCTCGAACACTTTGAGCCAATGGTACGCGAGATCTTTGATCGCAAAGTCTATGATCCAAAAGTACTGCAGCCAGGTGTTGCTCAGGGACTCCCGTTACTGACCGCCTAACACAACGCCACCACCACTAAACCCCATCACCAGGCTGTGTAAGGCTAAACAGGCTAAGGCCAGCCCGGATAGCAACAGATATTCCCATCATGAGTCCTGGTTAAAAGCCGGATAATCGGTGACGTGCCGGCAAAACCGTCGACTATAATTGGTCCAGGGCCGTGTAACCTGCACCTTTGTCTGTTACTGGCTCCTTTTTACCTCCCACTTATTCAATCACTCGACTGATACAATATGCTTTCGCAATCTATTGCAGTTTTTTTAAAAGGCCTGGCCATGGGTGCGGCCAACGTCATTCCCGGAGTGTCCGGCGGCACCATCGCCCTGATTACCGGCATCTACGAGCGACTGATTAACGCGATAAAATCAATAGATCTGACCGCCTGCCGGTTACTGCTCAGCAGGCAGTGGGGACCGTTCTGGCAATCGATTGACGGCACCTTTCTTACCGCACTATTCGCAGGCATTGCGGTCAGCATTGTGAGCCTCGCAAAGCTGTTGGAGCACTTGCTCGAGAAACATGAAACGCTCACGATGGCGTTTTTCTTTGGCCTAATTCTGATTTCAGTTTTTCTGGTTGCACGCACTGTGCGTCAGTGGAGCGCAACTTCGTACATTGCACTGGCAATTGGTACAGCAATCGCTGTTGGCATTGCACTACTCGCGCCGGCGTCTGAGAACAGTTCCTTTCTTTATGTATTTGCCTGCGGCATTGTAGCGATGTGCAGCATGATATTGCCCGGGCTGTCCGGATCATTCGTATTAATCATTATGGGAAACTACGCACTGATACTTGGCGCAATAGGCAGCTTTAATCTATCTATACTGCTACCGCTGGCACTCGGTTGCGGCTTTGGGCTGATCGCGTTCTCACATATACTCGCGTGGATATTCAAACACTTTCACGATCAGACCATCGCTATGATGAGTGGCTTTATTTTGGGATCTCTGGCCATCATCTGGCCCTGGAAAAATACTCTGATCGATACCATCCAGCGTGAAGGCAAACCCGCCAAAGAGGTGGTTACTGGTTACGAGTGGTTTATTCCTTCCCTGTCAGACTCTACCACCTGGTTTGCAGTTGGCTTGATTGCACTGGGTGCGATCTCGCTTTGGCTAATGGAAAAAAGTACCGCTGCCGGAAAACATACGCAGAAAAACACTGCTTAAATACCGGCTTACTTTAACGTCCGGCATCCGATAACAGATGCTCTATAAGCCTTCGTGCACAACGCGGAATCCAACACCGCTATCCCGGAAATAAAACATCTCGTTACCGCGATAGCTTGCGCGCGCGTAGTCGGCATCGTTGTACCAGGACCCGCCACGAAGAACATGCCGTTTACAGCCATCAACCACAATAGCCGCCGCACTTTTGCTACGCCCATCGTAATTATCAGTCCAACAGTCCTCTACCCACTCCCAAACATTACCATGAGTATCGTAGAGTCCGAATTCATTCGGATCAAAACTCCCGACTGGTGCTACTGATTTGCCACTCCACTGTCCGCCACAACCGATGCAGTTAGCCGCATTAACCAGAGTGTCTCCGGTAAAGTAATTAGTAGTAGTACCGGCACGCGCGGCGTATTCCCACTCCGATTCAGAAGGTAACCTGAAAAGTCGACGGGTTTTATTACTCAACCACTGCGTGTAGGCAACTGCTTCACTCCAACTGACATTGGTTGCCGGAAGATTGCTTTCCTGCGGCAGATATTGAGGAGCCGGCCTTCCCGTTGCCAGCGCAAATACCCGAAACTGCTGCATGGTGATTTCATGCTTTGACATACTGAAGGCTTCAAGCGCTACATGATGAACCGGTTTTTCATCTTCGGCACCCTGATCACTGCCCATCAGAAAGTTGCCAGCCGGGATCGCCACCATGACCGGTGCTACAAACTTAATGTCTTCGTTTTGCTGTTTGATCGGCTCCGCAGAGGTGTCGTTGTTGGAATCACCTGGAAGATAAGTAGTCAATGACAATCCACTATCGGCTTGCTCTTTGTTTACACGCGCTGTTTCGCGAGTTTTTGCAGCGTCTCTGGCAGCTTCGCTTATTGCAGCTTTGAGCTCCGCCTGACGCCCGACACGCGAATCATACTTTGGTGCTTTCAACATGTAGCGGCTGGCAAGCTCCAGGTCACCTCGCCTTAAAGCCTGCCGGCCAAGCAACATCAATATTCGCGCGATGTACTTTTTGCCATTGACTGAATAGTCGTGGTTAGGGTGAATTTCCTGTAAACGCAGTATCTTCTCAAAAGCGTTATTGCCGACAGGACGCGTCAGACTTCGACGCTTCAGGTCGCGCGTGATACCCGCTACCAGATCGGCCTGTTCATCAGTAAAAGTTTCGTTCGTGACTTCATCTGTAAGCGTTACGGACAACTCTTCGCTTGCCTCGTCATGCGCCGGTTCAACTGATTGCTCAAGCACCTGATTAGACGTCGAATCAACAGATTCTGCAACCGGTAGCGTCGCAGCGGACTCCTGCTCCAGACATACCTCCTCACCTTCAGCACATTGCGCAAAAGATTGACCGGACCATAACAGAAGCACACTCAATGCGATGATGGATCGCAACCAAACAACCATGTGATTTAACCAGTGCTGAAAGACATGACGAACTGCCCTGCGAGGCCGTTCGTGAAGGAGGGGAATTGTAGCTCGTAAATTCAGTGGTTGCGAGCATGCAAACCCTAGCTTTATGAGTGGGCTTTATGAGCGGGATTTATGACGGATCACACGTAAATATTTTGCAACAAAAACTGATCCACCATGCGCCGTTGTCGGCACACCCGATCCCTACCCCGACACAACAGGCTTGGGTTTTGGTACCGGCCTGGGCTTGACCTTAATGCCGAGTCTTTCGAGCTCCCGCTCCAGTGCTTTAACATCCCACGACGACAAATAGTACTCGACCGGTACAGTAACTCGTACCCTGCCCTGACCATACGCAGACTTTAGCCAATAGGTTGCATGCCTGCGTACAACAATCACATGCGGGTCAATACTTTCAGGTGCGTGCTTTGAATAGCCAACCCGAATCAGGCCACCCTGATGACCGCTAACAACCACACCGGGTGCAACATGTTGCCAGTGTCCAGATCTGACTAACAGGTCAGCTGAAGCACCGGTCGACACACAGGTGAGAAGTGCAAAAAGCAGAAAGCGAAATGATTTGAAGATTCTCATTGTGCTTCTCCACTCTTTGCAGTCAGTTTTTTGGGAGTCTGTTTTTTGGCTGACTGTTTGGAACGCTTGTTAGCTGTTGCAGATGTTCCATTACCGATGATGTCACCGAATCCGGTTACCAGATACGTTTCAGCAAATTCAACAAGCCTGCTACTGCGACAAATACTGTATTCCATTGAATTTCCCATATGACGTTCGCTGTAGTTAATAAGCCCATAGCGATCACCAACAATCGGCAGCGTTCTGTTTAATATTCGCTTACGAGCATTACCACGCTGATCGGCTGTGGCATCTACTCCAACCATTGCATCTACCAAACCACTGGCACTGTAATGTTCATTGTTCAACAAACACAGCAACGCGATAAGGTATGTTTCAGACTCCAGTAATACTGCGCGATGCTTCTTTTCTTCTTTCAACGAATCCAGCGGTTCAATACCAACAACGTTATAGATAAAATCTTCAACACGCGACCACAACGTAAACACCACCGCGAGCTTGCCAATTTCTGCAGCGCTGTTAAATACAGGCACCACCGGACGTTCTTCGTAGACGCCCCAGCCAGGGTTCACTCCGTGGTCCGCGGTGAATGGCGCGACGTCTTCTATTACCTGCGCCTTGCGGCGCTTTGATTTACGACCCGACCCGGTAGCACCGGTTTTCGCGGCCAGAGATTTTTTGTCTTTTGATTTGTGAGTAGCGGCTTCTTGCATGGGGAGCTCAGGATTACCGTCAATAACTTCTATATGTAGTCTAACCCCGGTTTCTCAAGCGACAACCCGGGTAAAAATCACCCGGTATTGTTGCACCACCGTTAGACTGGACACCATCTGTACAGCTACTGTTCAGACAGCGATCCAGCCTGTAAATCAACCGTGGGAGCCCTTTGGCTACACGGTCAGATAGACGCTAGTTCAGCGTAAGTGCGGAATAAAGCGGCGAGTCGTTACGTTGCACCAGCACTGCCAGCGGTTTGCCCACAGGAGCGTCCTCAACCAGATCGGCCAATTGTGCTACCGACACAACATCTGTCTGATTAAACGACATAATTAAGTCGCCGGCCTGTATTCCTGCAAGCGCTGCTGCCCCGGACGGATCTGTTTTCTCCACAAGAACGCCGGTATCGCCCAGCTCCTGTTTTTGGGCAGCAGGCAGGTCTGAAACTACCAGACCCAGCCTTGACTCACCTTCCAGGGAATCCATACTTGTTTTAACAGGTCGCGCCGTATCATCTTCAAGCTCGGCAATGGTGACTGGCAGCACCAGTTTTTTACCTCTGCGCAGAAGCTCCAGCTCTACGGCATCACCCACTGGTATCAAACCAACCAATGGCGGCAGATCAGATGACCGTTCTACAAAGGTACCGTTAAAAGAAAGAATAATGTCACCCTGCTCTATGCCTGCGGTACCCGCCGGGCTGTCGTCTGTGACTCTTGAAACCAGCGCACCGGAAGGACGATCAAGACCAAACGACTCTGCCAGAGACTTATCAACATTCTGGATCAATACACCCAGCCAGCCACGGCTGACGTAACCAGTATCCTGAAGCTGTGCTACAACCGACTTTACGACATTAACCGGAATCGCAAACGACACCCCCATATAGCCGCCTGAACGCGAATATATCTGTGAGTTGACACCAATAACGTTGCCAAAGGTATCGAACAAAGGACCACCGGAATTACCAGGATTTACCGCTACATCGGTTTGAATAAACGGCACATAGTTTTCTTCGGGCAGGCTTCTTGAGAGCGCTGAAACTATGCCTTGCGTAGCAGTGGAATCAAAACCGAATGGCGAACCGATTGCCAGTACCCACTGGCCAACATTCACACTGGTCGAATCTCCCAGTGTCAAAGCAGGTAAACCCGACGCATTAACTTTTAACAAAGCGATATCGCTGCGTTTGTCACTGCCAACCAGTGTCGCTGTGTATTCACGCCTGTCAGGCAGTGAAACGGTAATCTCGTCAGCATCGTCAATCACATGCGCATTGGTTACGATGTAACCGTCTTCCGAGATAATAAATCCGGAACCGAACCCGGCAGAAGGCTGGCCGTCAGGCCGCGGCTGCTGTGGCAGGTTTTCAAAATATCGCCGCAATGATTCCGGCAGCTGCTGTCTTTCCAGCCCGGGCACCGACTGTTGTACTTTGCCAGTGACCGAAATTTTTACTACTGCACTGCCTTTGTCTTTTACCAGTTGTTCAAAGTCAGGCACCTCAAGGGCGTGCACTTTGCCACTCATTAGCAATGATATACAGACCATTGCCACACCCAGCAACCCGGTCAGGGATACAGAGTTGCGACTTGATACCTGTGGATCATATCCCGATCGGGACAAGCACTTTACATTCATATCTACTCTCCAAAGTTAGTACCGGTTATCGATACTTATGCAGGTTTAATCGAATGCGACTGCATTCGTTGCAGCTAACACTAGGGGCATAACCTTCAAAATCAAAACCCGTAGTTTTCACCGGGTAACTTTTACCCCCATACAAACAGTGGTCGTTTATACTCAACAGCATGAAGAATGAGACTGTATTCACCTTGCTGGGCACCGGTTCATCTGCTGGAGTACCACGCATTGGAAACAACTGGGGTGCATGCGACCCGAACAACCCCAAAAACCGCAGGCGACGCTGCTCGATGTTGGTTGAACGCAGCAACAGCAACGGCAAAACATCTGTCCTGATCGACACTGGCCCGGATATGCGTGAGCAGCTTTTAAGTGCCCGGGTGACGTATCTCGACGCAGTTTTACTTACACACTCACACTCCGATCACGTCACCGGCATGGATGATTTGCGTCAACTGGCAATGGCCCACCGGGAAAAAGTGAATGTTTATCTGGATGCACCAACGTCCAAAGCCGTCATGCGTTCATTCGGCTATTGTTTCCAGCAGGCAGAGAACAGCAGCTATCCCGCTATTTGTCAGGAACACAGCATCACGCCCGATAAACCAATCCATATCGAGGGTGAAGGCGGAACAATCACCGCTGTGCCCTTCATCGTTAACCATGGCGATATATCAGCTCTCGGTTTCCGATTTGATGACCTGGTTTATCTGCCTGATGTAAAAGATGTCACTGAAGCCTCCAGCCTCGCAGCCCTTACCGACATCAACACACTCATTCTTGATGCATTGCGGTATACACCGCACCCAACCCATATGAATGTGGATGAAGCGCTTGCTTTTATGCAGGACATTAACCCGACACGCGGCATACTAACGAACATGCACGTCGATCTTGACTACAGCGAACTGAACAGGCAAACACCTGATCATATAGAACCTGCATACGACGGCATGACAATCAGCTACACTACAGACTGATTTAAACTACTGAAACCTTTGGAGCTAACCCTGTGGCAAAAACCAAAAAAACCAAAAAAACCAAAAAAACCAAAAAACAAGACACCAAAACGAAAAGCACTTCAAAAAAAGGCGCTCAAAAAAAAGGTACCAAGAAAAAAGACAGTAAGAAGAAAAAGAAAAAAGCAAAGAGTATGATCGTAGACGGTGTTCCCACAGATCTTGTTTATGTAAAGGCCAGTAAGACGCATGGCAAAGGCATGTTTGCAGCAAAAAATATTAAAAAAGATGTTGTCCTTGGACCACTTCTCGGCCGCCCGACCAAAAAGGACGGTACTTACGTCCTGTGGTTGTCAGCCAAAAAGGGCTTTCGCGTCACCAATGACTACAGATTCATCAACCACAGCTTCAAGCCTAATTGCGCTTTAACCGGCACTGAGGTGGTTACCCTAAAGTCTATAAAGAAAGGTGAGGAGCTTTTCCATCATTACGGTTGGGAAGAAGAGTAGGAACCCGTCTGCCTGTGCTATCCCTTCATTTCAGATCATCATAACCCGTGCAGATGCAGTAGCTAACACTTGTAATAACGGCAGCGAGAGTACCCAAAAGCAGAAGAATGTAATGCTATGACAAATTTCTGGACGCTGGAATTTATTAAATTTGTTGTACTTTTGGGGCTTTCGTACAGCCTCGGACTCGCTGTGCTAAATGCAGGCGTCAAAGTAAACTACACAAGAAAAGTACTGCATTTTTTTATATTCTTTCTGCCTGTTTATCTCGAGTCTCTTCTTCCCTACGATGCCGACTTCGGAACCATCATCGTTAGCGGCACTCTTTTTCTGTTAACTATCGCACTAATGGTTGAACCCGTTAGAAGCAGAAGCAGCCTGATCAATACAGCGTTCGCATCGATAGACAGGCCCGAAGATCGCCCTTACACATTGCTCTGGCTTTCTACTCAGGTAATGGCCACTTTTCCAGTTCTCTGCATCATGCTCTATTTGCTGGGTCAGTACGAGCGAACCGCTTTGATATACATCACTGTACTGGTAACAGGTATCGGAGATGGTTTGGCAGAACCAGTTGGAGTCAGATTCGGTCGGCACAAATATGCAACCAAAGCGCTATTCAGTGATAGAAAATACACCAGAAGCTACGAGGGCAGCGCCTGTGTATTTTTTAGTGGAGTATTCGCCTGCCTGCTCCTCAAAGGCGAGATGAGCTCTATGGAGTTAGCAGTAGCACTGTTAATAATACCAATCTCCATGACACTGGCAGAAGCTTTCTCGCCACACACATGGGATTCCCCTTTTTTGTATCTTATCGGGGGTACGACCAGCATACTGACAATTGAAATTGCCAGCTTTCTAACAGCTATATAGATACACAGTTGCCTTGTTTACGCAGATGTAAACCCGGTTGTTTAGACCGTTATACGAGGATAGATACTCTTCTCGGTTACAACTTTGTGCAGTGGAATATCCCAATGTTGTGGAGTTAGCGATTGCTCGCGCTGACTATCATGCGCCACACCCATCAAAACCGGCTTACCCGCAGCACGGGTAAACTCAAAGGTTCCGTCATAGAATCCACCACCCTGACCGATTCGGTTACATTGAGGATCAAACACCACCAAAGGTGCTAATACCAGATCAAGTTCACGCGGATCCAAATATTCCGACTCTTTGCAGTCCGGCTCCAATAGTCCGAATTTCTTTTCCAGCAACGGTACACCGATCTGCCATGCAGCAAAAAACATAGCGTCATTCCGAAGCACAGGCAAATAAAATACTTTTCCATCGGCATTACCTGCACGAATAATCGGTTCCACGCTGATCTCGCCCAGGATAGCAATGTAAGCTGCAATGTGAACAGCGCTTTGGTATTCATCTGTTGCGATAACATTACGTGCAAGCTTTTCTGAATGATCCTGCAAAGTATCATCAGCTAATTCCCGACGTTGCAGTCTATGCTTGGCGCGCAAGCTATCTATTTGCGCAGTCCTGTTTTTATTATTCACTGGCGGTACCATTTTTTAGCATTCGCACAATACTGCTTTCATGATCAATGGGTGGAGGACTAGTATATTTGGCCGGGTCAATCAAATACTGGCCCAGATTGGCATAGATAAATATTCGATGATTAAAATATTTATGCCGACTGTTTTTGTATATATCGTCAACATAGCTCTCAAGTTCCAATGCACCAGCTGACCGGTCTGCTGTATAAATTCCTATACCCCGGCTTACCACTACTAAGCAGCAGAGCGTAAAAACTGCTACAACAATACAAAATGACAGCCAGATTTTTCTAATCCATTCAGGACATTGAAAGTGCAATAACATCAGCATCAGCGCTACAACCAGAAATCGCTCACCTAAATTAACAACACCAAAAGTGTTTTTACCAGCAAGCAGCCAGGCCACAACTAACGCGCCCGTTGTAATGAGTATTGCAGGCACGTTAGTGACACTTCGCAGTTCTGTGATAAGAGATTCATTCTGCCGTCTCACAATACTCACACATGCGAACAGCATCCATAACCCAATTAACAGTGCGACAAGAAAATTTATAACAAAGCCTGCGATATACAACCCGTGCACAGCGGCAAGCAGACTTTCGCCGTCAGGCTGAATGAAGTTATGAAATGGCCCTTGCTTGGCCATCGTGTAGATTTTGTACTGAGCCCATTGAGACACAGAAACCACACTCTCGTTTTGTCCTCCGTCTACAGAAAGCTTAGCGACTGAGTACCAAAGCAAGAGCAACAAACCGGGCAACAATGCTGTGAATACTTGCAGGCGACGCTGCGCAAACCACTCACTGGCAATAACAAAACAAACAAATCCGGCAAACACCGAGGCATGCGAGAAATAGATCAGCAATGAGAACAGCAGTACAGAACCAACACTCCTGCGTGCACAAACACAATACAAAGCAAAAAACAGCAGACCGAACTGAAAGTTAATATAGCCATTCCAGAAACCTGGCCCGAATACAATTGCAAAGGTAAAGATCAAATGCATCGAACCACCATCAGGGTGGGATCGCGAGGCAATAATTCCAACAACCAGTGCCAGTATGAAATAGAGTCCCAGCCAGATGTTTCCAGCTACAACAGGAGAGGTAAACACATTTAATACTGCTATTGCGGATTGGCTGATTGCATTGGGAACAGGCACTTGCACCAATTCAAAAAAACTGCTGAACGTGGTTCCCCCGGTTAATAAGGACCAGGCAATATGCCCCTGGTACATCCACTCGGGATAGTCATGCAGCACTGGAAAAGGCTGCAAAAATAAAAGTATCGCAGCCACAGCCAATGTGAAAGCGATCGATGCAAAATGAAGAGCGTACCGAACAGACCGGGTGGAAGGTGAGATAACCGGGGGACCTTGGCGTGTAAACTGTGTTGGTAATTTTACCCTTAATTTATAGCACAGCAAGTTTGCTTGCGGGATTCCAATACAGAATTTCGACTGACCGATTCTGCACCCAGTAACGCCAGTTTTCGCTCAAGCCCCCAGTGGTAACCGCCTAGTAGTCCGTCCTCACGAATTACTCTGTGACACGGAATAAGAATGGCAACAGGGTTCCTTCCTACTGCGCTGCCGACGGCACGACTGGCACCGCTACTTCCAACCGCACTCGCAAGCTTTTTGTAACTGACTCGTGAGCCTGCCGGAATACGTAACAAAGCCTCCCACACTTTTATTTGAAACGGTGTACCCCGCACAAGTAGTGGTAATGTGTTTTTTGCATCATCCGATGCAAAGATCAGATCACGGTATGTAGCGGTTCGCTTTTGATCTGGTTCATAAGTCGCAGATGGCAGCCGATCTCTCATCGCCTTCAAAGTTTGTTCTTTACTGGCTTCATTACCGTTTTTTTCATTTACCCGATCCGGTGCATGAACGCAAAATTCCAGACCTGACAAACCCCGGTCAGTCACCCCGATTAGACACATACCAAAAGGTGTCTGGTGAAATCCATAGGCGATATTTATTCCCTTACCCTTCTGTCTGTACTCAGCCGGCGTAATAGCTTCAAGACGTATAAATAACTCGTTAAGTCTGGCAGGCGCAGACAAACCACTATCAAAAGTTGTCTCCAGCACCGTCATGTCATCACTCAGACACTGGCGCGCATGTTCAAGCGTGAGGTATTGCAAAAACTGTTTCGGCGACACACCCGCCCAGCGCTTAAACAGGCGCTGAAAGTGCGCTTCACTCAAATTGACGGAAGCGGCAATTGCCGCAAGGTCTGGCTGGGTCTGATAATTTGCAGCGACATAGTGCATCGCTTCTTCAACCCGTGAATAATCGCGATGCGCGGAATCTTTGCTACTCATGGTGATCTGCCTCTCATACAACCTGGCTGGCCGCAGCCCGAATATTCCTAGTTTAGTTCCCTGCCGATCAACAAATAAAACGGATTCCTGCGCTATTAAGTAACACCTATCGCCGCCAGCAGAAGGCATAAAGCAACAATTACTGTCAGATGCAGCCGCATCTTGAGGTACCCCGCCGGCACCAGGTCTGCCAATAAAAGCCGGTCGACAAAGTACATCGCAACAATAGTTACTGCCATACCGAATAGGGCCGTTCGAGCTGCAAAGAAGTACCATGCCCAGGCTGCAAGTGCAGGTATAACGCTGTACACATATATACGGGTTTGTCTGCTTCTGGCAGCGTGCAATGCCAGACCCCAGTGCACCGCACCGATAAAGCTGATTATCACCGCACCATAACCGAGTAACTTGCCGGTGGCATCAGTGATACCTAAAACGTCGAGTTCAATTCCCAGAGCCAGGCTCAGCGCCAATGCAATAAACGGTATAACTCCACCATAGCCCAGGCACTTGCCAACCAGTGGAAACGTGGGTGCATCACTACCAGCCTGGGCAGTTACCTGAGAGTCTGACTGCGTATTCATACGAAATTCATTCTTATTGAGTTGCCCCACCATCATAGCGACACTGGTCTTTGATCACCAACAAACAAACCGCAAATCGCTGGTCAAACCGTGCCCACGCCAAGTTCCCAGAAAGCACTGACTAACGGATTTTCAAGGTTCTTTTTTAATGCCACCAAGCCCAGCGTGTAGGGAGTAAGTGTCGGCTGGACATCAACAATACTAATTCGATCTGCCAACTGACTGTTGTCCAGCACAATCTTCGGCACAACACCAATTCCAAGCCCGAGACTTACCATACTCACAATCGCCTCGTTACCCGCAACCTGGGCATAGATTCTCGGGTTCACACGGATATCTCTGAACCATTGATTGACGCGCGACCTCGCAATGCTGCTTTCCGACAATATCATCGGCACTTCAGCCCACTGCTTTCTACTGCTCGCATCATCCATGGGCAAACCATCAGGTACAACAATGCTACTGTCTTTTGCGGCAATGAAAACCAGCGGTGACTCAGTGATTGCACAGGTACTAATACCTCTGGGAGTAGATTCGGGCAATGCTGCAATCGCAATCTCCTCTTGCCCTGCAACCACCCGGCTTATTGCAAGCTCCGGGTCGCCCGTATGCAACTTTATTTCAATACCGGGATGGTTAGGGCGAAACTGATTCAGCAGATCAAACAAAATACTGTGGCTGGCTGTTACCGAGCAATACAGGCTGATCTCTCCCTGAAGATCATCCGTGTCGTCCTTTAACTCATTACATATCACTCGCCACTGGCGCGTGGAGTTTTTCGCATACTGCTGGAATTTCTGGCCCTTGCGCGTCAGCGTAACTGATCGATTATCCCGATAAAAAAGACGCGCTCCCACCTCACCCTCAAGCTGCCGAATGCTGCGCGAAAGTGCTGAAATACTGATATTACAAGCCACACTCGCCTGTCCGAAATGCAGATGTTCGGCGAGGACTAAAAAATGAGACAGGGAACGGATATTCATGACCACCGCCAGAATACATCAACGTTGATCAAAACGGCACATCGCGTTGCATTTATTGCAATTTACGACACACAACCGGTTCGCTACACTGCTCCCATTCCGTGAAGTCCCGCCAGCAAAATGCGCGGACACCTCTTGCCACTCCACCATCGGAGCACGATATGTCAGACAACTATTTCAACTCTCTCTCGCTGCGTGAGCAGCTCGAACAACTCGGCAAATGCCGCTTCATGCATCTTGATGAATTTACCGAGGGTGTCGATGCGCTCAAGGGAAAAAAGATGGTGGTCATCGGTTGTGGTGCGCAGGGATTGAACCAGGGCCTGAATCTGCGAGATAGCGGACTGGATGTCTCCTACACACTGCGCGAAGCCGCCATCACCGAAAAACGCCAGTCATGGAAAAATGCCACTGAAAACGGATTCACCGTCGGCACTTACGAAGAGCTTATCCCAACCGCTGACGTAGTTCTGAATCTGACACCGGACAAGCAGCATACCGATGTTGTAAATACCGTCATGCCACTAATGAAAAAAGGTGCTTGTCTGTCTTATTCACACGGATTCAATATTGTTGAAGAAGGCATGAAAGTTCGCGACGATCTAACAGTCATTATGGTAGCGCCCAAATGCCCAGGCTCTGAGGTACGTGCCGAATACGTCCGTGGCTTTGGCGTGCCAACGCTGATTGCAGTTCACGAAGACAATGACCCGAATGGCGAAGGTCTGGCACTGGCTAAAGCCTACGCGGTTGGCACAGGTGGTCACAAAGCAGGCGTGTTGATGTCATCGTTTATTGCCGAAGTAAAGTCTGACCTGATGGGTGAGCAAACCATTCTGTGCGGCATGCTGCAAACGGGTTCACTGCTGTGCTTTGACAAAATGATTGAAGAAGGCATTGACCCTGGCTACGCGTCAAAGCTAATTCAGTACGGTTGGGAAACAGTCACCGAAGCACTGAAATACGGTGGTGTAACCAACATGATGGACCGACTGTCCAACCCTGCAAAAATTAAAGCATTTGAGCTTGCAGAAGAAATGAAAGACATCATGCGCCCGCTTTACAACAAGCATCAGGACGACATCATGACCGGTAAATTCTCAGCCACCATGATGGCAGACTGGGCAAATGATGATAAAGACCTCCTCGGCTGGCGCGCAGATACAGCTGAAACTGCCTACGAAAAAACTGATGCAGGCGATGTAGAAATTACCGAACAGGAGTATTTTGATAATGGCATTCTGATGGTTGCCATGGTCAAAGCCGGAGTCGAGCTGGCATTTGAAACTATGACAGCGGCCGGCATTATTGCAGATTCGGCATACTATGAATCACTGCATGAAACACCGTTGATTGCCAATACCATTGCACGCAAAAAGCTTTATGAAATGAACTCAACTATTTCAGACACTGCAGAATATGGTTGTTACCTATACAACCACGCGTGCGTACCGTTACTCGGTGATTTCATGAAAAACATCAAGACCGATGTCATCGGTTCCGGCTTGCAGTTAAATCACAGCGGCGTTGATAACGCTCGATTGATCGAAGTCAATGAAGCCATACGCAACCACCCGGTCGAAGCGATTGGTGCGACCTTGCGTGGACACATGTCTGACATGAAGAAAATTATCTGATTTTCAGTTATCTGATGCATACACCAAAAGGCCGGTAAACCACTGGCCTTTTTTTTGGAACCGGATACCCATGCCACTGCCCTATTCCATCACGCTCAAAAATGCCACCGTCGAGTTTGACAAAGGCTTTATCTGTCGAGACATCAACTGGAAAGTGCACCCCGAGCACCACTGGCTGATTTGTGGCAGTAACGGATCCGGCAAATCCGCGCTCGCTGCAATACTGACCGGCGCTGGAGAAATTCACAAAGGCGTTGTCGAAAACCTGCCTACCCGAATTGGCATTGTCTCTTTTGAAGCACAGCAGGAATTAATCGAAGCCGAACGCAAAAAAGATGACGCAGACATTATGGATGTCATCGCTGAAGGCACACCAGTAGCAGAAATAATTGCTGACGTCTGCAAAAACAAACCACTCGCCGATGAACTGATTGAAAAGTTCGGTCTGACGCCACTACTGGACAGAGCCTTTAGAAAACTTTCAACCGGTGAGTCACGCAAAGTGATGCTAATACGTGCGCTTACTTCAGATGCCGAGCTACTGATTCTGGATGAACCGTTCGAAGGTTTAGATGTCGCAAGCCTTGAAGCACTGAATACGCATTTAGCTGCGATTGCCGAAGATACTACAATTGTCACTGTGCTGAACCGACTGGATCGGTGTCCGGGCTTTATAACTCACATAGCCTATGTCGCCGAAGGCAAACTTGAACAACAGATCGCACGTACTAATACCGAAGCACGGCAGCATCTGGAGGCTTTACTGCACTTAAAAACTGCAGACCTTGAGGTACCACCAACAGATACAGACAGTAAACTCCCGGAGCTGGATACTCAAAATCCACTGGTACGAATAAGTAATGGTGCGATCAAATACGCAGACTCCATTATATTTGAAAATCTTAACTGGACAATCAACCCGGGTACTCACTGGCAACTGACCGGGCCAAACGGCAGCGGCAAGACAGCGCTATTGTCTCTGATAACCGGCGATCATCCGCAGTGCTATGTTAACGACATATTCGTATTCGGCTTTCAACGCGGCAGCGGCGAGAGCATCTGGCAGATCAAACAGTTTATCGGCTACGTCTCAACCGCACTACAGTGGGAATACACAGTCGGCACCAGTTTGCGCAACGTTATTATCTCAGGCTTTTATGACAGCATAGGTTTGTACAGCAAACCCACAGACAATCAAAAAAATATCGCCAACCTCTGGCTTGAAGTACTGGGCATGAGAGAACGTGCCGATGATACTTTTACCAGTCAATCCTACGGTGATCAGCGATTGCTACTGATAGCACGGGCAATGGTCAAACACCCACCACTACTGATACTGGACGAACCCTGCCTTGGTCTGGATGATATGAACAGACAGCGAGTACTTGCGTTAATCGAGCTAATTTGCGCGCGCAGTGATTCCACCGTTCTGTACGTTAACCATCATGCGGAAGACAAAATCAAAGGCATAGACAACTATCTCGCACTGGGAGATGCAAGCAATAGCAGCCACCATAACTGATATCGCTATGGTCAAGACTTTCTCGGTAGCTTGTCATATGTGATAAAAACTGGTTATGTGTGGCAGCGATGCAATAAAACCATAAAGAGTGGAATAGACATGACTGAACTGCTGGGTAAAGGTCACCATACTTATAAGCCGCTTCCAGACTGGGCAAATCTGCCACCTGAATTAGTTCTGGGTGATGTTGCGGGCATCGCTGTGGATGCCAAAGATCGGGTTTATTTGTTCAATCGCGGCAACACACCCATGGTAGTCCTGAGCCAAAGTGGTGATGTATTGTCGACCTGGGGACAGGGTATTTTTGAAAACCCTCACGGGGCTTCTATCGGGCCGGATCAATGCATTTATCTGACAGACAATTTCGATCACACGGTTCGAAAATTCACGCTTGATGGGAAGCTATTATTAGAAATCGGAACACCCGGCGTGAGTTCAGGTTTTATGAGCGGCAAACCGTTTTGCAAGTGCACCCATTCAACTGTTTCTTCGTCTGGCGATATCTTTGTATCCGATGGATACCAAAACGCGTGCATCCACAGATTTGATCCCAACGGAAAACATCTAAATAGCTGGGGTTCACCCGGTTCAGGTCCCGGGGAGTTCAATCTTCCACATAATATTTGCTGCGACGAAGATGACTGGATTTATGTGGCAGACAGGGAAAACTCCAGAGTCCAGGTGTTCGATGTAAACGGGAAATACGAAACACAGATCAACAACATGCATCGACCCAGCGGACTCGCAATCACCTCGGGCACATGCCCTGACTGTGTAGTGGGCGAATTGGCCTCGTATTTAGAAATAAACCAGGGCTTCCCAAACCTTGGACCGTTTGTCAGTGTTATGGATCAACAAAGCAATTTGGTATCAAGGATCGACACAGGAGACGGACCTGGAC